>NZ_JAMYQL010000133.1:0-501 GCF_040320865.1 Mesorhizobium sp. M0598 | reverse complement strand
ACGCCGGAAGCATTCGGCTTCATGTCGTTCAGGCCGGGCCTGCCGGGGGTAAGCCGGTCATGCTCCTGCACGGCTTCCCGGACTTCTGGATCGGCTGGAGACGGCAGATCGGTACGCTCGCTTCCGCCGGATATCGGGTCATCGTTCCCGACCAGAGGGGCTACAACACCAGCGACAAGCCAGAGGGCATCCGCGAGTACACGCTCCCCAAGCTCCTCGGCGATGTCGTCGCCCTGGCCGACGCGCTCGGCATCGGAAGGTTTCACCTCGTCGGCCATGACTGGGGCGGCATCGTCGCTTGGGCCGCCGGGGCAAAGTTGACTCATCGCCTGGACAAGCTCGTCATCCTGAATGCGCCCCATCCCGAGGTGGTGTTTACCCATGCCCTACGATCTCCGACGCAGTTTCTGCGGAGCAGTTACGCGGTTTTCTTCCAGATCCCCTTGCTGCCCGAAGCCGTTTTGGGTGCGCGCCGCTCGGCCTTGCTCGCACGAGCACTCA
>NZ_JAMYQL010000132.1:0-508 GCF_040320865.1 Mesorhizobium sp. M0598 | reverse complement strand
GCCGTTCTCAATGGCCGGCGTGTGCGACTTCGGCGGCTTCATCGAGGCAATGCCGCGCGCCTGCAGCTGCGCGTCGAACTGGCGCACATGCTCGTAAAGGCGAGGCCGGTCGCCGATGATGACGACGGTGTCGCCGTCAAAATCGCCGTCGAGCTTTTTTTGTTCGGCGCTCGGAACCGCAACCAAAGAGCCGGGCGCGAACACCTCCGTCGCCTGCAGCATGCCGACGCACTCGAGCGCGGTGTCGGCCTTGATCCGGTCCTTGCCGTGCAGCCAGCGCGAATGGCACTTGACGTCCTCGGCAGACATCACCACATCGCGCGTGCCGAACTCGGCCGGCCACATCTCGTCCGGCACAACGATCAAGATGCCTTTGGCAAAGAAGGTTGGATCGTCGGCGGCAAGCCCCGCCCCCGACCTCTGCGCGACGTTGAAGCTGTATTGGAAGGCCACGCACGTATCCAGGAACGCCGCAGTCCGATCGCTGTCGAGCGCCGACCTGACCCGG
>NZ_JAMYQL010000131.1:0-509 GCF_040320865.1 Mesorhizobium sp. M0598 | reverse complement strand
TTGCTGCCGCCGAACAGGTCCATGCGGTAGGGCACGCCCTCCACGGTGAACGTGCGTGTCAGCATGGCGCCAGTCGGAGTTCCCTTTAGCTGCACCGCCACCACCTTCACCGCGCCCGAGGTCAAGCGGTGGAAAATGGAATAGCGCAACTCGGCTTCGCTGGCCAGCGGCCGGCCTTGCATGTCGACCACCGGCAGCCGCATCAGTCCGGCATCGCCTTGCGGCGGTCTCGGCTCGTGGTCCATGGCCTGAAGGACCCGATGGACATCGAAGCTGGCGGCTGCATGCTGGGCCTGGACCATCGATGCGTTCTGCGCCATGAAGGTGTCGAGCGCTTCGAGCGGCTCCTTCGCCTCGATCTCGGCGATCACGTTCCAGCTCATGTAGGAAAGGTCGGCGTCGATGAGGGCGCGGGCGCTGTCCAGTATCTGCCTGGTCTTGCCTTGCAGCTCTTCCTGCCTGGCCTGCAAGGCTAGCGTGTCGCCCTCGACATAGGGCCGCCGGTAGAG
>NZ_JAMYQL010000130.1:0-523 GCF_040320865.1 Mesorhizobium sp. M0598 | reverse complement strand
ATCCAGGTGCGGCCGGTGACCAGCTGGAACGGCCGCGTCGAGATCTCCTGGCCGGCGCCGGCAACGCCGATGATGACCGACTTGCCCCAGCCGCGATGCGACGATTCTAGCGCCTGCCGCATGACCTTGGTGTTGCCGGTACAGTCGAACGTGTAGTCGGCGCCGCCGATCTGGTCGGCGCCGCGCTTGGTCATATTGACGAGATGAGCCACGACATCGCCGTCGATCTCCTTCGGATTGACGAAATGCGTCATGCCGAATTTCTCGCCCCAGGCTCGTCTGTCGTTGTTCAGGTCGACGCCGATGATCATGTCGGCGCCGGCAAGGCGCAATCCCTGGATGACGTTGAGGCCGATGCCGCCGAGGCCGAAGACGATCGCCGTCGCGCCTTGCTCGACCTTGGCCGTGTTGATCACCGCGCCGATGCCGGTGGTGACGCCGCAGCCGATGTAGCAGATCTTGTCGAACGGGGCGTCGGCATTGACCTTGGCCACCGCGATCTCGGGCAGCACGGTGAAGTTGG
>NZ_JAMYQL010000129.1:0-535 GCF_040320865.1 Mesorhizobium sp. M0598 | reverse complement strand
CACGTGCTGGATCACCTTCCATTGCCGCGGCACCACCTCCAGCGTCTCGGTGATATCCTCACCCAGCCTGCGCAGCCGATGACCGCCGCAGCAGTGGCAAGCGGTCGGCGCCGGCTCGACCACGCGTTCGCGCGGCAGGTGCTCGGGAAATGGCTGGCGCGCCGGTCGTTTGCGCACATAAGGCGCCACCTCGGTGGTCCGCGCCGCTGCCTGTTCGGCGGCGATCTCGTCTTCCGTTGCCGTGCTCTCGAGTTCCTCGAAGGTGAGTTCCATCTGGTCGTGCAGGCGGGCGGCACGTTCAGAACTTTGACCATGCAGCGCCCGCTGCAGCTTCCGGATCGTCAGATCCTGATGTGCGATCAGCGCCGCATCATCCGATGCCTTGGCCCTGGCGACCGCCAGTTCGGCCTCGACCAGCGCAGCGCGTGCGGCCTCGTCTTCGGCTCTGGCCAGCGCCGCGGTCAGCGCTGCTCTCAGCGCGCCAATATCGTCCGGAACAGCATCCTGGGCGGTGGCAACCATGCCCTGGAGTGAA
>NZ_JAMYQL010000128.1:0-537 GCF_040320865.1 Mesorhizobium sp. M0598 | reverse complement strand
ATGCGCAGGATGCGCTGGTCGGGGCACGATGTCGGCAGGTGCAGGCGGATTTGCGATTTCATCTCGACCACCCGCGCAGCGATTTTGATGAGGCGCAATCGCAGCGTGTCGAATTGGGCGACGGCAAAGCTCGAGCGCCTCGGCATCGCGGCCCGCAAGCCCCACATCAACCAGTAAGCACCGGCATGCAGGAATAGCCGGAACTGGTTGGCCGTCGCTCTGGTGCAGGATGTGCGGTCGGCGGCAAGATGCGTCTTCCACGACTTGATGTGGTTCTCGGCCGCGCCGCGCCGGCAGTAAAGGTCCGCGTAGAGCGCCTTGGCCTTGCCACCGGCCAGATTGGTGACGATGAAGCGGGTGTCAGTACCTTGGGCACTGACCTCGACGCGGGCGATGATGCGCTCGACGCGGCTCCAGCTGGCGGCGCCGTCAAAGAACTCCTTGAACCTGCGGACCTTGCCTGTCTTGGCCGACGCTTCGAAGCGCGCCGTCGTGCTGGCCTCCAGATCCGCGACATGCTTGCGCAGGGTCGTGGTG
>NZ_JAMYQL010000127.1:0-549 GCF_040320865.1 Mesorhizobium sp. M0598 | reverse complement strand
CGGCATGATGGGGTGGACGGCGCCCGACGGCATCGGATGTGCCAGAATGAGTTCGTTGAGATCTCAAACAAGGGAGCCGTCCGTGGAACACCTTATCCGTATTGGCATGGATACGTCCAAGAGTGTTTTTCAGCTGCATGGTGTCGACGCTGCGGAGCGTTCGGTGCTGGTGCGTAAATTGCAACGGCGGGCGGTAGTCCCGTTCTTCGCCAAGCTTGCGCCGGTGAGGATCGGGCTGGAGGCGTGCGGTGGCTCGCATTACTGGGCGCGCACGCTGTCGGGGCTGGGTCATGAGGTGGTGCTGATCGCGGCGCAGCACGTGAAGCCGTATGTGCGGCGCGGCAAGCATGACGCGGCTGACGCCGAGGCGATCTGCGAGGCGATGAGCCGGCCCAGGACACGCTTTGTTGGGATCAAGAGCGGCGAGCAGCAAGCGGCGCAGATGCTGTTTGGGGTGCGCGAGCAGCTGGTGCGGCGGCGCACGCAGCTTTCCAACACGATCCGCGGCTACGCAGCCGAATTCGGCCTGGTGGCCGCACAAGGCCTTGC
>NZ_JAMYQL010000126.1:0-551 GCF_040320865.1 Mesorhizobium sp. M0598 | reverse complement strand
GTCCAACACGGAAGCAAGCGAACCTCAAATGCAGTCTGTCTCACAACACTGCGCTGGCTATAGCCAAGTTCATTTCATCAGTCTCGTTGCAGAATTCGTTGTCAATAAGGCACTTGCGCCAGCAAGATAAATTGAGCCATTGCCGTTCATCTCGATCCGGTTGACCACAAAGATGCGAGGCTTACTGTCGGTCGACAATGCACCGCCACCTGTAAGAAAAAGCTTTTGTGACGGCAGATAGACTATACCGCCTAGATCTGTATCGCCACCGCCAATGAGCGTGGAGGTTCTCTCCACGCCTTGGGGTTTTTGAGCTAGCGCGATCCCCATCCACGGGCCGCTGGTCGGCGCCGTCAGGCGTAGCTTGGCGCCGGCCTGCATTGTGGTGGTGGCCTGATCGTCGAGTAGAACGATGGTGGTACCGTCAGCTGCATCGAGAACCGCGCCGGAGGAGAGCGAAAGCCCTCCCGTCCTGATAACATACGTTCCCGCGGCAAGATTGACCACCGCTCCGACCGATAGAGTGAGCCCTCCACAAAAAGTGCCGGGAA
>NZ_JAMYQL010000125.1:0-558 GCF_040320865.1 Mesorhizobium sp. M0598 | reverse complement strand
ATACTAAACGCATCCAGACAGAAAATTGCCATTCGTTTGAGTGGTACCGATGCGGGGCCTTGGCATCGGTGACGTGGTTGCGATCACGGCCGCGGTACGGAGGGGGTCACCGACGACCGTATCAGTGATACAACGCACTTCCTTAGCGGGCGGCCCAGCAGCTTGGGTTAGGGGGCGGCCGCTGGGCCTGACCAGCGAGCCTTTAGGGAATGCTCGACTGGCTGGTTGGTATTTTAGATACCTCTAATATAATCGAACCATGCGAACGAAGTACGCGGCGGTAAGAAAGTGGCTGGCGTCCGATTCACTTACCGCGCGGTTTTGCCTTGGGTTCTGGCGAGCTTTCGGACGGGTTTGCAGCCAATTTTGCAGATCGCCGATCTGTTACCCACAGGGACTTTTTCCTCGCCACCAAATCGTCACGATCGCCCTCAGCGGTCGCTCGGCTATGCATGGCAGCTATGGCGTAGTCGGCTCTGTTGGTTCGATAGTCTTCTTTTTGGACAGTCATCGTTTGCTCCCAGTTTCATAGCCCCTCTTTTGCCCTGGCGGGGAGAT
>NZ_JAMYQL010000124.1:0-583 GCF_040320865.1 Mesorhizobium sp. M0598 | reverse complement strand
GAGACCGCCGGCGAGGTCGCCGAACCCGCCTTGCTGAAGGACCGGCTGCATCAGCTGGCGCACTATCTCGACTATGCCGAGGATCGGTTGCAGCAGGCCGATGTCCTTGCCATCGCGGGTATATTCAAGGCGTTGGGCAAGGCGCAGTTGTTGGACGATCTCGGTGCGCTGGCACAGCCGGGGCTGGACAGGCTCGAGGTGTTACGGGCCGCTCCCGGGTTTAAGCTCGACAACAACCTCGAGACGATGGGCAATCTTTGCGCCTCCCTGCTGCCACTAGCTCGCAGCCCGAAGCCGGTGTTGCGCTGGCACCGCAAGTCGGCGCTGAACCTGCTCAACGCCATCCAGCCGGTGGTGGAACACAAGATCGATGCCCATCTCAAACCAGGCCAAGCCGAGCGCACCAGCGGCGCCAATGCAAGCCGCTGCCCGGCGCTTTCGATCTATCAGGTGCTCAAGACCCGGGCGGTGCTGGAGACGCTCTACCGGCGGCCCTATGTCGAGGGCGACACGCTAGCCTTGCAGGCCAGGCAGGAAGAGCTGCAAGGCAAGACCAGGCAGATACTGGACAGCGCCCGCGCCC
>NZ_JAMYQL010000123.1:0-619 GCF_040320865.1 Mesorhizobium sp. M0598 | reverse complement strand
CGGTGCGGCTGGCCGCGACCATCATGTTGAAGCCGCCGCCGGCGACTTGCGTGTAGCTCGACGCCGTCTTCTCCGTACCCGGCGCCGGCAAGGCGTCGATGCGGTAGACATAGTCGACCACCGCGCTGCCGACATGGACGACACGCCCACTCATATCGCCGCATCCTTGCCGGGACCCGTCCTGTCGGCACGGCGCTTGGATACACGGGCCGCAACAAGGTCGGCGGTGAGCGCGCCAACCGCCGCAATGTCGATGCCCTTGAGGTCTGCAATGCGGTTCTGAGGCAGTCGGGAAAAGCCGGTGCAGGCGCCGGCCATGCCGGTCGCGATGGCGCCGATCGTATCGGTGTCGCCACCGAGATTGGCACTGATGACCGCCGCTTGCCAGGGATCATCGCCGGCGACTTCCAGCACGGCGAATGCAGCCGGAACGGACTCCTGACTGGCGACGCCGGTGCCGACCAGATCGGTGATCAGCCGGATCGCGTCCTTCGTCGCCTTGCCGCGCACAAGCTCCTGCGCCCACCCAATGCGGGCGGCAATGTCACCGCCGGTCACCCAATAGCCGAGCGCTGCTCCGCACCTCGCCGCGGCGATGGCGCTGTCGGAAGCGGCGCGC
>NZ_JAMYQL010000122.1:0-654 GCF_040320865.1 Mesorhizobium sp. M0598 | reverse complement strand
GTCGTAGATTGGTGCAAGCACCGGCTTGTCGCCTTTACCGGGATAAATCAAAGACCAGTTCTTCAGGTGCACGTCGCCATTGCCGGTGATGACCGTCAGCACCAGGCGGCGGACGAATTCGAGAGCAGCCGTAGGCGAGACGGCCGCGCCAAGGGCCAAGGCTATGTCATGGTAAGCAGCGCCCTCGTATTTGCGCGAGGAATAGACACCGAAGACCTGAGCAAAATCCTCAATGTGAATCCTATCGCCATCGGCGCCGCGATCGAAACGTTTGACGAGAAGGACCTTGCCCTCCGACAGCGTGTTGAATTCTTCGGGAATGCCCTCAAAATTGGACTTCTCGACCAGTTCGCATTCAGGCACCTCCATGCCGATTGCTGCGGCCAGCGCCAGGTTGGCGAATTCGTTCTCCGAAACGCCCGGAAACACCGTTGAAGAAAACTTGGCGATGTACCGGCCTTGCTCGTCGTCCATCGGCAAGGTAAGGCCCCCGCCTTTTCCAGTTTCCATTCTGACCGACAGCTTCATCTGCACGCCGGCAAGTGAGAACCGTGCCTTGGGCTTATCCTTTGAAGCATCCTGCGAAACCGCTATCGCGCCGTCACTTGGCAACGCCCGTACGGCTCCCGGCAGATCGGCGCCCAGCGCCGCTAA
>NZ_JAMYQL010000121.1:0-660 GCF_040320865.1 Mesorhizobium sp. M0598 | reverse complement strand
GTGAGATCGACATGGACGACCTGAAATACGGCACGCGCAACAAAAGAGGCGACTGGGCTCCGAGCGAGCCGGCAGGCACCGCGCCGCTGTTCGCCTTTCCGCCTCGTCCGCTGGCGCTGCTGAAATGGCTGCCGCACTATTTCCTGCCCTACAATCTGCTGTTCGCGCTCTCGGCGGTCGCGTGGTGGCACTACGTGCTGCCCGACGTCGAGGTCATGAAGACGCTGAGCGTCGGATGGATCTTCAGGCTCTTCCTCGTCAACTGCGCGGCGCTGCTTGTCTTCTTCGGCGTCTTCGAGCTCCGGCTCTACATTTTGAGAGTCCAGGGCAATCGCTTCAAATACAACGGCAAATGGCCCTCCGAGCAGAAGAGCAAGGCTTTCTTCTTCGAGAACCAGAACCTCGACAACATGCTGCGTACCTTCGGCACCGGCATGCCGATCTGGACGGCGATCGAGGTCGCGATCCTCTACGCCTATGCCAATGGCTACGCGCCGTGGCTGACAGTCGCCGAGCATCCCGTCTACCTGTTTTGCCTGGCGCTGGTAGTGCCAATCATCCACGAGACGCATTTCTTCTTGCTGCACCGGGCAATCCACTGGCCGCCGCTCTACAAATGGGTGCATTCGGTGCACCACAACTCCGTCAACCCGTCGCCCT
>NZ_JAMYQL010000120.1:0-690 GCF_040320865.1 Mesorhizobium sp. M0598 | reverse complement strand
GCGGCTTCATCGACTATCTCAACCTGATCAACATCCGCGACGGCGGCGTCAACGGCGTCAAGCTGACCTGGAGCGAGGGCGAGACGCAGTATGAGGTCGAGAAAGGCGTCGAGGTCTATGAACGATTGAAGAGCAATCCCGGCATCGCCGCCTGGAACCCGCTTTCGGTCGGTATCGCCTATGCCATGATCGACCGCATCACCGATGACAAGGTGCCGCTGATCACCATCAACCACGGCCGCACCGACACCACGGACGGACGCGTGTTCCCTTACGTCTTCCCGCTGCTGCTCAATCCCTACAGCGAGACCTCGGGCATCGTGAACTATATCGCCTCCAAGGAAGGTGGCCTCGACAAGCTCAAGGGCAAGAAGATCGTCGTGCTCTATCACGGCTCGCCCTATGGCAAGGAGACGATTCCGATCTATGAGCTGCTGTCGCAGAAATACGGCTTCGAGCTGTCGCAGATCGAGGTTCCGCATCCAGGCAACGAGCAGCAGGCCCAGTGGCTGACGATCCGTCGCGAGCATCCCGACTATGTGGTGCTGCGCGGCTGGGGCGTGATGAACCCGGTTGCGCTCAAGACCGCGCAGAAGACCGGCTTCCCGGCCGATCACATCGTCGGCAATGTCTGGTCGAATTCGGAAGAGGATGTGATCCCCGCGGGCGATGCCGCCAAGGGCTATACGG
>NZ_JAMYQL010000119.1:0-699 GCF_040320865.1 Mesorhizobium sp. M0598 | reverse complement strand
GGTCCCCAATTTTGGGTTTTTGCCGGGCGGCACTACTAGCCCCCCCAAAACGCCTGAAATGCGCGGCCGCCCGGGGGGCCGGCCGCGAGTTGTTGGACTTCAGTTGCTGACCACTGCTTCGGCGTCTTCGGCCGTGCGGATCTTAATGCCCTTTTCCTTGGCATAGGCCTCGGACGACTTCTCGATGATCGGACGCAGCAGCTTCCAGTCGGGCGCAATCCAGTCGGAGACGACGTTCCACTTCTTGCCGTCCCACTGCTGGAAGGTCACGTAGCCGTCACCTTCGTGATTGTCCCAGGAGACGTTGATCGAGTGGAACAGGTCCTTGGCGCCCAGCGCCTCGACGCGTGCCGGATCGAGCTTGAGATGCTCGAAGCCCCAGCGGACTTCGTCGCCGGTGAGCGTGCGGTTGCCGAACTTGGTCTGCGCGATGCGGACCGCCTCGACATTGAGGATGCCGTTGACGATGCCGAGATTGTGGTAGACCGAGCCGATACGGCTCTTTTCGTCGAGATTGCCTTTGCCGGCGCCGTAGACCGTTTTGACGATCTCCTGGACCACCGGATACTGCTCGCCTGACGCCTGGGTGGTGATGGCCGTATAGCCCTTGGCGGCATCGCCCGCGGGGATCACATCCTCTTCCGAATTCGACCAGACATTGCCGACGATGTGATCGGCCGGGAAGCCGGTCTTCTGCGC
>NZ_JAMYQL010000118.1:0-809 GCF_040320865.1 Mesorhizobium sp. M0598 | reverse complement strand
TGTGGTTTGGCGACTGGGGCATCGAAATCACTGAAAGCATCCTTATCACCGACAAGCAGGCCGAGTGCCTGGCACAGTCGCCACGGCAGCTGATTGTGATCGAATGATGGACACGCCCAAAGCCCAAAGGGCACGAAACGGCGCCTTGGTAATATTGCGCGAGCGTCGAGATTTGGCCGGACACCGTCCACCCAAGAAAAGCGTGGCTGCAGTTTCGGCCGAAGGCAGCACGGTCTGGGCCTGATGCGCACTTGAACTCCTCATGGAGACGCTCTGCCGCGTTTTTGTTCAGGGCTTTTCCATTGGCTCCCGGGCAGCCGGGTGAAGGCGAAGAGCCGCTCGCCGGCCTCCTCGAAGCACCAACCGACCAGCCCTACCGCAGACCGCGGCCCCGCGCAGCGACAACCGCGCTACCCGACCGGCTGTGGTCCGGTCCAACAGAGATCGAAGACCGTCGAGATACACTGCTTTTCCGCGTTTGGAAGGCAAGACACGGACTCCTGAGCCAGTCGTCGAGCATTGTCACCGCCGATAGGGGAACCACACCTGTGGATTGTCAGCGTCCGGTCAGAAGGGAAATTGAATCGAGACCGTGTTAGTCGGCTGACCCCCGAGCCTGCAAGATAGCCCGCCTTCATTGGTTCGGTCGCCATGTCTGACTATGAACAGATCACCATGTCCCGAATCTGTGACCTGCCACGGGTAACCATCTGAGATTAGAGTCCGGCCTCGATTGAAGGACGGACTGATGAAGAGAAAGCGGTTTACGGAAGAGCAGATCATCGCGGTTCTGCGTGAGCACGAAGCGG
>NZ_JAMYQL010000117.1:0-814 GCF_040320865.1 Mesorhizobium sp. M0598 | reverse complement strand
AGCACGGTGGCGCGGTCGGCATATTTCAGCGTCACTGCCGAATTCTGCTCGGCGACAAGGATCGAAAGATCTTCGTCCCGATTGAGCCGCTTCAAGGCGCTAAAAATCTCGTCGACGATCAGCGGCGCCAGCCCCATCGAAGGCTCGTCCAGCACGAAGAGTTTCGGCCGCGACATCAGACCGCGGCCGATAGCCGTCATCTGCTGCTCGCCGCCGGAGGTGAGGCCGGACCGGGTTCGCCGCTTCTCGGCGAGCCTGGGGAAAAGCGCATAGACGCGGTCGAGGTCGGCCTTGACGCCGGTGCGCGAGGACGAACGCCCGAGCGCGCCGGTCAGAAGGTTCTCCTCGATCGTCAGCGAGCGGAAGCAGTGTCGGCCCTCGAGGACCTGGACCAGACCCTTGCGGACGAGGTGGGAGGGGCTTGCCCTGGAGACATCCTCGGCCTCGAAAGTGATCCGGCCAGCGGTAACGGTGCCGCGCTCGGCCGGGAGGAGATTGGATATGGCGCGTAGCAGCGTCGTCTTGCCGGCGCCGTTGGAGCCGAGCAGTGCGACGATCTCGCCTTTGCCGACCGACAGGTCGACACCGTGCAGGGCGGCGATGGCGCCGTTGTAGACGGCCTCCACGCGGGTGACCGACAGGATCGGATTTTCCGGGCTGGACATCGATGACTCCGCAATAGGCAGGAAATCGCCGGCCGCCCCGGGGGCCGGCCCGGGTTTTTGGTCCTAAGTTTGTGGCACAAAAGTAGGGGGGGTAGGGCCGGGTGGTTTAAAAAAAAACCCGCCCCCCCCGCCAAACGACAAAGGGCGGT
>NZ_JAMYQL010000116.1:0-821 GCF_040320865.1 Mesorhizobium sp. M0598 | reverse complement strand
GCTTTAATCGATCAGGGGTGACGGACGGCCATCGGCCTCCGAGCATGAAGTGTCAACCTTCAGCTTGAGAGGAGCATCCGATGACCGTCCCTACGCATCCATCCGGCAGCGCACTTCGCGAGCGCATGATCGAAGACATGTCCATGCGCGGCTTCACCGAGGATACGCGCCGAGACTATATCCGTTGCGTGAAGGCGTTTGCAGCCTTCATCGGGCGCTCGCCTGATACCGCGACGGCTGAGGATCTGCGGCGTTTCCAATTACACCAGACCGAGAGCGGCATGCGGCCGCCGGGGATCAACAGCGCGGTCTCGGCGCTGCGCTTCTTCTTCACCGTGACGCTCGACCGGCCCGATCTCTCGCGCCGTCTCACCGTCATCCGCCAGCCACGCAAGCTGCCGCTGGTGCTGAGCGTCGAGGAGGTGGCGCGGCTGCTCGAAGCCGCACCGGGACCGAAGTACAAGGCGGCGCTTGGCACGGGCTACGGGGCGGGGTTGCGGGTGTCGGAGATCGTGGCGCTCAAGGTGAGCGACATCGATTCGACGCGCATGCTGATCCGCGTCGAGCAGGGCAAGGGCCGCAAGGACCGCCACGCCATGCTGTCGCCGCAGCTGCTCGGGCTTCTGCGCGCCTGGTGGCGCGAGGGCAAACGCCGCGGCGTGATGCTGCCGCAAGGCTGGCTATTTCCGGGTCGCAGCCCGATCACGCCGCTCTCCACGCGGCAGATGAACCGCGCCGTTCATGCCGCGGCGGAGGCCGCCGAGATCAAAAAGCGGGTAACGCCGCACACCCTGAGGCATTCCTTCGCCACACATCTCCTG
>NZ_JAMYQL010000115.1:0-825 GCF_040320865.1 Mesorhizobium sp. M0598 | reverse complement strand
AAGTCAAGAAGCTCCTGTCCACGGATCACTTCTCGGTCGACGGCACGCTGATCGAGGCCTGGGCTTCGATGAAGAGCGTCAAGCCAAAGGGCGGCCCAAGCGGTGGTCATGGCGAACCGCCGGCAGACGGCGGCGGACGCAATGCGGAAGCGGCCTTCCACGGCGAGAGGCGATCGAACGAGACGCATACCTCGACTACCGACCCCGACGCCAGGCTCTACCGCAAAGGGCGGGGCAAGGAGGCCAGGTGGTGCTTGATGGGACATGGGTTGATGGAGAACCGCACGGGCTGCTGGTGGAAGCCTGTCTGACGCTGGCCGACGGACATGCCGAGCGGGTGGCGGCCCTGCACATGATCGAACCTCGTGCCGTGCCGACCGGCCGCGGGCGATCACGCTCGGCGCCGACAAGGCCTATGACGCAGAGGACTTCGTCAACGAGTTGCGCTCGATGAAGGTGACACCACACGTAGCGCAGAACACGAATGGCCGTCGTTCAGCGATCGATCGCCGCACCACGCGCCACGGTGGCTATGCCGTCAGCCAGCGCATCAGAAAGCGCATCGAAGAGGCGTTCGGCTGGATCAAAACCGTCGCTGGGCAGGAGAAGACCAAATTGCGCGGCCGCGACCGCGTTGGATGGGCCTTCACCTTCGCGGCCGCCGCCTACAATCTGGTGCGGCTGCCCAAGCTCTTGGCGGCGTCGAAATGACCGTGCCCGCGGGCTGCCAACTGATCGGCCGCTGGCGGATCATCGAAGCCGATCTGTGGGATCGCGGTTACCTGAACCTCGGTGGACCCGCAACCATCGCCATCGGACCCGACA
>NZ_JAMYQL010000114.1:0-877 GCF_040320865.1 Mesorhizobium sp. M0598 | reverse complement strand
GGCAGCCGCTTTGCCGCGCCGGTGCGATAGTCAAAGGCGCCCGCGTGCTTGGGGCATTCGACCTCGTAATCCATGACCAGTCCGTCGGCGATGTGTACCGCTTCGTGCGTGCATAGGCCGTCGGTGCAGAACACTTCATCATAGGGCGAGCGGAAGATGGCGTAGGTACGGCCTTCATGGTCAAAACGGCGGGCACCTTCCTGTTCGATATCGTCGAGGCCGCAGACCGTGATCCAGCTGGACATTTTTTCCTCTATGAGTTGCGGTCGGGCCTCCGGAACGGCAATGCCGCCCGGAGGCTCCGGTCCTGGGATCAGTTCTTGTCGAGGTAGTCGGCGGCGTTGGCCGAGGTCACCAGTTCGAACGGCACGTAGACGACGCGTTCGACCTTCTCGCCCTTGGCCAGCGCGAGTGCGGCGTCGACGCCGCCGCCACCCTGGCCCTTGGCGTTCTGGAACACGGTGACCGCGAGATCGCCGGCCTTCATCGCCTGCAAGCCGTCCTGTGTGGCGTCGATGCCGCCGACGACGACGTTCTTCATGTCGACGCCGTTGGCCTTGAGCGCCAGGATGGCACCGATGGCGGATTCGTCATTGTTGGCGATGACGGCGTCCGGCGCGCCGCCGGCGGTCAACCAGTTGGTCATCAGGGTCTGGGCATTGTCGCGCGACCATTCGGACGACTGCTTGTCGACGATCTTGATGAAGTTGCACATGTCGGTGCCGAAGATCTGCTCGACATCCTTGGTCCGCTGCAGGGCCGCCTGGTGGACGAGGCTGCCCATGACGATGTAGGCTTTGGCACCTGCCGACTTGCCCTTGGCGCGCAGCATCTTGCACACCTCGAACGCTTCCAGCGTGCCGGACTCCACCTCGTT
>NZ_JAMYQL010000113.1:0-886 GCF_040320865.1 Mesorhizobium sp. M0598 | reverse complement strand
CAAGACACGTGGCGGCCAGCACCGCTATTCTGATCTGGCGGTCGAGACCACCTTGACGCTGGGCCTTGTGTTTGGCCTGCGGCTGCGCCAGGCAGAAGGCTTGCTGGAATCGGTGCTGCAACTGATGGCGCTGGCGCTTGCTGTCCCCGATCATACCACCCTGAGCCGTCGGGCGCGGACATGGCAATCGCCCAACAAACGGCATGATCGCCAGGTTCCGCCGGAGGGACCAGTGCATGTTCTTGTCGACAGCAGCGGCCTGCAGGTCTACGGCGCGGGTCAGTGGCTGGAGGAGAAGCACGGCGCCAGATCCCGTCGCAATTGGCGCAAGCTGCATCTGGCACTGGATGCCGACAGCGGCGAGATCATTGCCCATACCCTGACTGATCAGGACACTGGCGATGTCTCTCGAGTTGAGCCACTACTTGACCAGATTGGCGGTCCGATCGGACAGTTTACTGCTGACGGCGGCTATGACGGAAAACCGACTTACGACGCAGTCATCAATCACAGCGCGGCTGTCGCCATCGTCATTCCGCCTCGCGTCAACGCGGTCGAACCATTCGACGATAGACCTGCCGGCCAAAGGGACCAGCATATCGCCGCAATCGGCAGAGACGGCCGGATGAAATGGCAGGTCTCCAACGGTTATGGCAAACGCTCGCTGGTCGAGACCGCCATGGGGCGATACAAGTCCACCATCGGGCGGCGTTTGCGGGCACGGTCGCTTCCCTTCAGCAGACCGAAGTCGCCATCGGCTGCGCCGTCCTCAACCGCATGCCTGCCTGCGCACGCCCGAAATCCGCCCGCCGCAAGGCGGCCACGGCATAGTCTGCCGCTTCAAAGATCGACATCCGCTCAAGTCCGGACCGATGCACCAACGCCC
>NZ_JAMYQL010000112.1:0-892 GCF_040320865.1 Mesorhizobium sp. M0598 | reverse complement strand
GGCCGCCGGTCCAGGTCGGCGGAAATGAGATCCCGACCGTGTAACCGCAATGCTCGAGCCTCGGGAGCGCCTTGAATGCATCAAGATGAGCCCGCCATGCAGCATGCACATCCGACGCGGGAACACCTGGCTTCAGCGCATTCAAGGCCTTGAGATGTGCTTGGTTGCTGATTTCGGAAAGCCTCCTTGCCGACGCAGGAGCTGGACCGACATAGCCCGTTCGGGCCATCGGAGCATGATATCTATCGACACAGCCCGAGAGCTCGAGAAGGAACGAGTCGCCCGTCTTGAGCTCGCGGGAAGTCCATGTGGTGTGCGGTTCGCATATCCGATCCACGGACCTAATGAACGGGGGGAAACCAGGGGACTGTCCTCCGGCAGAAATCATGGCCCTATAGACTTCGGCCGCGACCGTATTTTCGGCCACGCCGTTACCAGCTGTGCCAAGTCCTGCTGAAACCATGATGTCGGAGATTTGTGCCGCTCGTTTAACCTGTCCGATTTCAAAGGGGGACTTGACCATACGCATCTCTTCGACAATGCCCGATGAGTCAAGAAATTCAGCGCTCGGGAGGGCTACCCGAAGAGGAGCGTCGATTGCGACGTTAAACGCGCTGTTCCTTTGCAATGCTACACGCGGGCTCTTGCCGGCGATCGCGACCAGTTGCGACGCGATTGCCGCCGCCACGTCGTCATTGTCGGCATATCCAATGAATTGGACGTCTTTTGCCTGCCGCAGGATGGTGGGTGTTTCGATGCTTCTCGCGAACAGCACCGGCCTACCATTGGCTGGAACCAGGAGCGCATGCAGGCAGAAGTAGCCCTCATAGTCGAGGCCAGCTAGGTAATAGATGGTCTCGGGACTCGTAAAGATTGCGACGTCAATCCCGCG
>NZ_JAMYQL010000111.1:0-926 GCF_040320865.1 Mesorhizobium sp. M0598 | reverse complement strand
TACCTGCACCAAGCTCACGCTCACCGTCTTGGGCAGGCCCTCTTCAATCGTGTTGTCGGGGCGCACGACCTCGACCTGGGCAAAGCTCGCCACCAGCCGGGCCGTGCGCGCCGCCCGACCAGGCCGCGCGCGCAGCTCGACCATGGCCTCTCCGGCGGCCTGCAGCGGTGCGGTCGACAGCTTGCCGCCGCCCTGGATCCGGCGGTCGTGCATGGCGCGGGTCAGAATGTGGAAGCCGGGTTCGGGTACAAGCGCCCACTTGCTGTAGATGTCGCTCTCGCGGTCGCTCACCTCGGTCACCAGTGCAGCCGACTTCAACACCGGCTTGGCCGCCGCGGCCGTGCTCAACCAGCGCTCGGACTCCTTGTCGCACAGAGGCCGCTTGGCATGAGCAACCTCCACACGCCCCTCGCGCGTCCACACCCGGCCCGCCACCAGCCCCAGAACGCCGCCCGTCTCGGCATCGATGCCCAGCATCGCGTGCAGCAACACGCCACGGCCGCCGCCCTTGCCAATCTCGCCAAGGCCACGCCGATACTCCGGCGTCGTCGCGAAATTGATCTCACTGGTGTCCTGGATCGCCAGCACATGACGACCGGCGCTAGCCTCAGCCGTCGCAGCGCCCCAACCTTCAATCAGCCTGTCCGTCGTCACCCGAGCGTTCGCCAGGAACCGACAAAAGCCCACGATCCCGCTACGGGCTCCTCCAGCCAAGCGGCGCAGGCACACGCTCTCGCGCGACACCATCCGCTCCAGAAGCTGGACCCCCTTTTTTCGAGCCGTTCGTCACCGAACGACCCCAACAATCCCATAGATGACACCGCGACGCCTCCCTCAGTACGTCGCCTACAGAATCACACACCAACCCGACGCCGCAACTCACAGATGAGTCATCGACGCAACGAAAAGATGTGTGCATCCCCTAG
>NZ_JAMYQL010000110.1:0-947 GCF_040320865.1 Mesorhizobium sp. M0598 | reverse complement strand
TGGTGGCGGTGCAGCTAAAGGGAACTCCGACTGGCGCCATGCTGACACGCACGTTCACCGTGGAGGGCGTGCCCTACCGCATGGACCTGTTCGGCGGCAGCAAACTGAAGCCGCCGCAAAAGAGCCTGAACCAACTTGCCGCTCACCTGCCCTTCACGGCCGCAGAGGCCCCAAGCGGCAAGCTTTTGGCGATCCCCTATGCCGAGACGGCTCCGGGTACGGCCTTTGAGCAGCTGTCGCGGGCCTGGGCGCCGTTCAAGGAAGCCTATTACTATACCCAGCGCCGCGGATTTGCCGCGCCGCCGGGCATCCCCGACGTTGGCCCGCATGATTATGCGCTAGAAGGGTGCTTCAAGCTGTCCCTTCTGCCCGACCGCCCCGCAGGCGCAGTGCATCCCTTCCGGTTCGAGGGGCGAGACGGCGAGATCGCCTTGCGGCCGCATGACGGCTGCGGCTTCATCAGGGCCTCACTGGCCGAGCGCATGCCGGCCATTGCCCGGGCTCGCCACGACGCTCCCGAGCGGATGCCTGCCTATGCCGATAAAAGGCAATCGTCGGTACCGGCCTCGGCGCTGCAACATTATCCGCGCAGCGTCGAGGTGGCACAGGAGACCCGCGAGAAGGCGCTGGCTTGGCTCGAAACCCATCAAAGCCTCACCGCCGAGGAGCTGTTCCGGACGGTCACGGGCGGGCATATCGAGGGTTCGAGCGCTATCGCCGTGCCGTCCAGCGACGAATGCCTGCATGTGCCGACGGGCAAGAGCAAGACCTTGACCCGTGACGCTGGCGTGCTTGTCGGACGCTCCCCCTATGACAAGCCCAACCTGCGCCCGTTCGCCGCCGACCGGGTCAGGTCGGCGCTCGACAGCGATCGGACTGCGGCGTTCCTGGATACGTGCGTGGCCTTCCAATACAGCTTCAACGTCGCGCAGAGGTCGGGGGCGGGG
>NZ_JAMYQL010000109.1:0-956 GCF_040320865.1 Mesorhizobium sp. M0598 | reverse complement strand
TGGTGGCGGTGCAGCTAAAGGGAACTCCGACTGGCGCCATGCTGACACGCACGTTCACCGTGGAGGGCGTGCCCTACCGCATGGACCTGTTCGGCGGCAGCAAGCTGAAGGCGCCGCAGCAGACCCTGGCCCAACTTGCCGCTCGCCTGCCCGGCGCGGCCGACGAGGCCGCAGGCGGCAAGCTTTTGGCGATCCCCTATGCCGAGACGGCTCCGGGTACGGACTTCGAGCAGCTGTCGCGGGCCTGGGCGCCGTTCAAGGAAGCGTATTACTATACCCAGCGGCGCGGATTTGCCGCGCCGCCGGGTATCCCCGGCCTTGGCCCGCATGACTATGCGCTGGAAGGGTGCTTCCGGCTGTCACTTCTGCCCGACCGCCCCGCAGGCGCAGCGCATCCCTTCCAGCTCCCCGGGCCGGACGGCGAGATCGCCTTGCAACCGCATGACGGCTGCGGCTTCATCAGGGCCTCGCTGGCCAAGCGAATGCCCGCCATCGCCCGGGGCGCTCGCCAGGACGGCCCCGAGCGGTTGCGTGCCTTTGGCGAGGGCAGGCAATCGTCGGTACCGGCCTCGGCGCTGCAACATTATCCGCGCAGCATCGCGGTGGCGCAGGAGACGCGCGAGAAGGCTCAGGCGTGGCTCGAAAGCCGTCAAGAATCAAGGCTCACCGCCGAGGAGCTGTTCCGGACCGTCACGAGCGGGCATATCGGGGGTCCGAGCGCCATCGCCGTGCCGTCCAGCGACGGATGCCTGCATGTGCCGATGCTCAAGAGCGAGACCTTGATCCGCGATGCGGGCGTGCTTGTCGGACGCTCCCCCTATGACAAGCCCAACCTGCGCCCGTTCGCCGCCGGCCGGGTCAGGTCGGCGCTCGACAGCGATCGGACTGCGGCGTTCCTGGATACGTGCGTGGCCTTCCAATACAGCTTCAACGTCGCGCAGAGGTCGGGGGCGGGG
>NZ_JAMYQL010000108.1:0-999 GCF_040320865.1 Mesorhizobium sp. M0598 | reverse complement strand
CGCGTGGTCGATGCGATTCTCACAGGCGTCCACCAGCCCGGCGAAAGCCATTTCGAGCTCCTGCGCGCCTTTGCCGACGATGCTCTGCTCGCCAAGGCCTCCGCAGCCTTCACCGCGTATCGATACCGCGCGCATGAATTCGGCGATTCCATGCTGCTCAATCGCCAACCGCTGCTTCTATCGCGCGAACGGAACCGTGCCGAGGTGCTCCAGACGAAGCCTCTACTCGAGGCGTGGCTATGATGTCGGCAGGTTCGGTGGCATTCCGGCCACACCGCGAACGCCAGCTTCGGAGAAGCGCCGGAAAGGTCGGCAATTGGCGCGATCGAGGCGATGCGGACTTCGCCTACTCAGCAGTTGCCAGCTCGCGTCAAACGGCTTGGTTGGGTGGCAGTCGGTCATCCGCGTCGGCCTTCGGAAGGAGCAGATCGCCGCCGTGCCACGCCACGTCCCGCAGGTGAACTATTCCCAGATTCACGACCCGTCGTATGCTATCCTTGGCCGATTGGTCTGCTTGAGGAGAATTCTTGGAGAGAAGGCTCGCAGCCATCCTGGCGGCTGACGTGGTTGGCTACTCGGCGCTCATGGAGAGTGACGAGGCAGGGACCTTTGAGCGTCTCAGAGCGATACGCACGGAACTGTTTGAGCCCAAAATAGCGGAACGACACGGACGCATATTCAAGCTCATGGGCGACGGACTGCTCGCCGAGTTCTCCAGCGTGGTGGATGCGGTCGAGTGCGCGGTGGCGCTGCAGAGTAGCTTGGTCGAGCGCAACGCGGATTCCGTCGCGAACGATCGCATTGAGGTGAGAATAGGCATCAATCTCGGCGAAGTAATTGTCGAAGGCGAGGATCGCTACGGCGACGGCGTCAACATCGCAGCGCGCCTGCAGCAACTAGAGCGTCGGACGTTCAGTTTGAATCGCGAGGGATTCCAGTGAGGCGTGGTTCATGATTCACTTCCTGTAGGAGGTGATTTGCCATGCCCAAGCCCTATTC
>NZ_JAMYQL010000107.1:0-1027 GCF_040320865.1 Mesorhizobium sp. M0598 | reverse complement strand
GTCGCCGTGCCAACCCCGGCGCGGCGGGCGATGTCAAGAAAGGTGGGCTTTGGAATCTGGTCACCTCCCAGTCACGAAGCCGAAGCCTAGCCAGCCGAGTCCGCTTTTCCAAGACCGATGATTTGCGCCGCTGCCTGAGCCGGGCGCAGGCCGCAGCAAGGGCTCAGGCTGGCGAGCGCTACGACGCCTTCGTCGCGGCGCTGGGGCGCAGACTCGCAAAGAGCCGCGGCAGGAGATTTCCGAAGATATCCCGGGCGACCCTGTCTAGCGACTAGGCGACCCCGCTGGTCACTCCGCCTGGAGCGCAGCGAACACATACGCAAACAGTCCAGCCGATGACCGCTTCACTTGAGATCAAAACTCAAGCGCGAGCCGTTCTGCCTCGAACTTTGCGTTCGCACGCGCCGTCTGCTCAGCTTCAAGCCCAAACAGCGTGCGCTCGATCAAAATTGAATCGATATCCGTCACTCCGATCAGCTTAAGCCAAGCCTCGACGTAGGGTCTCTGGAAATCGTAGCTCTCGCCCGGCGTCCAAGTTGAAGTTGGCGCATAGTCCAAGCCCCGAGCATAGATCACAGCGGCTCGAGTGGCTTTGACCCGCCCCGCGAATCCATCATCGTCGAATGAGAACAGCACATCCTTCTGCGAAATGAGGTCGATCAACTGCTTAAAGCGATAAGGAATCGAAAAATTCCAGAGTGGTACAGTCAGCAAGATCTTGTCGGCCACTAGGAAGGGCTCAGCGAGCGTCTCAATCACATCCCACGCGCGTTGCTGCTCGGGCGTTCGCCCTTCGCCGTACAAGCCGGCATATTTGGCGTTGAGTGCCGCTTCGCCAAATTCCGGCAAGGGCTTCTCCCAGATGTCGTACGTTTCAATTGCATCGTCTGGGTGGACACGCCGGTAGACGTCTAGCAGGCTTCTCTTCTCTGATTGGGGTCGTTGAGGTCAAGCTCCTCCTGATAATTTTCCGGACCATGTCGCCCCGCGGGTCACTCGCTTCTCTTCGCGGTCGGCGTTAGGCCGC
>NZ_JAMYQL010000106.1:0-1047 GCF_040320865.1 Mesorhizobium sp. M0598 | reverse complement strand
ATGGCGTGCCGTGGGTCTGGGGGCTGACGGCGCTCGCCATCAATGAAAAATCCTTCGATAAGCCGCCGACGAGCATCGCCGAAATGTGGGATCCCGCTCACAAAGGCCGCGTCACCATCCGTGATGATGCCGTCGAGGCGGTTCAGTTCGGCGCCATTGCCACCGGCCAGAACATCAACGACATCAAGGATATCGAGGCGGTCAAGGCGAAGCTCACCTCGCTGATGCCGCAGATCAAGACGTTCTGGAGCTCGGAGAACGACTGGAACCAGATGGCTGCCTCTAACCAGATCGACATCGGCACCTATTGGAGCGGCTCGGCCGACCGCGCCAAGACCCATTTCAAGCTGCCGGTCGCGCTCGTGATCCCGCAGGAGGGCGCTGTCGCCTGGCTCGACGCCTTCTCCATTCCGGTCGGTTCCAAGAATGTCGCCGGCGCCGAGGCCTTCATCAACTACATGATCGACCCGAAGTTCTATGTCGAATGGGTCACCAAGGTCGGAGCCCCGGTATCCGCCAACACCAAGGCTGTAGAAGCACTTCCCGGGGATGCGTTCAACCGCAAGGTGATGGGTGACCCGGCAGTCGCCAAGCGCATTCAGTTCCAGGCGCCGATCACAGACGCCCAGCGCGAAACCTATCTGTCGCTCTGGCAGCAGCTCAAGGTCGACGTGAAGTAACAGCAGAAGCCGGGATCAGCCGACCATCCATGTCGGCTGATGCTTCCCCATCCTGGGAGGTGGATGTCATGGCAGCACAGGTTGCGGCCGCGTCGCGCAGCGGATTGAGATCGGCCTTGCCACTGCTGGCGCCTGCCTATCTCTGGCTGACGGTTGCGATCTTCCTGCCGCTCTCAGCCATGGTCTTCTTCTCCTTCATGACCGACCTGCCGCTGTCGGGAAAGCCGTGGGCGTTCACGCTCGAAAACTATGCCGCCTTCTTTTCACAAAGCCTTTATCTGACATTGCTTTTGGCCTCGCTGCGCCTCGGCCTCGAGGTGACGCTGTGGTGCATCGTCATCGGTTATCCCGCCGCTTATGTGCTGGC
>NZ_JAMYQL010000105.1:0-1155 GCF_040320865.1 Mesorhizobium sp. M0598 | reverse complement strand
GGGCGCGGGCGCTGTCCAGTATCTGCCTGGTCTTGCCTTGCAGCTCTTCCTGCCTGGCCTGCAAGGCTAGCGTGTCGCCCTCGACATAGGGCCGCCGGTAGAGGTTCTCCAGCACCGCCCGGGTCTTGAGCACCTGATAGATCGAAAGCGCCGGGCAGCGGCTTGCATTGGGGCCGCTGGTGCGCTCGGCCTGGCCTGCCTTGAGGTGGGCATCGATCTTGCGTTCCACCACCGGCTGGATGGCGTTGAGCAGGTTCAGCGCCGACCTGCGGTGCCAGCGCAACGCCCGCTCCGGGCTGCGCGCCAGTGGCAGCAGGGCGGAGCATAGATTGCCCATCGTCTCGAGGTTGTTGTCGAGCTCAAACCCGGGAGCGGCATGCAACACCTCGAGCCTGTCCAGCCCCGGCTGTGCCAGCACACCGAGATCGTCCAACAACTGCGCCTTGCCCAAGGCTTTCAATATCATCGCGATGGCCTGGCCATCGGCCTGCTGCAACCGATCCTCGGCATAGTCGAGATAGTGCGCCAGCTGATGCAGCCGGTCCTTCAGCAAGGCGGGTTCGGCGACCTCGCCGGCGGTCTCTCCCTCCTCGATACCCCGCGCCAGACCGTTGGCGATGCTGACTAGCGCAGGCGTGCTGAAAGTGCTGAAGCGACGGCCCTTGGAACCGAGCTCGCCGGCGATGGCAACGATCGCCTTGCGTGCTTTTTCTTCTTCCGGCCACTTGGCGAAACCGTTCACCAGATTGGCCAAGTCTTGATCCGAAAATTCGTCGAGCTTGCCGACGCGGGCAACGACCTCGCCGGCGATGGCGACCGTCGCCTCGCGTGCCTTCTGCTGGTCCGGCCACTTGCTGAAACCGTTCACCAGACTGGCCAGGCACTGCTCAGAAAAACCAGAGAGTCGGTCGGCGCCGGCAACGACCTCGCCGGCGATGGCGACCGTCGCCTCGCGTGCCTTTTCTTCTTCCGGCCACTTGCTGAAGCCATTCACCAGATTGGCCAGGCCTTGATGCGTAAATCTGTTGAGCTCGCCGGCGCGGGCAACGACCTCGCCGGCGATGGCGACCGTCGCCTCGCGTGCCTTCTGCTGTTCCGGCCACTTGCTGAAACCGTTCACCAGATTGGCCACGTCCTGCGGATCAAAATCGGAAA
>NZ_JAMYQL010000104.1:0-1182 GCF_040320865.1 Mesorhizobium sp. M0598 | reverse complement strand
AACAATGACTGCGCCGAAACTACGCTTTGAAATTTCCGAGTATAAAGCTCGGCTCGAGGGCACCCGCAAAGCAATGGAGCGGGAAGGCATCGATCTTCTAATCGTCACAGATCCCGCAAATATGGCGTGGCTGACCGGTTACGACGGCTGGTCGTTCTATGTGCACCAGTGTGTGCTTGTCCGTCAGGACGAAGATCCCGTCTGGTTCGGGCGGGAGATGGACGGCAACGGCGCCCGTCGTACCATCTACATGGATGAGAGCCGAATAAGATCGTATGCCGATCATTACGTACAATCCTCCCAATATCATCCGATGACTGCCCTTGGCCAATTGGTTACAGACCTCGGCTGGTCGACGGGTTCGATCGGGATCGAAAAGGATAATTACTACTTTACGCACGCAGCTTTTGAAGCACTGTCCTCCACGCTGCCGAATGCACGCTTCAAAGACACGACAAGGCTTGTGAAATGGCAGCGAATCATCAAGTCGCCCCGCGAGATCGAGTACATGCGGGGCGCGGGCAAAATCGCGACGGCCATGCATCAGCGCGTGGCCGAAGTGCTGAAACCCGGCGTCAAGCAATCGGACATTGTGGCGGAAATTTACCACACCGCCATCCGCGGCGATGGCAGCATCTGGGGAGATTATCCCGCAGCCGTTCCCATGATCGGCGCGGGCATCGACGCCTCCGCGCCTCATTTAACTTGGTCGGATCGTGAGCTTCGCTCTGGGGAAAGCATCTTTTTTGAACTTGCCGGCGTCCACAAACGCTATCACTGCCCGCTCTCCAGGACATTTTATCTAGGTAAGCCGGATCAAAAGTTCGTCGACGCAGAAAAGGCCGTGCTCGAGGGAATGGCGGCTGGCTTGGAGAAAGCGGTGCCGGGGAATTCTTGCGAAGACGTCGCGCAAGCCTACTACACCGCCATTGAGCGTCACGGGCTGAAAAAGCCAAGCCGTTGCGGCTATTCGATCGGTCTCGCCTATCCGCCGGATTGGGGTGAGCATTCCGCAAGCTTCCGCACAGGAGACCGCACTGAATTGCGGCCAGGGATGACGTTCCACTTTATGTCAGGCCTGTGGTTTGGCGACTGGGGCATCGAAATCACTGAAAGCATCCTTATCACCGACAAGCAGGCCGAGTGCCTGGCACAGTCGCCACGGCAGCTGATTGTGATCGA
>NZ_JAMYQL010000103.1:0-1214 GCF_040320865.1 Mesorhizobium sp. M0598 | reverse complement strand
CCGTATAGCCCTTGGCGGCATCGCCCGCGGGGATCACATCCTCTTCCGAATTCGACCAGACATTGCCGACGATGTGATCGGCCGGGAAGCCGGTCTTCTGCGCCGTCTTCAGGGCGACCGGGTTCATCACGCCCCAGCCACGCAGCACCACATAGTCGGGATGCTCGCGACGGATCGTCAGCCACTGCGCCTGCTGTTCGTTGCCGGGATGCGGAACCTCGATCTGCGACAGCTCGAAGCCGTATTTCTGCGAAAGCAATTCATAGATCGGGATCGTCTCCTTGCCGTAGGGCGAGCCGTGATAGAGCACCACGATCTTCTTGCCTTTGAGCTTGTCCAGGCCGCCTTCCTTGGAGGCGATGTAGTTCACGATGCCGGAGGTCTCGCTGTAGGGATTGAGCAGCAGCGGGAAGACGTAAGGGAACACGCGCCCGTCCGTCGTGTCGGTGCGGCCGTGGTTGATGGTGATCAGCGGCACCTTGTCATCGGTGATGCGGTCGATCATGGCATAGGCGATGCCGACCGAAAGCGGGTTCCAGGCGGCGATGCCGGGATTGCTCTTCAATCGTTCATAGACCTCGACGCCCTTCTCGACCTCATACTGCGTCTCGCCCTCGCTCCAGGTCAGCTTGACGCCGTTGACGCCGCCGTCGCGGATGTTGATCAGGTTGAGATAGTCGATGAAGCCGCCGAAAAAGCCGGTGCCGCCGGCGGCGTAAGGGCCGACGCGGTAGCTCTGAAGAGGAAAATACTGTTCGTCGGCGTGGACCGCCGTCGCGCCGAGCACGAAGGCCGTGGCGATCGCCGCTTTTCGTAGGTGACTGAAGAAGGTCATGGATTGCGTCTCCTGAGGTTGTGGTCCGTGAGAGGATGTCGAGCGGCGCTCAGCTGGACCTTGAGCCGATCCGTCGTTTCAGGCGGTCGAAGAGGGCCGACAGCCCGTTCGGTTCCGCGATGAGGAAGATGATGATGAGCGCGCCGAGCACGATGCGCTGACTCATGTCGAGAACACCCGAATCGAACAGTCCGCCAAACAGGAAGGCGCCAAGCCGCGACAGGATGAGCGGAAAGATGACGATGAACGCCGCTCCCAGAAAGGCGCCGCGTATCGAGGCCAGCCCGCCGATGATGATGATGAACAGGATCTGGAACGAGCGGTCGAGATTGAAGCCGGCCGGCTCGACGGTGCGCAGATAGGTGAAGGCCCACAGCAC
>NZ_JAMYQL010000102.1:0-1245 GCF_040320865.1 Mesorhizobium sp. M0598 | reverse complement strand
TGTGCAGCGGGTTGGGTCGAGACCGGCTATGACGGCGCGACCTCCCGGCCGATGGCCCACAAGAAGGCGGCCATCTCGCGTGCGATCGCAGCCACGACCACCGGCGGCTTCTTGCCGGCGGCGCTGAGGCGACGATAGCGGGCGCAGAGCCGGAGCTGCCCCTTCCAGGCAATATCGCGGACGGCCTTGGGCAGCCCCTCGAGCCGCACCCTCAGGGTCTCACTGACCCTGGCAGGATAGCGGTAAGTCCATGCCGCTTCGACCAGGGCGCGGCGGGCGCGTCGATTGCCGGCGAGCGTAAGGCTCGACCGGCGAACCGTGTCACCGGTCGAGCGCTCCCCCGGGACAAGGCCGAGAAAGGCCATCAACTGCGGCGGCGTATCGAAGCGACGCACATCCCCAATCTCGGCCGCAAATATCACTGCGACCAGGAACGAGGCGCCGCGCATGGCCTGATAGGCCTCAACGACTCGCGCCATGGACCAAGTTGGCACGACGGCGCGCAACTGCTCATCCAGGCGGTGTAGTCGCTGAGCCGCGTCCTCGATCGCGTCGATCTTCTCCTGGAACACGATCTGCTGCGCGGTATGCTCGAAGTTCTGTCGGGCAAGCCAGCGCCGGTGCGCCAATGTCCAATGACCGCCGTTCTGGTAGATCCGCCCATGGCGCAGAAGGAATGAGAGCAGCTGCTGGCGTTTGCGGCGCAGGTCGTCGGCTGCGGCTTCGCGGGCTCGGACCAGATCGCGGACAGCCTCGTGGACTACGTCCGGCACCCACACCCCGATCAGTTCGCCCGCCCGATGCAGTCGCGCCAGCGTGACCGCGTCCCGCCGGTTGGTCTTGACGCGCTCGCCCGGCCGCTTCGGGATCAGGGCCGGCGCAACCACCATGCAGTCGTGACCAAGATCGCGGACCTGCCGGCACAACCCATAACCCGTCGGCCCAGCCTCGAAGCAGACGTGCAGTCGATCATACTTTCTTCCCAGCTTCTTGATCGTCCGCTCTATCGCCGCCGGACTATTCTCGACCTCGCCGACGAACCGGACCTCGCCGGTGCGGCCGCCCTCCGCGATCGCAACCGCGTGCTTCTTCTTGGCTACATCAAACGCGACAAATGCTTCGCTATACTCTCCCATGGCTCGCTCTCCGTGCGTGAGGATCGGCTCGGCCCATCCGAGCAACCCTCGTCTTTTAATCGCACGAAAGGGCGGGCCACCGTTCTCCGCCTCGGAACATGACGTCTAG
>NZ_JAMYQL010000101.1:0-1269 GCF_040320865.1 Mesorhizobium sp. M0598 | reverse complement strand
TGTTTGGACTGGGGACATCGCGAACAGATGTGCGAGGACATCGCGAACAGTTTTGCATGCTATCGCGCCAGGACATTGAGGTCGATGGTTTCTATTTTCTGATGTCTGAACCAGGCGTCGAAGACACCGTCTGTGGCGGTGGGCCTGAAGGCGACGGATTTTCCTGTGAAGGCCCTGCACAAACGCATGGTGCGGCCAAGAATGGAGACGAAGCCATGCTGCTGTACGCGGCGGATGAGATCGCCCTTGGCGTATTCGAACGGCTCGACCGTTTCGCGATAAGGGCGCAGCGATGCCCAGTAGCGATCGAGCGGCACGCCGCCGTCCAGCGCATCGTGGGGACGCTGGGCGTTGTAGACATGGCGCCACTGGTCGAATGCGTCCTGGGCCTTGGCGAGATCGGCGAAGGGCGGTCCCTGCAGCGCCTCGGCCTTGAGCGAGCGATGGAAGCGCTCGTCCTTGCCGAGGGTCTGGGGATGGCAAGGCCTGGAGTGGCTGACGGCGATGCCGGTTTCGATCAGCCAGACGGTGAGCAGCGTGAAGTCGTTGCGGCCGCCATCGCCCCAGGGCGGGCCATTATCGGTGGCGATGCGCCACGGCAAGCCATAGCGGCGGAAGGCGGTGACCAGCCGGGCTTTTACGGTTGCGGTGGTCTGGTCGGCGCAGGCCGACAGCGCGACCGAGAAGCGCGAATGGTCATCAAGCACGGTGAGCGGATGCAGGCGGCCGCAACGCAAGGCGACGTGACCCTTGAAGTCCATCTGCCACAGATCGTTGGGGGCGGCATGCTCGAAGCGGATGAAGGACTGCGCTCCACCGCCCGACGTTCCCAACTCAATGCCGTTGCGACGCAGGATGCCGGTTACCGTCGAGGCCGCCGGCGTGCCGATACCCTCGCCGGCAAGCACACGCGCGATCTTGCGTCCACCCCAAGCCGGATGCGCCATACGCACCGCAAGGGCCGCCGCTTCCACCTCCGGCGCGCTGCGCGCCGGGCTCGATCGTGGCCGCCGCGACTGTTCGACCAGCCCAGCCTCCCCCTCGATCCGATAGCGCGAAAGCAGCTTGTGGCCACAGGTCCGGCCGATACCGAAGCGCTGGCACAGCACGCTTACATTCGCTCCTTTCGCCGACGCCAGCCTCACAAACTCCAGCTTCTGCTTCATCACGCTTCTGTCCTCGAATGGCATCCCGAACCCCCTCGCGCAAAAGCGCAAAACTGTTCGCGATGTCCTCGCACATCTGTTCGCGATGTCTCCGGTCCAAACA
>NZ_JAMYQL010000100.1:0-1326 GCF_040320865.1 Mesorhizobium sp. M0598 | reverse complement strand
TCATCGGTGAAGGCCAAGATCCCGTCGTCATCGTTGGCGCCGTAGACCCAGATGACGCCGTCCTCGGGCTCGAGACCGAGGGTCAGTTCCTGGATGAGCGCTTCGCTGACGCCGAGGTCCCTGGCGACACGTTCGACGGTGTAGACGTGATGCACCTTATTGCGCTGCATGATCAGGCCGCCGCTGATTGGGTCCGCAGTTGTGCGGATCTCCAATTCCACGGCAGCAAATCATCGATCCGATGGGCTGGGTGGGCTGCGATGCGCGCCAGGATATCGGCGAGCCAGGCCTGCGGGTCGATATCGTTCAACTTGGCGCTGACGATCAGGCTGTAGAGAACGGCAGCGCGCTGTCCGCCGCGATCGGAACCGCAGAACAGCCAGGACTTTCTGCCGAGAGCGATGCCGCGCAGGGCTCGCTCGGCTGCATTGTTCGATAGGCAGATCCGCCCGTCGTCGAGGAACCGGGCGAAGGATGACCAGCGGCGCAGCATGTAGTTGAAGGCCTTGGTCAGATCATGTCCGCGCGAGAGCTTGTCGCGCGTCTCGATCATCCAGGTCTCGAGCTCCGCGACCAGCGGCAGGCTCCGCTCCTGGCGCACGGCGTGGCGTTGGGCCGGCGACAGGCCGTTGATCTCGCGCTCGATATCGAACAGGGCGTCGATGCGCTTCACGCCTTCAACCGCGAGCGGATAGACCAGGTTGGGCTTCTCGCCGTGCGCCTTCTTGCGCGCCGCCGCTTCGATATCGGCCAGCTCGAACACTTTGCGCCGGCTGTGGGCCCAGCAGCTGGCTTCCAGAATAGGCGCCGGCTGACGGGCCGCCGCATAGAGATCGCCATAACCGCCATAGGCATCGGCCTGCAGAATGCCGCTCCAGCCGGCGAGATGCGCCGCGGGATGTTCGCCTCGGCGATCGCGGGAATAATAGAACACCGCCGCCGGCGGATCGACATCGCCGAATGGTCGGTCATCACGCACATAGGTCCATAATCGGCCGGTATCGGTCTTGCCCTTGGCCAGGACCGGCACCGTCGTGTCGTCGCCGTGCAGACGTGAAGCGGCCAGCACATGGGCTTCGAGCCGCTTGAACAGCGGCATCAGCGCCGCGACGCCGGCGCCGACCTGGTCGGCGAGCGTCGACAGGCTGAGCGGCACGCCTTCGCGGGCATAGCGTTCAGCCTGGCGGTTGAGGGGCTGATGCTGGCCGAACTTCTCGAACAGGATCATCGCCAGCAGGCCGGGACCGGCCCAGCCGCGCGGGGTGGCGTGGAACGGCGCCGGAGCCTGGCTGATCGCCTCGCAGTCGCGGCAGGTGAACTTCTCCC
>NZ_JAMYQL010000099.1:0-1430 GCF_040320865.1 Mesorhizobium sp. M0598 | reverse complement strand
CTAGCAGGCTTCTCTGATTGGGGTCGGTGAGGTCAAGCGTTTCCTGTCTTTTTTCCGGACCATGTCGCCCCGCGGGTCACTCGCTTCTCTTCGCGGTCGGCGCGGAGCCGCCGCATGATGGGGTCAGGAGAGCGAGGCGTCTCAATCTGTTGAACGACCTTGGGAGACTTCGCCCAGGATCGTGCCTGCTAACGAGATCGCCTTGCCCATCGTCCCCACGGGAACGATCCAGATCACCCTCGCGGGCGAACCACTGTCTGTGTTCGTTTTTGTTCCTTGCGCTATTTCATGCCGATCCGGCGGCTTCCTTTCCAAAGCGGAATTCGGTTGCGTCGGCCCACATGCGGTGCAGGATGACGGCCAGCTTGCGGGCCACCGCCACCCGCGCCCGCGCCATGCCGCGGCGTCTGGCGATGTTCATGCCCCAGGCGCGCAAGCTCGACCACTTTTTGGAACGCACAAGCAGTGAATGGGCTGCCTCGTAGAGTGCTGTGCGGGCGAGCTCGTCGCCACAGCGGCTGACCTTGCCCTGGATGTCGGTCTCACCGGATTGGTATCGCGCTGGCGTCAGCCCCAGATGCGCTCCCACCGCCCGCGAGGAGCCGAACCGCTCCGGCCGGTCGATCGTGGCGCGGAAGGCGAGCGCCGTAATCGGACCAACGCCTGGCGCGCTCATCAGCCGCCGGCAGACCTCCTCCTTGCGGACGATGTCGAGAACCTTCTTGGTCAGCCGGGCGAACTCCTTGAGCATGGTGCCGAGGATCGTAAGCAGCGGCTCGACCATCGCCATCACCTCGGCACTGGCCAGTTCGCGCACGCGATCAGCAAAGGCGGTGCGCGACGGCGTACCGAGCTTGACGCCGGCCTCTCGCAGCATGGCGCGCACGACATTCTCGATGCTGCGCATCTCGTTCAGCACCGTCCGGCGGGCAACCAGCAGCGCACGCCACAGCCGGCATTGCCGGCTCTTGACATGCACCTGCCGATACCAGCCCGTGCGCATGATCTGCGCAAGCGCGCGGGCGTCGTTGCGATCGGTCTTGTTCGGCATCGTCTTCATGGCCGCATTGGCTTGGCGCGTCTCGATGCAGATCGCAGGCAGACCTTCGGCGCACAATCCATCGTGAAGCCAGGCCGTCAGCGAGCACGCTTCAAGCCCGATGCGCTCCAGCGGCAGATCGAGCTTCCGCAACGCATCGGACAAGGCCTGTGGTTCGCTCGCCGCTCGTGTTTCCTTCACGATCTGACTGCTCTCATCGACGACGCAAATCGCGGTCTCTTCCAAAGATACGTCTAATCCAGCAAAATACTTCACGGCTGCTCCTTCCCGATGTTTGTGGCGCTCCAAGGCGACCACGTTCTAACATCCATACAGGAGCAGCCGCCCGCACCTTGGCTCGGGCGAGACCCCAATCACCCCATCTGTTGAA
>NZ_JAMYQL010000098.1:0-1433 GCF_040320865.1 Mesorhizobium sp. M0598 | reverse complement strand
CTTCTCTGATTGGGGTCGTTGAGGTCAAGCTCCTCCTGATAATTTTCCGGACCATGTCGCCCCGCGGGTCACTCGCTTCTCTTCGCGGTCGGCGTTAGGCCGCCGCATGATGGGGTCAGTAGAGCGAGGCGTCTCAATCTGTTGAACGACCTTAGGAGAGTTCGTCCCAGGATCGTGCCTGCTAACGAGATCGCCTTGCCCGTCGTCCCCACGGGAACGATCCGGCTCACGCCCTTTCGGGCGGAATCAACTCCTCCTTCGTTGGTCCGTTGTGCCTATTTCATGGCCGACACGGAGCCGGGTGCCTTGCCGAAGCGGAATTCTGTCGCATCGCTCCACATGCGATGCAGGATGACAGCGAGCTTGCGAGCAACAGCAACTCGGGCTCGGGCCATACCGCGCCGCTTGGCGACGTTCATACCCCACGCTCTGAGGCTCGACCATTTCTTGCTGAGCACAAGCAGCGAATGAGCCGCCTCATAGAGGGCCGTGCGGGCGAGCTCGTCACCGCATCGGCTTACCTTGCCCTGAATGTCCGTCTCGCCAGATTGATAGCGTGCCGGGGTCAGACCCAAATGCGCTCCGACATCCCTCGATCGGCGAAAGCGGTCCGGCTGATCGACCGTGGCACGAAAGGCGAGCGCGGTGATGGGTCCCACACCGGGCACGGACATGAGGCGCCGGCAGACTTGCTCCTTGCGGGCGATATTGAAGACCTGCTCTGTCAGTCGCCCGAACTCGCGCAACATCGTTGCCACGATCGCCAGAAGCGGCTCGACAAGCGCCATGATGACCGTATCTGCGCCAATCAGTTCGCGCACGCGATGGGCGAAAGCTGCGCGGCCTGGAGTGCCGAGCTTGATGCCGGCCTCCCGCAGAATCGCCCTGACGACATTTTCGATCGTCCGCATTTCATTGAGGACCGTGCGTCGCGCAACGAGGAGGGATCGCCAGAGCCGACACTGCTGGCTCTTCACATGCACCTGCCGATACCAGCCGGTGCGCATGATCTGCGCCAAGGCGCGGGCGTCGTTGCGATCGGTTTTGTTCGGCATCATTTTCATCGCCGCGTTGGCCTGCCGGGTCTCGATGCAGATCGCCGGCAATCCTTCGGCGCGAATACCGTCATAAAGCCAGGCTGTCAGCGAACAGGCTTCGAGCCCGATGCGCTCCAGCGGCAGATCGATTTTCCGCAAGGCTTCATAAAGGGCCCTCGGCTCACTCGCCGCCCGCCCTTCCTTCACGATCCGGCCGCTCTCGTCGACGACACAGATCGCGGTCTCTTCCAAAGACACGTCAAGTCCGGCAAAATACTTCATGGCTGCTCCTCCTGATGTTTGTGGCGATCTACATCGACCACGTTCTCACATCTCGACAGGAGCAGCCGCCCTCAATTTGGCTCGGGCGAGACCCCAATCACCCCATCTGTTGAA
>NZ_JAMYQL010000097.1:0-1649 GCF_040320865.1 Mesorhizobium sp. M0598 | reverse complement strand
TCTACTGAGATGGCGTGGCTCGAGGCCGGCGTCCGGAAGCCTCCAGGGAAGGAACCCGCGGGGTGGAGATTTCGGTTTTGCGGCTATGGGGATTTGACGGTTCGGCTTGGTCCGTTGTGACCGCACCGATGGGCTTGGTGGGTGGGCAGGCGTAGCTCGATGGGCTGGCGATGGCTGTGCGCATTGCGATGCGGCCCTTGAAGAGCGGGCGGTTTCGGCGCTGCAGATGGTGCGGGACATGCGATCGGCCGGAGACGCACGATCGCCTCGGGCCGCCGACGACCAGAGTCCTCGGCGGGTATGCAGAGCGATGAAGAGCGGTTTGTGGTCATGGCGCCCTCGTCCAAGGCGGCGCGCGGGCGCGGTCGCCGCCGCGTTCGAAGGTCTCGATGACGATCATCCTGCCGCCGCAGCATGGACATGGCGGCCGCCAGTCCGATGGCGTGGCGGCATCGGCGCCCGTTCCGTTGCATTCGGCCTTGGGCTGCGGCGCGGCGAGAAGTTCGCGAGCGCGCGCGATGTTGGCCTTGGCGTGCGCACTGGCGAGCAGCCCATAGTGGCGGATGCGATGGAAGCCTTTGGGTAGCACGTGGAGCAGGAATCGGCGGATGAACTCGCCCGCTTCCAGCGTCATGGTCCGGTAGCGCTCGCTGCCATTGCGGCGGTAGTCCTTGACGCGGAATGTGACGCCCGCCTCGTCGAGCGCGATCAACCGGCTGTTGGAGATGGCGACGCGGTGGGTATAGCGCGACAGGTAGGCCAGCACGGCCTCGGGTCCGGCGAAGGGCGGCTTGGCGTAGACGAACCAGTTCTTCTTCTTGAGCGGTGCCAGGAATTTAGCAAAGGCGCGCTTGTCGCCGAGGCCAGCATTGTCGCCGAAGAACCTCAGCCGGCCGGCGGCATGGGCATCAGTAAGCTTGGCCAGCAAGAGCCGCCGGAACAGTCTTGAGAGCACGCGCACGGGCAGGAGGAAGCCGGGCCGGCAGGACACCCACCGCTCACCATCGAGCGCGATGCCGCCGCCGGGCACGATCATGTGGACATGCGGATGATGGGTCATCGCCGAGCCCCAGCTATGCAGCACGGCGGTGATGCCGATGCGGGCGCCGAGATGTTTTGGATCGGCGGCGATGGTGAGCATCGCTTCCGAGGCGGCGCGGAACAACAGGTCGTAGATCACCGCCTTGTTGGGATAGGCGATGTCGGCGATCTCGGCCGGCAGCGTGAAGACGACGTGGAAGTAGCCGACCGGCAAGAGATCGGCCTCGCGTGCGGCGAGCCATTCCCTTGCCGCCGCGCCTTGGCACCTTGGACAGTGTCTATTCCTGCAGCTGTTATACGCAATGCGACTGTGGCCGCAGTCCTCGCACGCCTCGACATGACCGCCAAGCGCCGCGGTGCGGCAGGTCTCGATCGCCGACATCACCTTCAGCTGGCCGAGGCTCAAGTGGCCGGCCTGGGCCGCGCGCCAGGCGGCACCATGGCGATGGAAGATGTCGGCGACCTCCAGGGACGGGCGGCGCACCGCCGCCGCGTTATCTGTCCGGTCGTATCTCGCCCTCTGTGAGCAGGCTGATCCGGTCGAGCGGACTCATCACGGTGTGGATCGTCTTGGTGGCGACATGGGCATAGAGCGCGGTCGTATCAAT
>NZ_JAMYQL010000096.1:0-1699 GCF_040320865.1 Mesorhizobium sp. M0598 | reverse complement strand
CTGATGTTTGTGGCGATCTACATCGACCACGTTCTCACATCTCGACAGGAGCAGCCGCCCTCAATTTGGCTCGGGCGAGACCCCAATCACCCCATCTGTTGAAAAAGGCCCTCGCCACCGGACCGCAGCAATGATTCACTGGCTCCGAAGGGATTCGGAGGTGGCGAGTGCGCGGCGGCGACGATCGAACTGGCGAACTTTTCAGCTACGTGGACCTTGAGGTCCGGGTTCGGCGCAATCATCCATTGCGGGCGATCAGGACGATCGTGACTGAAGCCCTGTCGAGGCTGGAGCGTGAGTTCGCGGCGCTATATTCGCCGATCGGACGGCCATCTATCCCGCCGGAGAAGCTGCTGCGGGCGATGCTTTTGCAGGCGTTCTATTCGATCCGCTCGGAGCGGCTTTTGATGGAACGGTTGGAATACGGCCTCCTGTTCCGCTGGTTCGTCGGCATCGGCGTCGACGACGCAGCCTGGGACCATTCGGTGTTCTCCAAAAACCGTGACCGGCTGCTGGAGGGCGATATCGCGGCGAAGTTCCTGGCGGCCGTGCTGGCGCAACCCAAAGTCAAGAAGCTCCTGTCCACGGATCACTTCTCGGTCGACGGCACGCTGATCGAGGCCTGGGCTTCGATGAAGAGCGTCAAGCCAAAGGGCGGCCCAAGCGGCGGTCATGGCGAACCGCCGGCAGACGGCGGCGGACGCAATGCGGAAGCGGACTTCCACGGCGAGAGGCGATCGAACGAGACGCACACCTCGACTACCGACCCCGACGCCAGGCTCTACCGCAAAGGGCGGGGCAAGGAGGCTAAGTTGTGCTTCATGGGACATGGGCTGATGGAGAACCGCCATGGCCTGCTGGTCGATGCCTGTCTGACGCTGGCCGACGGGCATGCCGAGCGAGTGGCGGCCCTGCATATGATCGAACCTCGCGCCGACCGGCCGCAGGCGATCACGCTCGGCGCCGACAAGGCCTATGACGCGGAGGACTTCATCAACGAGTTGCGCTCGATGAAGGTGACACCCCACGTGGCGCAGAACACGAACGGCCGCCGTTCCGCGATCGATCGCCGGACCACGCGCCACGGTGGCTATGCCGTCAGCCAGCGCATCAGAAAGCGCATCGAAGAGGCGTTCGGCTGGATCAAGACCGTCGCCGGGCAGGAGAAGACCAAATTGCGCGGCCGCGACCGCGTTGGGTGGGCCTTCACCTTCGCGGCCGCGGCCTACAATCTGGTGCGGCTGCCCAAGCTCTTGGCGGCGTCGAAATGACCGTGCCCGCAGGCTGCCAACTGATCGGCCGCTGGCGGATCATCGAAGCCGATCTGTGGGATCGCGGTTACCTGAACCTCGGTGGACCCGCAACCATCGCCATCGGACCCGACAACAACGGCGAGATCGCCTTTGGCGCCCTGCAAGCCGGTCTCGAACTGAGCTACAGCCCCTCGATAGTTCACTTCACATGGGCCGGGTGTGACGAGATGGATGAAGTCACAGGCGACGGCTATGCCGAATTGCTCGACGACGGCTCGATCGAGATCACATTCGCCTACCACAACGGCGACGAGGCCATCCTCAAGGCAATACGTCAGACTTCTTCAACAGATGGGGTGATTGGGGTCTCGCCCGAGCCAAATTGAGGGCGGCTGCTCCTGTCGAGATGTGAGAACGTGGTCGATGTAGATCGCCACAAACATCAG
>NZ_JAMYQL010000095.1:0-1789 GCF_040320865.1 Mesorhizobium sp. M0598 | reverse complement strand
CACCTCGCGCCCCCCAACTGCACGCTTTCGCAGCTCGTCGTCTGAACCCGCCGGGCTGTCAGATTCTCCTTATTGAAATCCCTGACGATCATGATTCACCTCTTACGCTGCCGTGTTCACGGTGCTGCCGATCACCCTTTCGATAGCGTCCTCGAGGATGTCGAGGCCTTGGCCAAGCTGATCCTTCCCAATGACAAGAGGTGGCAGACACTTCACGACCTGGTCTTTGGGACCAGCGGTCTCGACAATGAGGCCATTCTGAAAGGCGGTGCTGATGACTTGACTGGCGACTTCGCCAAACTTTAGATCGATGCCCCGCATCATGCCACGACCCTTGGCTGACACGCGGCTTGGGTCGTATTTCTGCGCGATCTGCTCAAGGCGGCTTTTCAGCAGATTGCCTTTCTCCCCGACGGACGCCGCAAAGCTGTCTGTCCGCCAGAAGTGCTCCAGGGCTGCCCGGGCGGTCACGAAAGCATGGCAATTGCCGCGGAACGTACCGTTGTGTTCTCCCGGCTCCCACTTGTCGAGTTGTCGGTCAATTAGGACGATGGCCATTGGCAAGCCATAGCCCGATATCGATTTCGCCATCGTGACGATGTCCGGGCGGAGACCGGACGCCTCGAAGCTGAAGAACGCATCGGTCCGGCCAACGCCGGCCTGAATGTCATCTACGATCAGCAGAGCTCCGTGTTTGCGCGCAATGGCTGCCACCTTGCGCAGCCACTGCGTCCCGGCGACATTCAGGCCGCCTTCGCCCTGAACTGTCTCGACAATCACCGCCGCCGGCGCGTCCACACCGCTGGAGGGGTCCGAGAGCAGGCGATCAAGGTAATTGGCGGTGTCTACAGTGGACCCAAGATAGCCGTCATAGGGTAGCCGCGTGACGCCGCCGAGCAGCTGGCCGGCGGCGGCGCGGTGATATCGGTTGCCGGTGCAGGAGAGCGCGCCAAGGCTCACACCATGAAAGCCGTTGGTGAAGGCTATAATGTTGGACCGACCAGTGATCTTGCGCGCTAACTTGAGGGCAGCCTCGACCGCGTTGGCGCCGGTGGGACCGGGAAACTGTACGACGTAGTCTAGTTGTCTCGGGGTAAGGATCGTCTCATGAAATTCTCGCAGAAAAGACTCCTTGGCTTCATTATACAGATCGAGGCCATGGGTGATGCCGTCACTCGCGATATAGTCTACGAGCGCGGACTTCAGCTCGGGCGGGTTGTGCCCATAGTTTAGACTTGAGCAGCCCATGAGAAAGTCGAGATAAGCTGTGCCATCTCGCGCAAACAGCTGAGTTCCCCGTGCCCTCGCGAAAACGACGGGAAAGCTGCGAGCGTAGCTCCGCACTTCCGACTCAAGATGGTTGAAGATCGCGAATTCCTCCTCGCGATCCGGTGCACTTTGGTGAGTCATCGTTGCCTCCTTATTTGTATGACTAGGCATATCGGCGGGAATGCCTGCAGGGCTGATGGAGCGTTCGATGGACTGATGCCTATCGTGTACTCGCTCTCACGCTGTCCCTTGGTCTCGCGGTCGAACCAGAGCTTGCCGGATTGGCGCACCCAAGTCCCGAGCCACAACTGCGAAGAAATTTAGATGCCCTTTCGGGAGCGTCACCGTGCCTTTGATGTGCGTCACGCCCTCGCAAGCCGGCTCGTTCAGGGCTGAGAGGATGAGTTCCTTGCCCAAGCGCATGTTGCGTAGCTTAGGTTGCACAGCAATTCCAAATGCAGACCGTGGAGCGGTCGCTCGGCCGCGGGTAGGCCGACAACCAGCCAACCACCTCACCATC
>NZ_JAMYQL010000094.1:0-1864 GCF_040320865.1 Mesorhizobium sp. M0598 | reverse complement strand
CGACGCCTCCCTCAGTACGTCGCCTACAGAATCACACACCAACCCGACGCCGCAACTCACAGATGAGTCATCGACGCAACGAAAAGATGTGTGCATCCCCTAGAGCAAGCGCTGCCGTGACATAGACTTCACGGGAAAGCACTATTGGACTTTCATTGCCCAGCACGTCACGAAAGATTCCGCCGGCACTCCCATTGCCACCGCCACCACCGCGCCTAAGCCTGCAAGCAAAGCGCGCTCCGCACCCGTGACAGCGAAGAGCGCCAAACCGAGGGCATCGAGCCACAGGAGCCAGCGGTAGCGACTCTGCGGGATGTGAGCGGTGAAAAACACTGCGCATGATACGATGACGCATGCAAGAAGAATGGCGGGCTCCCGCACCCAGAAAACGGGGCTCAAGCCCAGAAGAAGGTCGCGCAGCGTGCCACCGCCGATGCCCGTCACCGTGCCGAGCAGGACGAAGCCGACTACGTCCAATTTGCTTGCTCGAGGCGACCAGCGCGCCCAAGATCGCAAAAACGATCAAGCCCAGCCAGTCGAGAAGTGCGGCGGCTGTGTCGAAGAGCATAGGAATCTTCCGCTTGGGTTGGCGACCGCAGCGCGTCTTCCGCTGCTGCATACGCTCGACTACGCGTCAACACAGAACCATCGCGTTGACTCTATCGAGGTTTTCGGCGTATTTTACCGCTTGCCATAACCAACAAAAACCCTGCCGAAGCGGGGCTTTGTCGTACAGCCGTGGCGGCGAGATGGTTAGGCGCCTCGATCCGGGCGCCCTCGCCGATCTCTTTTAGCATAGCCTCTGCTTTGGCCTTGTCCTTCGTGGTCAGCACGGTGCGCCAGTACGGCTTCTCGAAAAGGCTAACGATGTACGTCGTCGCAGGCTTGTCGTTCATCGCCCGTCCAGCCAATTTGCTATGCGGCTAATGTAGATCCAAGCACAAAAAGCTCGCCCATTCGTTCGCATGTTTCGCTTCGAATTGACTTGAGCGCATCTATTCGTCAGCCGGCCAGTCCACCATTTTCTCGCCGGTTAGGCCCGGCGGCCGAGCCCCAACGACGCGGGCCGCTGTGTCATAGTTCGCAACATGGGAGGAAAGCGGTGCCCAGACCCCAACGCGCTGCCTGTGATAATCCAGAGGGCTATGACGGCCTTTTGGAAACCCGAATTGAAGTGGTAGAAGTCCACGGCGAGTGGTCGGTGCACGTAGTCGAGGAAGACGAAGAACGCATCTACGCATTCGTGCTGGAATCCTTCGCCCTAGCCTTCGCGGAGGGCCAGAGGATGCGCCTGAAACTCGCTGATATTGTGCGGCATTAGCGCTGCGTTTGGGTGGCGTCCTTTGCCTCGCTGTAGGTGTTCTACCTACCCGACATCGGCGCCGCATGCGGCCGCTCGTAGTCGGCCGGCCTGCCGTTCAGCAGATTGATCGCCCGCTTTATATCCCCGTGCAGCCGGTCGATCACGTCCCAATGCTCATGAAATGGCTTGAGCGACAACTGCGCGTCGCGGAGTTCTACCGTCAGAAGCCACGCCTGTGGTTCAATTTTGGCGAGGTGATATTCGGAAACGGCTTCGTGTCGGCGAGGGTGCGGCATCCCGCAAAATAGGAATATATTCCGCATCCCGTCAAGGCACATAGACTTCGTCCCGCCCTCAGCGCATGCTCGAGATCGGCGAGCTGAAGGGCAACATGGACGCGATCAACGCAGCCCGACGAACGGGCGGCTGTGTTGCACTCTGTAAGCGCGTTCCAACGATAAAAATTGTCGGGTTGCTCCCCGCCCTCGCGACTGCGGAGTGGTCGTTTCATCGATTGACTCGCGTAATGCACCGGCAGTTAATCTCCCCGCCAGGGCAAAA
>NZ_JAMYQL010000093.1:0-1867 GCF_040320865.1 Mesorhizobium sp. M0598 | reverse complement strand
CCGATCGGGTGTTCACCGGCCTCCAGTAACCACCAATGCACCCGGCGCAACCCGGCACCCTCTAGTTGGTGCGCTTTTGCGGGCCCCCCGCGGGCGGGGCCCCCCGTTCGCACTGTCCATGCAAAACGCACGAGGCGACGCTGCTTTGGAGCGTAGGCCGCTGCTTTGTCGTGCCCTGAATTCAGGCTTTCGACAAGAAGCTGCCGGGGAATACCAATGCCGGACGCGACATCAAAAAAGCGACCCGCCAAATTCAAGGCAGAGCCTGGGCGGCCGGCCGTCGTTCGGCGTGCCGATGCCGCACACTTTCCCGGCTCGAGTGTGCACGCCTCGCTCGCCAACGAAATCGGGCTGAGGATCGTGCGCGGCGACTATCCGCCGGGAACCATCCTGCCCAACGAAGCCAAATGGTCCGAGACCTTCGACGTCAGCCGCTCGGCGGTGCGCGAAGCCATAAAAATGCTGATGGCGAAGAGCCTATTGGCGTCACGCCCGAAGATCGGCAGCTGGGTCGAGCCGAAGGAGCGCTGGAACCTGCTCGATCGCGACGTGCTGGCCTGGTATGCGACCTCGCCGGACCGCGAGGTGTTCCTCAGGACCGTGCAGGAATTCCGCCACATCATCGAGCCGGAGGCCAGCGCCTTTGCCGCGATGCGACGCACCGACGAGCAGATGGCCGAGATCAGCCAGGCTTGCCGCGAGATGGGCGAGGCGACCAATCTGCAGGAGCGCACGCGCGCCGACACGCGGTTTCATCTCGCCATCCTGCGCGCCTCGGGCAACGATCTGCTGGTGCCGCTCGGCGTGCTGATCGAATCGGCGCTCGACCATTTGTTCCAGTTCGTCACCCGCGAGACCAGCGATCAGCGGCGGGCGCAGGCACTGCACGAGGCGATCGAGAAGAACATCCGCCTGCAGCGGCCCGCCGCAGCCCGCGCCGCGGTGCACAGGCTTCTTGCCAACACCGACGATGTCATCGGCCGGTCGCGGCGGTGATTTATGCGCCAGGGCTGGCGTTGCTCCGAACGATTGCAAAACTAGCATTCCTTCGCGCCCCTCCCTGTCCGGCCGGACATCTCCCCCACGAGGGGGGAGATTGGATGCCATTTCGGCTTTCGCTGATCATCAACGCTAGGCAATGAGGGCGGCGACCTCGGGTGGGAAAGGAATTCGGACTTTTTTGCCGTCGCAGCTATTTTGTTCTTGCTTTGTGCCGGCAGCTATGCTACTAATTTTGGTATGGTGCTAATTGGCTCCAACGACCCGCCCACCGAGGCGGTTTTTTTGTTTTTGGCTTTTTCCGATCGGAAGTACGCGTGCTTTGGTGCACAGACTTCTCGCCAATACCGACGTTATCGGCCGGTTTCGGCGCTGATTCGATCGTTTCTCGGCCAACTGCGTGTAAGTCGGGTCAACCAGCAACGAAGGTCGATCATTCCCGTTAGTCGCAAATCGCAAATTTAGGAGATTAGCCGAAACCCTCCCTTCGTCATCCCTGGGCGGAGCAAGGAGCGAAGCGACGCGGCGCAGACCCTGGGATCCATGCCGTTACCTTGCGGCAGTGCTCCGGCAGACCAGAACCAAACGCTGCCACCCGGTCCTGCGAAAAAGCTCGAAGCACTCTGGGACTGGTCGTCTCGATCAATTCGGTCTTCCATTGGCGGAGCCAGCGCTTCCGCAGCTTCTGGCTCGCGGTCATGGTGGAAGGGCGACGAGCGCAATGGCGGATACAAGCGCCGTTCTGAGCCGCTGCATTCTTCGGCTGATGTCACGGCATGATGGGGTGGACGGCGCCCGACGGCATCGGATGTGCCAGAATGAGTTCGTTGAGATCTCAAACAAGGGAGCCGTCCGTGGAACACCTTAT
>NZ_JAMYQL010000092.1:0-2455 GCF_040320865.1 Mesorhizobium sp. M0598 | reverse complement strand
CAATATGATGGCGGCGGCTGGCATTGTGTTTGAAAGGCATGGCTACGCTACACAGGCTATTGCGGTTACCGCTTGCCTAAACCCACACCAATAAAAGATCCGTGCACCAACGCCGCCGGGCTGCACCGTCTCGCACTGCATCAACGCCGGCGCGGGTCACAGGCTGACCCTGCAGCACGGCATGGACGAGGTTGAAGAAGTCACGGCCGACATCGTCATCCTGGCCACCGGTTACGAGAACGCGGTGCCAGGCTCGTTGGAACCGATCGCGGACCGGCTGGAACAAATCGACAATGAGTTGGCTGTTCGCGAGGATTTTTCGGTGTGCTGGGACGGACCGCGTGAAAGACGCATCTTTCGTACAGAACGCGAACCTTGGGCAGCGCGGGCTCGCCGATCCGAATCTTACCCTGCTGGCCTGGCGCGCGCCGCATCCTCGACAGCCTTCTGGGGCGCGCGCCATGCGCGAACCCCGAGCATCCTGGCTTCATCAGCCGTACCTCAATCGAGAGCTGGCCCGACCCCGTGGCCGAAGAAATGGGCAGCGGGATATGACTCGTCGACTACTGATCATCGGCGGGGCATCCAAGGAATGATGTCCGCCTCCGCTGCGGCGAAGGCCGGAGCCTTCTCCGAAATCATCGTGACTGAACAAGCCCTTGGACCCATCGGCGCATCGCATTATTCTGCGGGCGTGCATTTCCCCTAGGGGGCGCGGCGAGCGCGCCAGAGTCGGCGCAAAGTATCGAATGTTTGCGCGGATCGCGACGATGGTATCGAGGGCCGACTGGCTGCAGCCGAGCGGACAAAATCCCCGTGCCTGGTCGCAAACCTCGAGCGCAGCGGCGGTCGCGATCATGTGTGGCAACATCCTCTCGCGATTGCGCCTGGTCATTCCGTTCGATTCACCGAGTTCGGCGAAGGCCGCGGTTCAGGTGGCCTCAGGCCTGAAAATTCGAGTCCTTCACGGGGACCAATTCCCTTGCCTGGCCTCGCAGAACCTGTTTCCGGCGGATCAGTAAGGGCAACCAGGCTTCGGTCCAATCAAGCATGCTGCGACCGCTCACGGTGCGATCCTCGCACCCAAATCCAGCCGCTTGTGATCTGCAATGAGGATGGAGGGCTGCGCAGGACGGAAGCAGAACGGGCCTGTTCTAGAGGCTCGTATTCCTAAGCAAAACATCGCCCTCCACTCCGCGTGGATAGCGGGTCAGCAATTCGAACGAAGGCAAAAGATCAAGAATGGCTTGCAGGGACAGCTGACCTTCATAGAGCTCGTGGTCGCTATATTCCGTGTAGATAAAGCGCGTGTTGCTCAATGTCTGTCTGCCGCCAGCAATGACATCTGACTCGGCTCCCTGCACATCCATCCAGATGAAATCGATCTTTTTCAGGTTCGCTTCGCTGCACCAGTCGTCAAGCCTTCGAGTTTCAACTGACATGGGGCGATCGAACCGAACCCAAGCATGTTCGACAAGATGATTCTTGGGTCGGCGTATCGAGCCAGATTGGTCCCATTCCTCCGCGCTTCCTTCTCCATTGCTTGGATGGAAATCAATCGTGCCATTTCGGTTGCTGAGCGCGATTTCAAACAGTTTCACCTTGTCCAGGTACGGATTCATGTTTTTCTTAAAGCGAGCAGCCGCGCGAGGGTCTGGCTCAAAGCAGTAGAGCTGTGCCTTCGGGCAAAGGCTGAGAAAACGTCGCGTATCGGTTCCGTCATTGCAGCCGATGTCCAGGACGACGGGATCGGTTTTTTGCAGAAGTGAAACGATATGCCGATGTACTTTTAATGAAGAGATCGGTTCCTGCATATGTATTTCCATCGAACTTTACCTCAACGCCTCAATTGCACACGCGACATCCCTGGAAGGTATATCAACCGGAACTCCGGGGGCTAGCGCCAGCCAACTGCGATTTTTTTCGAATGATCCCGCCTCGACCGCGCCGGTCGGTCCATGAATCTTTCGGAAGAAGTTGGACAGTTTGACTAGTCGGCGAGTGGCAGCTCGCATTCTCAGTAGACCTGTTCTCCCGGCCGACGTTTTCATATCCGCTATTCTCTATAATTCGTAAAATCGATTGTATTGATGAAACGCATCCGCACGATGGATGTTTGGCAAGCCATGCACCTGTGATTGGCCGGGAGAGGACTACGTTCGCCGGGTGGCGCTTACGTGGACCCGATCACGCTTCGAGGACGGACTAAGGGCGGATTTCTTCCAGGCCCAGTGTAGATGCTATGGCCGGCGGCGAGCGTGTGGCACCCTCGGCGCTGTTGAGCAGCTATCTAAGGAGCGTCCCCATGTCACCATTCTTTGATGCAAGCAGATCCCTTACCGCCCGGCGTTGGTGCACGGATCTTTTATTGGTGTGGGTTTAGGCAAGCGGTAACCGCAATAGCCTTTGTAGCGTAGCCATGCCTTTCAAACACAATGCCAGCCGCCGCCATCAT
>NZ_JAMYQL010000091.1:0-2533 GCF_040320865.1 Mesorhizobium sp. M0598 | reverse complement strand
GTAAGCGCCAAGCTGACCCCATCTGGCGCGGCTTGAGGTGATGAGCGAGACATACTGACACTGAAGCAAGGAGCCGAGGAGCTTGCAGTGTCAATTTCTATGTCTGCGCCTATGCCTGATGATAGAAGTTTCCATGTTCTTGAAGCGGTTGCCAACCGACTGGAGGCAAGCCCGCAGCGTCCGCGCCGGCGCTGGTCGGCGGAAGCGAAGTCGCGGCTGATCGAGGCGACACTGAAGCCGGGCGCGAATGTATCGGCCATTGCCAGACAGGCGGGGATGGCGCCGGCCCAGCTGTTCGGCTGGCGGAGCAAGGCGATCAAGAGCGGTGCGGTCACGCCACACAGGGATGCGGAGCGGCTCGGCTTTGTCGAGGTCACGCCGACAGCGTCTGCGTCGGTGGAGATCGAGCTGGGTGGCGTGGTCATTCGCGCCGGTGCCGATATCAATGAGGAGCAGCTGGTGCGGATTATCCGGGCGGTTCGCCAGGCATGATCCCGGCTGGCGTGAAGGTGTTGCTCGCCAGTCATCCCGTCGATTTTAGAAAAGGTCCCGACGGCCTTTTGGCACTGGTGCGCGATGCCGGCTCGGATCCATTCAACGGCGCACTTTATGTATTCCGCGCCAAAAGAGCGGACAGGATCAAGATCGTCTGGTGGGACGGCAGCGGCGTGTGTCTTTATGCCAAGCGGCTGGATGAGGCGAAGTTCTGCTGGCCGCGGATCGGCCACCACCGGGTCCAGCTCAATCATGCTCAGCTCATGGCTCTGGTTGACGGAATGGACTGGAAACGGGTTCGAACGGAGACCGTCAGGCGGCCGCAATCGGTTGGGTAAAACCCTGCGGCATGATGAATCAGGGGCCTGAAAACGCGGGAAAATTGCCCGCGAATATGCTCTGATTTTGGCCATGTCGGCACCCGATCTCGCGCTCCCGGACGACGTTGACGCGCTCAAGGCGATGGTTGTTGCCATGGCCGAAAAAGCCGCCGGTCTGGAAGAGCGTAATGCCGATCTCGAAGCCCACAATACGCATCTCGAGTTGGTCAACAAGAGCGCTGAGGAGCGGATCGCACGACTGACGGCGGTGGTGAAGATGCTGGAGCGGTCGCGCTTCGGCAGCCGCTCCGAAAGGTTGCGGGCCGGTGCGCTGAGCGAGGAGCAGTATGCTCTGGTCTTCGACGAGATCGAAACCGGCGTGGCGGCCATCCAAGCGCAGATGGAGAAGTCTGCGGGCGGCTCGAAAGCGAAGCGCGCCCCGCGCCCTCGCAAAGGCTTTGCGGCCCATCTCGAACGGGTCGAGGTGGTCATCGAGCCCGAAACGCCTGCTGGCTGCGAAGCGCTGGAAAAGATCCTGATCGGCGAGGACGTCTCCGAACGGCTCGATGTCACCCCGGCGAAGTTCCGGGTGATCGTTACGCGTCGCCCCAAATATGCCTACAAGGGTTGGGACGGCGTCATCCAGGCAGCCGCGCCCGCCCGCATCATCGAAAGCGGCATTCCGACCGAAGCGCTGCTGGCGCAGATCGCGGTGTCGAAATACGCCGATGGCCTGCCGCTCTACCGCCAGGAAGCGATCTATGCCCGCGATCAGGTCGAGATCGACCGGTCACAGATGGCGCAGTGGATGGGCAAGCTCGGCTTCGAGCTCGAGCCGCTCGCCGATTACGCACTGGCTCGCATCAAGCAGGGGGAGCGGGTCTTCGCCGATGAGACCACGCTGCCAACGCTGGCGCCGGGATCTGGCAAGGCCAAGACGGCCTACCTCTGGACCTATGTCCGCGATGATCGGCCCTTTGGCGGCAGTGGACCGCCCATCGTCGCCTACCGCTTCGAGGACAGCCGCGCCGGCGAATGTGTCGCCCGTCATCTGGACGGCTATCGCGGCATCCTGCAAGTCGACGGATACGCCGCCTATAACCGGCTGGCCCGATCCGATCGGGGCAATGACGGCGTGATGCTGGCGGCGTGCTGGTCGCACGTGCGGCGCAAGTTCTACGAACTGCATGCCGCAGGCTCCTCCGTTATCGCCTCGCAGACGGTGGCGCAGATGGCCCCACTGTGGGCCGCCGAGGAGGCCGTACGCGGCCAGGACCCGGCAGTACGGATAACTGCGCGTCAGGAGAAATCCGCCGTCATCGTTGCCGCTCTCTTTGCGCTGTGGGAAAAGGAGCTGCCCAAGCTGTCGGGAAAATCGAAACCGGCCGAGGCGATCCGCTATGCACTCGGCCGGCGTGCCGCGCTGGAGCGCTTCCTCACTGACGGCCGGATCGAAATCGACTCCAACACCGTCGAGCGCGCCATCCGGCCGCAGACAATTACCCGAAAGAACAGCCTCTTCGCGGGCAGCGACGGCGGCGGACGGACATGGGCCACCATCGCCACCCTGCTGACCACCGCCAAGATGAATCAGGTCGATCCGCACGCCTGGCTCACCCTGACCCTCGAGCGCATTGCCAATGGCTGGCCAAACAGCAATATCGACGCCCTCATGCCATGGAATTACCAGCGCTGAACGGCCTCAGCTGCCCGCTTAC
>NZ_JAMYQL010000090.1:0-2544 GCF_040320865.1 Mesorhizobium sp. M0598 | reverse complement strand
CGAGGATCGCCGGAAACAGGCCTTCCGGGTCGGCGCCCGACAGCGTGAACTCGTCGGTGTGGCAGATGCCGGTTGCCTTGATCTCGACCAGCACCTCGCCATCGCGGGGACCTTCGAGGTCGACCTCCATGATCTGCAGCGGCTTTCCGGCGGCGACGGCGACAGCGGCGCGCGTTTTCATCAGGCAATCCTCCCAAGGCAGTCTGCAATCCAGGTTAGATTTAACTTACCATTCAGCTCTGCGCTATGCACGAAGCGACGTTCTGACCCCGGTTTTTCGTCAGCGCCCGCCGATTTGCATGCGGGATAGGCTCCGACTTTGCCTTGACCGGCCCCCTGAAGCCCATAAAACGGGAAGCCCGTAGAAGAAGGGCAGCCGAGGGACGAGGCCTGCATGTTCACAAAGATCCTGGTCGCCAACCGTGGCGAGATCGCCTGCCGCGTGATCAAGACGGCGCGCAAGGTGGGCATCGCCACCGTCGCGGTCTATTCCGACGCCGACCGCGACGCCGTGCATGTCGAAATGGCCGACGAGGCGGTGCATATCGGGCCTTCGCCGGCTGCGCAAAGTTATCTGGTCGCGGAAAAGATCATCGCCGCCTGCAAGGCCACAGGAGCAGAGGCCGTGCATCCCGGCTACGGTTTCCTGTCCGAGCGGGCATCCTTCTGCGAAGCGCTGGAGCAGGAAGGCATCGTCTTCATCGGCCCGAAGCCCAAGGCCATCAAGGCGATGGGCGACAAGATCGAATCGAAGAAGTTCGCCAACGCGGCCAAGGTGTCGACGGTGCCCGGCTGGCTCGGCGTCGTCGAAAGCGCCGCCCATGCCGAAAGAATAGCCGGCGAAATCGGCTATCCCGTGATGATCAAGGCTTCGGCCGGCGGCGGCGGCAAGGGCATGCGCATCGCCTGGAGCAAGGCAGAGGTGCGCGACGGCTTCGACCGGGCGCGGTCGGAGGCCAAAAGCTCGTTCGGCGATGACCGCGTCTTCATCGAAAAATTCATCGTCGATCCGCGCCATATCGAAATCCAGGTGCTCGCCGACGCGCATGGCAACACGCTCTATCTCGGCGAGCGCGAATGCTCGATCCAGCGCCGCAACCAGAAGGTCGTGGAGGAGGCGCCGTCGCCGTTCCTCGACGCCAAGACCCGCAAAGCCATGGGCGAGCAGTCGGTGGCGCTGGCCAAGGCCGTCGACTACCAGAGCGCCGGCACGGTCGAGTTCATCGTCGACAGCGACAAAAACTTCTATTTCCTGGAAATGAACACGCGGCTGCAGGTCGAGCATCCGGTGACGGAACTCGTCACCGGCATCGACCTGGTCGAGCAGATGATCCGCGTGGCAGCCGGCGAAAAGCTCGCCATCAAGCAGAGCGACGTCAAGCTGAACGGCTGGGCGGTGGAAAGCCGCCTCTATGCCGAAGATCCGTATCGCAACTTTCTGCCGTCGATCGGCAGGCTGACGAAATACCGGCCGCCGGAAGAGGGAAAATTCGGCGAAATCGTCATCCGCAACGATACCGGCGTCACCGAAGGCTCGGAAATCTCGATGTTCTACGACCCGATGGTCGCCAAGCTGTGCACCTGGGCGCCGACACGGCTGGCGGCGATCGACGCGATGTCGGAAGCGCTGGACAGTTTCGTCGTCGACGGCATCGAGCACAACATACCGTTCCTGGCGGCGCTGATGCAGCATCCGCGCTGGCGGGAAGGGCGGCTATCGACGGCGTTCATCGCCGAGGAATATCCCGACGGCTTCGCGCCCATTGTGCCGAATAGCGAAGAAAACGCGGTGCTGGCCGCGATCGCAACCGCGGTCGAACTGCTGCGCCGCGACCGGCTCGACCGGCTGGGCGGGCGGCTGGCGCCGCATTCGGGCGCCTTGAAACGCGATTGGGTGGTGAAGATCGGCCGGGATTATCTTTCGGTTGCCATCGTCGAAGGCATGATTTCCATTCCGATCGAGCTCGACCTCACAATCGACGGCGGCAAACCGCTGACGGTGGCATCCGACTGGCGGCCGGGCGATCTCATCTGGCGCGGCACGGTCGGCGGCCGCACGGTCGCGGCGCAAGTCAGGCCGGTGCTGAACGGGTTCCGCATCGCCTGGAAAGGCATCTCGGTGACGGCGCGCGCCATGCTGCCGGGCACCGCCGAGCTCGAACGGCTGATGCCGGAAAAAGTGGCGCCGGATACTTCGAAGATGCTACTCTGCCCGATGCCCGGCCTCGTCGTATCGATCGCCGTTGCCGAAGGGCAGGAGGTCAAGGCCGGCGAGACGCTTGCCGTGGTCGAGGCGATGAAGATGGAAAACGTGCTGCGCGCCGAGCGCGACCTCATCGTGTCGAAGCTCAACGCCAAGCCCGGCGACAGCCTTGCCGTCGATGCGGTGATCATGGAATTCGCGTGAGGCTGAAATCCGCCCTCGACGCCCGTCAGAAGTTGGCAGGACAGAGGGGGGCGCGAAGGAACGCGACTTTGCAATTGGTTGAGCATGCTCGCTTGAGGAGGGACAAGGCGAGGCCGTGAGGAATTCGCACTTTTTTG
>NZ_JAMYQL010000089.1:0-3072 GCF_040320865.1 Mesorhizobium sp. M0598 | reverse complement strand
CCGCGACCGCGTGCGCGGCTTCTTCGACTACCTGATGGAGACGGCGACCGAACATTTCGAACCGATCGGGGCGCTGTTCGGCCATGACGATGGAGACCGCAACGCTGAGCAGCTTCTTGAAGCCTTGAAGCGCTGGCCGGACCTTGCCGGCCTCTATAATGCAGGCGGCGCCAATTCGGCGCTCAACGATGTCCTGCGCCGAAATCCGCTCGGACGCCAGGTCTTCTTCGTCGGCCACGAGCTCACCGAGCGCAGCGCCGTTGCACTTCGCGAGGGTACGATGGATGTCGTGCTCGACCAGGCACCCGAGGCGCAGGCGAGGCGAGCCATGGACCTCGTGCTGGCGACATTGAACCTGCACGACCTGCAAGTCGAAAACCCGCCGATCCGCTTCGTTACCTTCACTGCCGAGAACCTTTGATCTGATTTGATCAAGATAGAGCGAGCTTCGCCTCCGTCACGGTGCTAACTCCCTGCGAACGGACGGGGATCGCATATGAAGTTCGCCCCCTCATCCAGCCGCTTTGCATCCGCCTTCCCCGTTGGGAGAAGAGGCTGGCGCCAAGCGCAGACGATCTCCCTTTCCCCTCGAGGAAAGGTCGGATTGCCACAAATCGGATGGCAATCCGGGTGAGGGGGCATTCTTTCACATGCAATGGCGCTCCGCGAAGGGAGGACGACTAGTGACGAGACGGCTGACGGCCTACGATCTGAGGAGCGCCAAGGGCAGCCGCAAATGGCTGCAGCTTCACGTCGACACGCCGGCTGAGGCCGCCGCGGCTGTCGCCTGCAATATCGTAATCCTCTCCAGCGAGTCCGACCACAATCTGGAATTGATCCGTGAGGCGGCGCCTTTCGCCTTCTTGTCGGTCGGCATGCAGCATGGCGCGGTCGCCTCGCCCGACGAGGCGGTACGGCTCGGCTTTGACATGATCGAGCGCGGCGCCGACGCCGTCTATTGCTCGCATTCACCGCGCTTCATCGAGGCGATGGCGGCGGAGGGCATTCCGGTTACCGGCCATGTCGGCCTGGTGCCGAACCGCGCTACTTGGACGAATTTTCGCGCCGTTGGAAAGACCGCCGAAGAAGCCTTCAAGGTGCTCCGCGCGGCCAAGGACCTTGAGAATGCCGGTGCCGCCTGCATCGAGGTCGAGGTCGTGCCGGTGCGGCTTGCCGATCACATCACGCGCTCGACCCCACTGATTACCATGGGCATGGGCTGCGGCAGCGCCTGCGACACGCAGTACCTGTTTTCCAGTGACGTGCTCGGCACCCACACCGGTCACTATCCGCGCCACGCAAACGCTATGCCGATTTCGTGACACTAGACGCCGAACTGCAGGAAAAGCGCATCGCCGCCTTCCGCGCCTTCGGCCGCGATGTGATAGCCGGCGCCTATCCCGAAGCGAAGCACCAGGTCGACATGGACGATGCCGCCTATGACCGCTTCCTCACCCTTTCCCAATCCCTGTGAGATCGACATGGACGACCTGAAATACGGCACGCGCAACAAAAGAGGCGACTGGGCTCCGAGCGAGCCGGCAGGCACCGCGCCGCTGTTCGCCTTTCCGCCGCGTCCGCTGGCGCTACTGAAATGGCTGCCGCACTATTTCCTGCCGTACAATCTCCTGTTCGCGCTCTCGGCGGTCGCGTGGTGGCACTACGTGCTGCCCGACGTCGAGGTCATGAAGACGCTGAGCGTCGGATGGATCCTCAGGCTCTTCCTCGTCAACTGCGCGGCGCTGCTTGTCTTCTTCGGCGTCTTCGAGCTCCGGCTCTACATTTTGAGAGCCCAGGGCAATCGCTTCAAATACAACGGCAAATGGCCCTCCGAGCAGAAGAGCAAGGCTTTCTTCTTCGAGAACCAGAACTTAGACAACATGCTGCGTACCTTCGGCACCGGCATGCCGATCTGGACGGCGATCGAAGTCGCGATCCTCTACGCCTATGCCAAGGGCGACGTGCCGTGGCTGACAGTCGCCGAGCATCCCGTCTACCTGTTTTGCCTGGCGCTGGTAGTGCCAATTATCCACGAGACGCATTTCTTCTTGCTGCACCGGGCAATCCACTGGCCGCCGCTCTACAAATGGGTGCATTCGGTGCACCACAACTCCGTCAACCCGTCGCCCTGGTCGTCGCTGTCGATGCATCCCGTCGAGCAGTTCGGTTATCTCGGCGTTGCACTCTGGCACCTGGTCATCCCGTCGAACCCGCTGCTTGCGCTCTACCAGCTCCACTATGCCGGCTTCGGCGCCATTCCCGGTCATGTCGGCTTCGACAAGGTCGAACTCGGCGAGGACACCAGCATCGATAGCCACGCCTACATCCATTACCTCCATCACAAATATTTCGAGGTGAACTACGGCGACGGCCTCATCCCGTTCGACCGATGGTTGGGCACTTTCCACGACGGTAGCAAGGAAGGCGAGGCCCGCATGCAGGCCCGCTACGAGGAGAAGAAGGCGCGCGCCAACGCCGCCCAATGACAGCCCGATCAGACAGCCACGCGAGGCGTCCGCGCAAGCCATCCCGCAAGGGCCGGAAGTCAAAGGAGGGGTGAACCGGCACTCCATCCACAAGGGAGGAAAACCGTGAAGAAGTTTTTGATTTCGACCTCGTTGGCGGCCTTGATGTCGACCAATGCGATGGCTGCAAAAATTGGCGTCAGCATCGTCAACTTCGACAACAATTTTCAGACGTTGCTGAGGGACGGCATGCAGGCCCGCGCCAAGGAGAAGGGCGCCGGCATCCAGGTCGAGGACGCGCAGAATGACGTCGCCAAGCAACTCGACCAGGTGAAGAACTTCATCGCCACCGGCGTAGACGCCATCATCGTCACGCTGGTCGACACCAACGCGTCAAGGACGCTCAGCGAGGAAGCTGCCAAGGCCGGCATCCCGCTGGTCTTCGTCAACCTCGAACCGTCAGACATGGCGAATCTGCCGGAGAAACAGGTCTATGTCGGCTCCAACGAGGTGGAGTCCGGCACGCTGGAAGCGTTCGAGGTGTGCAAGATGCTGCGCGCCAAGGGCAAGTCGGCAGGTGCCAAAGCCTACATCGTCATGGGCAGCC
>NZ_JAMYQL010000088.1:0-3090 GCF_040320865.1 Mesorhizobium sp. M0598 | reverse complement strand
CGGATAAGGTGTTCCACGGACGGCTCCCTTGTTTGAGATCTCAACGAACTCATTCTGGCACATCCGATGCCGTCGGGCGCCGTCCACCCCATCATGCCGTGACATCTGCCGAAGAATGCAGCGGAGCAGAATCCTGCAGCGCAGGGGCGTTCTGGCGTAACGGCATGGATCCTGGGGTCTGCGCTGCGTCGCTCCGCTCCTTGCTGCGCCCCAGGATGACGAAGCAATGGGGGAGGTTTGCGACAGCCGAGCTGCCTCAGCCCTTCGGCTTCAGCCCGTCGATGAACAGCTGCTCAAGAAATCTTGCGGCGTCCTCGAAGCGGCCGTCGCCGCCGCGGTCGGGGCCGAGCACGGCGCGGACCTGCACGTCGAAATCGGCATAATGCTGCGTCGTCGCCCAGATCGAGAAGATCAGGTGCCAGGGGTCGGTGCGGGCAATCTTGCCGGCGCGCATCCAGCCCTTGATGACATTGGCTTTCTCGTCGACCAGCGTCTTCAACTCGCCTTCCAGCATCGGCATGATGCGCGGCGCGCCCTGCAGGATCTCGTTGGCGAACAGGCGGCTCTCGCGCGGGAAGTCGCGCGCCATTTCGAGCTTGCGCCTGATGTAGCTGCGCAATTCGGTCAAGGGATCGCCAATGTCGTCGAGCTCGCGCAGCGGCGCCAGCCAGGTGTCGAGAAGCCGCTGCATCAGCGTCTCGTGGATGTCCTCCTTGCGGCGGAAATAATAGAGCAGGTTCGGCTTCGACATGCCGGCGGCTTCGGCGATCTGGTCGATGGTCGAGCCGCGAAAACCGTTGGTGGAGAAGACTTCTAGCGCCGCCTCCAGGATGAGCTCGCGCTTTTCCAGCTGAATGCGGGTGCGGCGAGGAGGGGAGCTTTCGACCGCCCCCGTCACCCCGCAAAACCTTCGCCGTGAGGAGTGTCTGGACCAATTCTCTGGACCAGTTTTTCCTCGCCCTGTGGAGCGCACTTCGAAAGCCGCATTTCCGCTAGTAATCCCTTGACCGCTGATAAGGCGGTGCTAACGTTTGTCCAACCGGTCAAAAATTTGCGTAGCACGAAAACGTCGCGAAGACCAAGCGTTGGAAAGACCAAGCGTTAGCCGCACCGAAACAGATTACAAGGGGAAGTCTTGGTCATGTCCAACCGGCTGAAAGTCACGCCGAACGATCTCAGCGCATTCTGGATGCCGTTCACGGCAAACCGGCAGTTCAAGCAGGCGCCGCGCATGATGGTGTCGGCCAAGGACATGCACTACACGACCAGCGACGGGCGCAAGGTGCTCGACGGCACCGCCGGCCTGTGGTGCGTCAATGCCGGCCACTGCCGCCCGAAGATCACCGAGGCGATCCAGAGCCAGGCGGCAGAGCTCGACTACGCACCGGCGTTCCAGATGGGCCATCCGATCGTGTTCGAGCTGGCGAACCGGCTGGTCGACATCGCGCCGAAGGGCATGGACCATGTGTTTTTCACCAATTCCGGATCGGAATCGGTCGAGACCGCGCTGAAGATGGCGATCGCCTATCACCGCGTAAAAGGCGAGGGCTCGCGTACCCGCCTGATCGGCCGCGAACGCGGCTATCACGGCGTCAATTTCGGCGGCATCTCCGTCGGCGGCATTGTCACCAACCGCAAGATGTTCGGCACGCTGCTCGGCGGCGTCGATCACATGCCACACACGCATTTGCCGGAAAAGAACTCTTTCACCAAGGGCGTGCCGGAGCATGGCGCGGAACTGGCGAACGAGCTGGAGCGCATCGTCGCCTTGCACGACGCCTCGACCATCGCCGCCGTCATCGTCGAGCCGGTGGCCGGTTCCACCGGCGTCATCCTGCCGCCGAAGGGCTATCTCGAGAGGCTGCGCGAGATCTGCACCAAGCATGGCATCTTGCTGATCTTCGACGAGGTCATCACCGGTTTTGGCCGTCTCGGTACGCCGTTTGCCGCCGACTATTTCGGTGTCACGCCGGATATCATGACCACCGCCAAAGGCGTCTCCAACGGCGTCATTCCGATGGGCGCGGTGTTCGTAAAGAAGGAAATCCACGACGCCTTCATGACCGGGCCCGAGCACATGATCGAGTTCTTCCACGGCTACACCTATTCGGGCAATCCGATCGCCTGCGCGGCAGCGCTGGGCACGCTCGACACCTACAAGGAAGAGGGGCTGCTGACGCGCGGCGAGGAACTGGCGCCGTACTGGGAGGACGCACTGCACTCGCTGAAGGGCGAGCCGAACGTTATCGATATCAGAAACATCGGCCTGATCGGCGCGATCGAACTGGCGCCGATCGCCGGCCAGCCGACGAAGCGGGCCTTCTCGGCTTTTGTGAAGGCGTTCGAGCGCGGTGCATTGATCCGCACCACCGGCGACATCATCGCGCTATCGCCGCCGCTGATCATCACCAAGGGTCAGATCAACGAATTGGTCGACCATGTGCGCGAAGTGCTGAGGGCGGTGGATTGAGGAACGCGCTGCAGCTTTCCCTCCCCCTTGAGGGGAGGGTGGCCGCGAAGCGGCCGGGTGGGGTCGGCGCGGCAGCGCGCCAGCCTGACCTTCGGCCGCATAGGTGCCTGTGATGCCCCGGACCCGCGTGAGCTTCGAAATGCGCCAAAAGGCGCGCGCGCTTCGAGTACATGCGACCAAAGGCGAATCGCTGCTTTGGTATGAACTGCGCGAATTGAAATCGGCTGCGATGAAATTCCGGCGCCAGTGTCCGATCGGGCCTTATATCGTCGACTTTGCCTGCCTTGCGGTAGAGCTGGTCGTTGAAGTCGATGGTGATCTGCACGAACAGGAGAAGGGCAAACGGCACGACGCCGTCCGTGATGCCTATCTGCGGTCGCTCGGGTTCGATATCTTTCGCGTCGATGAGCCCGGTGTCATAAACAGCGCTTGGCATGTCGCACAGGTGGTCAAGGAGAAGGTCGCGCGCATGTCAGCCGACCCCACCCGACCGCTTCGCGGCCACCCTCCCCTCGAGGGGGAGGGGGACGCTGGCGTGCCACAACCAATGAGGTTTTAGAATATGGCCGCCCCCGGCGAGAATCTGCGAATCAATTCAGACCGTTTGTGGGATTCGATAA
>NZ_JAMYQL010000087.1:0-3096 GCF_040320865.1 Mesorhizobium sp. M0598 | reverse complement strand
AGCGACGGCCCTTGGAACCGAGCTCGCCGGCGATGGCAACGATCGCCTTGCGTGCTTTTTCTTCTTCCGGCCACTTGGCGAAACCGTTCACCAGATTGGCCAATTCTTGATCCGAGAATCCGTCGAGATTGCCGTCGCGGGCAACCACCTCGCCGGCGATGGCAAGCGTCGTTTCACGCGTCTTCTGCTGGTCCGGCCATCTGCTGAAGCCGTTCACCAAATCGGCCAACTCTGGATCCGAAAATCCGTCGAGATTGCCGGTGCGGGCAACCACCGCGCCGGCGATGGCAATTGTCGCTTCACGCGTCTTCTGCTGGTCCGGCCATCTGCTGAAGCCGTTCACCAAATCGGCCAACTCTGGATCCGAAAATCCGTCGAGATTGCCGTCGCGGGCAACCACCGCGCCGGCGATGGCAAGCGTCGCTTCGCGCGTCTTCTGCTGGTCCGACATTGCGTCGGAGATGCGGTGCGGGCCTCCTTCGCTATCAGGACGCCCTGCTTGTCCGACCAACTCTCCGGTGCTGCCCATATTCCCTCTCCGATCCAGCAAAACGCATCGCCTAAAGCGTGTCAACAACAGGCATCATTGGTTTGAGTGCGGTCACGCGAGCCTGCAACGGCATGCTTGAAAGCCGCAGCATTCACGCAACGGCAACTGCCTCGACAACGCCGCAATTAAAAGCTTCTTCGCCACTCAATCGCTCCGACAGCATCGCAAGTCCGAAAGAGGGGAGGACTATATCCGCTATTACAAACCAACGACCTCATCAGGCTGAAGCTCAAAGGGCTGAGCCCTGTACAAAAGCCCATAAATCACTATGAACCCTACCGCTTTACGGGGCGAATCTACGGTTTTTTCATTGCGGTACAGATTGAGCGATATCGATCAGGCAGCGTTCGAAATCCAGTTCAAAAGAGCTGTCTTCGGTTTGGCGCCGACCGAGAAATCGGCCACTTCGCCGCCCTTGAAGATCGCGAGCGTCGGAATGGAGCGCACCCCCAATTGGGCGGCGAGTTCCGGGTTTTCATCGATGTTGAGCTTGGCGACCTTGATCTTGCCTTCCATCTCGACGGAGATTTCCTCGAGGCTCGGAGCAATCATCTTGCAGGGATCGCACCATTCGGCCCAGAAATCGACGACGACGGGTGCTGCGGATTCCAGAACTTCCGACTGGAAGTTATTGATATCGACTTTCACGGTAGCCATGGCTGCTCCTTTGACCGAAGAAGATGTTGAACCACATGTGACGGTGCGGTGCAGAATTTTCAATTATCAACCCGACGCTCTTTGGGACATTATCACAGCTGCAACGCGATATTGGTTTGGTAGGTCACTGTTCGCTGCTAGCTTGAAGCCGTAGAAACAACTCGGAGTGTAGTGCATGGATCGCGATAGACAGCGGGTGCGTACAGCTGGAAATTCATCCCAAGATGGCGGCGGTGCGGAACGAAACACTGACTTTCCCAGAGCGCGGTCGCGTCCCTACAGGTGGTGTAGCTCGGCGGTAGCGAAGCCGCTCGCGAGCGCGCCCTCGATAGCGCTGTAGATGCTATGGGCGGCGGCGAGCGTGTGGCACCCTCGACGCTGTTGAGCAGCTACCTAAGGAGCGCCCCATGTCACCATCCTTTGATGCAAGCAAATCCCTTACCGCCCTTGATCAGGACAGCACGTTGGTCGCAGTGATTGAGATGAGCCAGACAAAGTGGCTCATTGCTGCGACGGTCCCTGGCTTTGAACGTAACCCTCTCAAGAAGCTCGATGCCGACCCGGATTCGGTGTTCAGGCTGTTGCGCCGCTGGCGCAGCGAAGCCATCCAAGCCGGGCGTGAAGTCCGGCGCCCGATGACATGATGAACCTGCGCGCGCTCGTGGAGAAGACTCCGGATTCCGATCTCTTGCGCGAGATGATTGGCTTTGCCGCCGAGCGGCTGATGGAGCTGGAGGTTGGCGCCGCCACCGGCGCCGCCTATGGCGAGAAGAACCCGTTGCGCACGGCCCAGCGCAACGGCTATCGCGAGCGCGACTGGGAGACGCGCGCCGGCACCGTCGAGCTGCGCATCCCCAAGCTCAGGAAGGGCTCCTATTTCCCCGGTTTCCTAGAACCGCGCCGCATGGCCGAGAAGGCGCTGACCGCCGTCATCCAGGAGGCCTACGTCCAGGGGATCTCGACCCGCTCGGTCGACGACCTGGTCAAGGCCATGGGCATGAGCGGCATCTCCAAAAGCCAGGTCAGCCGGCTTTGCGAAGAGATCGACGGCAAGGTCAAAGCGTTCCTTGAAAGACCCATCGAGGGCGACTGGCCATATCTGTGGATCGACGCCACCTACCTGAAGGTGCGCCGCGGCGGCCGCATCGTCTCGGTCGCCGTCATCATCGCTGTCGGCGTCAACGCGGACGGCCGGCGCGAGGTGCTGGGCATGGAGGTTGGCACGTCTGAGGCCGAGCCGATCTGGACGGAGTTCTTGCGCAAGCTGACCCGTCGTGGCCTGCGCGGCGTCAAGCTCGTCGTCTCCGATGCCCATGAAGGCATCAAGGCGGCCGTCACCAAGGTGCTGTGCGCGACATGGCAGAGGTGCCGCGGGGAGCCGTTGAAGAAGTCTCCTCCTACTGATTCAATTGGGAAGTCGTTGATTCTCTGGAGGGTTCGCGATGCTGGGACGCAAGGAGCGCGATCAGCTTGAGCTATTCATGACTGGCTCGCTACGGCAGCTTGTTCCTGATGATCATATTCTCGCGCGGGTCGACCGTGTGCTGGATCTGTCCTGGCTGCGTGACGAGGTGGCGAACCTCTACTGCACCGACAATGGCCGCCCGGGCATGATCCTGAGGTTGCGGTCCGACTGATGCTCGCCGGTTTCCTGCTTGGAATTGTGCATGACCGCCGGCTGATGCGAGAGGCGCAGGTCAACATCGCGATCCGTTGGTTTGTCGGCTACGGTCTCCACGAAGCACTTCCCGATCACTCTTCCCTGACACGCATCCGCCAGCGCTGGGGCGAGGCATCGGGTATCAACCGCATCTACCGGCTATACCGCGAAGAAGGACTGGCCGTGCGCAAGCGACGCTCCAGGCGCCGAGCGGTAGGAACGCGGGCAC
>NZ_JAMYQL010000086.1:0-3181 GCF_040320865.1 Mesorhizobium sp. M0598 | reverse complement strand
GGTCGTCTGGGCAAAGGAAAGCCCGGCCGACACCGCCAGCACGGCCGAAGCCAAAAGGATGCGTTTCATCTTCTTTCTCCTGTCTGAATGCGCGGGATGCGCCTGGCAAATTGAACAGGCAGACAGAAAGAGTGTTCCCCGATGCAGTTCAACTTTTGTAACTCTGACAACGATGAGCCTTCTGAGACGATTCATCGCCCTTGGCTCCGCTGCGGCATGTTTGCCTTCGGTCTCCTTTGCGGATGCGCAACGATTAGACCGAAAAATAGTCGCGATTTCGCCCATCGGTTGCATTCCGGCCTCGAACACGTTAGTTTTGACGCTAGCGTTCCCGGGGGGGAAGGTGGATGAGCATCGTCCAAAGGGTCGGTCCAGTTCTAGAACAGGCGATTGCCGCAATCCTCAACAGGGCGGACCGGGGGGACACCGTCTCGGTCAAAGCCGCATTATACCAGGTTCGGCAGTCTGCGCCTGATTTGACAGTATGCGACGACCATATAACCGAGGCTATCCTCGAAGTCGCTGCGGCCCTTGACCTGTTGGTGGCTTTCGATAGTCGCGAGTAGCCGATCAATCGCGCGTAGCGGTTTGATAGGAACGGCCCGGCAGCCAATCGGGGGGTGACCAGGCGCTAACTGGCGGCAATTGGGTCGTTCGCCGGTTGCGCAAGTTATAGGCCATCTCATGCATCATTGCTAATTTTGGTAATCTGATTATGTTCCGTTGCCCTAGCCGCCGGATCTCACGATCCAGGCTCGGTTCCTTGCGTAGGTGGGCAGGCGCAGGCTCCAGCCGGCTGGAGTTCATTGAGCCTTGATGCCGACCTTGGTCGAGAAGCCGCCCGAGGGCGACGCCTGGATACACGAGGTGGAGTTCGACGGCTACTGGGCCTGTCTGCCGGAAGGTCAGCATTTAGGTCGGCGTCGACCAGAAGCTTGGAAACCGTGTTGATCGGCATGTCGGCAAACGCGGGACCTTTGCTAGATGATTGCCTTTTTTCTGCGCGACCCGACAGATTCACCTGAGCATGCCCTGTAATGTCACGTAATAGGGCAACATGACCGATCCATTGCTGCGCGCCTGTGTTCGGTATACCTAGCGGGCGAATTCAGCTGATCTGACATTTTATCGATGGCAAACACCGCGAACCCAGTTGATGAGAATTCCGACGAGCATCGGCGCGAGCGCCGCCAACGTGTGCTAAAGGGCGGGACGATCATCACCGGATCCAGATCAGCTGCACCTTGCGCAATCAGCATGAGGGGGGCGCTGAGCTGAAGGTCGCGCCCGATGCCAAGGGTTCCCGATCGCTTCTTGCTCTACGTGTCGGTCGATGGAGTTGCCTATCGATGGGAGGTTCGCTGGCGTCGCAACGACCGCATCGGCGTCAAATTCACCGGCACCGAGCCAAAACCGAAACTTCACTACGGCTGACCGACGGCAAGATGAAAGTCAGAATTTTTTTCTGGCACTGCCAGTTATTTTTCATGTCCCAAACAGCACAAGTTGCACCGCCCACTCTTGCCGAGGACAGCCTGGACAGGACGTGAACTGCGCAGCCGTCCTTGAAACCGCTTTCACGGCTCTGGTGTCCTCTTGCATCGAGCAAGGCTGGACGGCTGAAGAGACTGCCACCGCACTTTTTAACTTCGCCAAGAGACCACCTGAATAGCTCAAGGCGACGACATCGACTTAAGTTCGCCTAGCTGTGCGCTGTTTTGACATTTTGACATCGCGGTGTCGGATTATTTGCATGCAAACGAGTGTTGCGACCCTATCCTCCCTCCTCAAATTCTGGGAGGAACGCATGGCTCCGCATGAGCGACATGCCGTTGAAATCGTCAGAGACAAAGACTGGTCGGTCCGCGTGACGGTCAATGGCACCACCACCACCGTCCCTTTTGCATCCGAGAGCTACGCGCGCTCGTTTGCAGATGGTCAGGCGTTCCGGCTGGGCGTTCAGGTGGCGGAGCTTAAGAAGGCAGCCTAGCTGCGCGCCGACGCGACTCGGTACAATATACTCGTCAAACGCCGCTTCGAGTTCGCTCGTGCAGGCGACATCGCCCGCCTGGACAACAGCTTCCCGGTCTGGAACGGCGCGCCAAGCCTGTCATTTCGAGAGAATCCGGTTTAATCATTAGTATCGCCCAGCCATCGCCTTGGCACCACGGCGTCGATTTGGGTTGGAACGAGGTTATAGTCGCCGCAGAGAACACTGGGTGCCCCAATTTCGAGCAAGTGCTGGCCGTAGTTGATGAGACGATCGAACCAGCGCAGCTTGTAGTCGAACTTTGGGCCAGGCGCTGGATTGCCGGTGGGCAGATAGAGACAGCCCACAACGACCCCATCCACCTCGGCCTCGATATAGCGGCTGAGTGTCGTCAGGATCGCCAGGCAGGGCCGCGTCGGCCTTCCACAGGTTCCATTCCTCGGGCCAGGATCGCCACACCGTTGTAGGATTTCTGGCCGTACCAGATTGCGCCGTAACCCGCCTCTCTGATCGCATCGATAGGAAACTTGACGTCCGACGTCTTCAATTCCTGCACGCAAACGATGTCGTAGTCGCTTTCGCCTAACCACTTCAGGAGCACAGGCAGTCGGCCGTTGACGCCGTTCACATTGAAGGTAGCGATGCGAGTCATGTGCATGCCCCCTCGTGAGATATTCGCGGCAGTCGGCGCGCAGCGCGGGGTGGCGTTTCCCCCTGCGCTGAACCCTCAGCTCTTGCTATCGTCAACTTCGCCGGCATCCTGTGCGGCCGAGGCTCACTTTTTGCCCAGCTTGTGTTCGACCTTGGCAGTTCACCGCAAGAATGCAGTCGTTTTCTAAGCGACACCCGACTCCCCTCGCTGATCGGGAATCACTTTACCAAGCAACGCGTTGCCACACAGGCTAGCGCCGCATCTATCGCTCGCGACCTCGCCTACTACGCTCCCGACTGCGGGCTTTTCGACGGGCAGCTCTAAGTTCGGCGTACGCCTCCGGCGAGGGCCGCCTTGCGGGAGCATGGCCCGGTAGCGAAGCTGCGCTCTTAAGGTCGTCCTTTCGAGCGTAGTTAGCAGCACAGCATGAGCCATGTGACGTTATTGACCGGACCGGAGCGTCGTCGTCGTTGGCGTGAAGAGGATCAGTGCCGGATCCTGGCCGCGGCATTCGCGCCCGGGGCCATAGTGGCGGCGGT
>NZ_JAMYQL010000085.1:0-3382 GCF_040320865.1 Mesorhizobium sp. M0598 | reverse complement strand
ATTCCTGCGGTTGGTGCAATACAACCGTCACGATTGTGGGATTGGTTGATCCAACCGTGTGGTGGGCGTCACCACTATAGGGACTTCGCGTGGCCACAAAGGTCGGGCTGGCGAAAGTATCAACGTTCTCCTGACGCTGTTCCGACGTCATATCGCTGCTGTTCGCGCTTGCCACGGCCAACTGAAGGGCCGTGGAGTCGGCTCCCTCCTGCAACTGTTGGGCAGTTCGGCTCACGCGCGCAAAGTCTATCGCCACTCCGACGCCCAAAAGCACGACCGGCAAGACCAACGCAAACACCACGGCGAGGTTGCCGCGTTCTGAACGCCAAAACGTCACACGCATGGAAGCCCCCTTCATTTAGCTGGGACTAACCTAGAGGCAGCATATGGAGGGTCCGTTTCGCGAGCCGGTAAAGTTGTCTCGATCGCAAATCAGCTCGCGGGGAGCAGCTGAATCAGCGTCTCAAATTCACCACGATGACGCCGCCGTCCGGCGCCGGTCTGGCGATCGTCAAGGACCGGCAATGTCGACCGCATTGTTAAAGCTGCCCGGAGTCTTTCGTGCCGGTCGCATCTGGATTGATGGCGATTTCGCCCTCAAAGCAAGCGCTCTGTGGATGGCCACACATCGAGCCGTTTTTCGCGGTGTGATCCTGCGGTGCGGGGATGACGGGCAGCCGTGCAGGCAGGAGTTGGCCAACCACGCTAGCCACTAAGCCGCTAATGCTCAGCCGAGCGTTGGCTGATCTCCTGCCTCCACGATCTTGTCGAGAACTGCTTCGGGCGCCACATCGCGCTTCAGTTCCTTCAATTCCTCGTCTGCTTCGGTCTGGATGTCTAAACGCTTGGCAATCTCCTCGACCATCTTGATCAGCTTGGTCGTCTCGTGTTCGTTGAGCAGGCTAACCTGGAGATCGAGATCAGCCCGCGCGTCATCTTCAGCGGCCATTCGGTTCTGGTTGATAAGCACAAAGGTGGAGAGAAATATTGCCTCCACGGACGCGAGCATGGCCAAGATGACTAAAGAAGGATCCCAAGCCTGAACGGTCGGAGCGATACCACTGTTAAAGGCGATCCAGCCGCCAAAGAAAACGAGATGGATGTAGACGAAGATCATGCTGCCGGCGAATCTGCTGATTGCGGCGGCGGCCCTTTCCTCAAGAGAAGCTGCTTTCGCCTCTCGCCTTCTACGCTCGACGAGAGCGTCAATGTTGCGGGCCAACGCCGGAGCTAGCCCTTCCGCGGCCGGCGCAGTCGGAGTGCCGCGAGCCATATCGTTCGAGGTGAAGCTGGGGTGCATAGGTCGCTCCTAATCTTTACACCTAACAATGCATTTTGAATTTTGCTCCATGACCCCAAGGCGACGGCTAGATCGCATGTATCGACAGGTACTTTTTCGCGGGAGGTAGAGTCGAACGCGTAAACGCGGGCCTGACCTGATGCGTTATGATTGGCCCATTGGAGAAACTGGGCGCCGCATCCAAGCACCGATGGCCTGCATGAAGGTGTAGGGCCGGAGATTGCCCGCGTGGCATTTCTCAGCGCCGCCAAGGAAGCGAAAATCTTGAACGCCTGACATCTCCCGAATGCACGTTGCCATCCTGGGCTGTGTTCGCGTGTCGGCGCGCCGATGCCTGGCGTCGTCTCGGCGCTCTCGGTCGCATTCGCGCGCCGGTCCGCCGGTGCACGTACACCACAATGAGGACGAGGTAATCCATGTGATCGAAGGAGAATACGAATTCTGGCTCGATGGTCAGTTCATGGTAGTGCCTGCGGGCACGTCGATCTTCTTACCCCGCGGCGTGCCACACACGTTCCGCGTCGTGAGTGCCGGGCCAGGGCGCAACCTCACGATCCTAACACCTGGCGGGCTGGAGGAATTCTTCGTCGAGGCGGCCGCTCGCGAATTGCGCACTCCTGATTAATTAACGGAAGTGGCGGAACTTGCAGGCTGCTATGGGATCGAGTTCCGTGCACCGGCCAAGTGGGCCGACTAAGTTCGAACTTCCTACATGGCGAGGTGGCGCGGTGTTCCAGCACATCGCCTCGTCATGGCGGTTCTGAACGGGCGCCCCGATGTTCCGTGGGAATTGGAATCGATTGTCATAATCGTCTCAATATGTTTGAGCGACTAACGTCGGCGTTGGGCAGGAAAGAATGCGCAGCTTCGACCTCCAACGCCGTGCCGGCAAGGTCTGCTTTCCAAGAAACTGCAAAGCTGTGTCCACCGCCGAAATTAGGCGAAAGCGGCAATAGATGTGCCGGGCGCGGGGTCGGCACGGTTCAATTCACAGCCGCTGATCTTGACGCCGTCCGACCTTATGCGAAGCTGATATGGTCATTCGATCTGGGGGCAGTGAATGTCGTCATCGCATTATACGCATGGATCAAGTGAAGCCGAGCAGCAACGGCTGACGGCTTTAAACAAGCGTCTTAATCAACGATGTCTCGACGCTGCACAGCTGGTTGTTGGCGAGCGGGTGGTCGATTTCGGTGCTGGGTTAGGGCAGTTTTCGAGAATGATGGCGCGGGCCACCGGTGTTCCGGTTTTGGCTTTGGAGCGAAGCCCGGAGCAGATAGCGGAGGCGCTACGACAGGCCGACGCCGATGGGGATTTGGCATTTCTGGAGATGAGGCGGGGTGACGTGCTTGCTCCACTTCTTACCGACAACGAGCTTGGACAGTTCGACGTTGCTCATGCGCGGTTCGTTCTCGAGCACCTACCTGACCCGTTGCTGCTTGTTCGCAACATGGCCGGCGCAGTGCGACCGGGCGGACGGGTGATATTGTCAGATGACGACTATGATGGGCTGCGGCTCTGGCCCGAGCCACCGGGATTTGCCTCACTATGGCATGCCTATCAGCGAACCTACGACCGACACGGCAATGATCCAATCATCGGACGTCGCCTTGTTCAATTGTTGCATCAGGCCGACTTGCGTCCACGACGTATCACATTTGTCTCTTTTTTGGCGCATGCGCCGGCGAGCCTGACTTTGAGGCAGTTGTCCGGAACATTGCGAGCATCATCGATGAAGCGATGGACGATATCGTCGCTGTCGGATTGCCTCGCCAATCCGTCACTGCGACGCTCGACGCCCTGATTGATTGGAGCAAGGAGCCGGACTCGGCCGTCTGGTTTGGAATGTCTTGGGCTGAAGCCGTTCGACCGGGCTAGTCGATGGGCTCTTGTGGTTCGTTTTGCCGTAACCAAGAGGTAGATTTCTAAACAGCGCGTCCGCTTTCGGTTGCCTCTGCCCTCGGGCGGAACGACTGAGATATTGTGATGGGTTTCGGATGCCGGCCGTCTACTGAGATGGCGTGGCTCGAGGCCGGCGTCCGGAAGCCTCCAGGGAAGGAACCCGCGGGGTGGAGATTTCGG
>NZ_JAMYQL010000084.1:0-3564 GCF_040320865.1 Mesorhizobium sp. M0598 | reverse complement strand
TTCTGGCCTTGGCCGAGGTGGAAAAGCGGTTGCGGGTGGCCGAGCGTCTGGCGCGTTGCATCGACGATCCGCGCTGCCCGGACCAGGTCGTCCACAGCCTGGCGGAAATGATCGGCTTTCGCATGAAGATGATCGCCGCCGGCTACGAGGACGGCAACGACGCCAACCGGCTGCGCCGCGATCCGGTCTTCAAGATGGCCCAGGATGCGCTGCCGTCGGGTCGGGATCTGGCGTCGCAATCGACGCTGTGCCGGCTGGAGAACCTACCCGGCGTGCGGGAGCTGGTCGCGATGGGACGGGCGATGGTCGATCTCTATTGCGCCTCGTTCCGGCAGGTGCCGAAGCGGATCGTACTCGACATTGACGACACCTTCGACGCTGTGCACGGAGGCCAACAGCTTCGCCTGTTCAATGCCCACCATGACGAGTACGGCTTCCAGCCGATCGTCGTGTTCGATGGTGCGGGACGGTTCGTCAGCGCGATCCTGCGACCGGCCAAGCGGCCGAGTGGGGCTGAGATCCGCCCCCACCTGCGCCGTCTGGTGCGGGCGATCCGGATCAACTGGCCGAACATTCGAATCCTGCTCCGCGGCGATAACCATTATTGCAACCCGCAGGTCATCGACTGGTGCCGCGCCAACGACGTCGACTTCATCTTTGGCCTCGCGCCCACCACGACCCTGCGCAAGCATGTCGCGGATCTGGAGGCCAGCACGACGGCGCGCTTCGAAGCGTCGGCCAAGACAGGCAAGGTCCGCAGGTTCAAGGAGTTCGTTGACGGCGCCCGCGGCGCGGCCGCGCCGGCAGCACTCAGGCGACTATAACGGGCGCAGAGCCGACCCTGCGGCTTCCAGACATTGTCGTGTACAGCTTCAGACCCTCAAGCCGAGCCCGCAGGGCCTCGCTTATCTTTTACGGGGCGGCGGTACGTCCAAGCCGCTTCAACAGTTAAGAATTTCGCAAAGACGATACCCCCGGATCGTCGAGCTTCCGCTGCCACTTCCCGCATTCGCCGAGGCGGTCAATGACCCGCCCTTCACAATAGTTATCCGGCAAGCATCTGGATGCGAGAGATAATGTTGCCGGAGGCATCTCTCATGGCTTCTACACCTGCCTGAACGCCAGAACCGCGTTCGTGCCGCCAAAGGCGAAGGAGTTGCTCAGTGCCACGCGCACCTTGCGCTCGCGTGCCACATTGGGCGTGACGTCGAGATCGCAATCGGGGTCCAGCTCACGATAATTGGCAGTCGGCGGCACGACGCTCTCGCGGATAGCCATCACGCAGGCGATCAACTCGAGCGCGCCGGACGCGCCGAGGCAATGCGCGTGCATGGACTTGGTAGAAGAAATGGACATTGAGAAGGCGTGCTGACCGAAGACGCGCTTGATCGCCGCCGTCTCGATCTGGTCGTTGGCCTTGGTGCCGGTGCCGTGCGCGTTGAGATAGTCGACATCCTCGGCGTCCAGCCTGGCATCGGCAAGGCAGGCCCGCATTGCTGCCTCCGGCCCCTCGACAGTCGGCGCGACGATGTCGGACGCATCGGCGGAAAGGCCGGCACCGGCAATTTCGGCAAGGATGGTGGCGCCCCGAGCCAGGGCATGCTCGTAGCTTTCCAGCACCGCCATGCCGGCGCCTTCACCAAGCGACAGGCCCTGGCGATCGGCCGAGAATGGCCGGCAAGTATCGGGCGAAAGCACGCGGATCGCTTCCCATGCCTTCAGCACACCCCATATGAGCGGCGCTTCGCTGCCGCCGGCAAGCATCACGTCGGCCCGGCCGAGCCTGATCTGGTCCACCGCGCAGGCAATCGCATGGTTTGCCGAGGAACAGGCGGACGTGACGCCGAAGACCGGCCCGCGCAGGCCGAGACTCATGCTGACCTGGCCGGCAGCGGCACCCGGCATCGCCTTGGGTACAGTCAAGAGAGCGGCACGCTTACCGCCCAGAAGGATGGCGCGGTAGGTTTGCTCGATCGCATCCCACCCGCAGCCGCCAACGCCCACCGTCGCACCGAAGCGATAGCTATTTCCCTCTTTGGAGGAAAGTCCGGCCTGACGCATGGCTTCGCGCGCCGCAAGCACAGCGAGCAGGCTGAAGCGGTCCATGGAGATGAGTTGCTTGCCGTCGATGTCATGCTCCGGCAGCGCCTTGATCTCGGCACCGATCCTGACCCTCAATTCATGGAGCTCGGAGTTGACGATTGGGCCGATGGCGGAGCGGCCTTCTCGCATCTCTGTCCAAATGGCGGCGGCGTTGGTCCCAAGCCCGCAAATCCCGCCAATCCCAGTAATCACGACGCGCCTGTCCATTCACATCCCCTTAGCGAGCAAGCTGCGCACGGCTTCCACCATGTCCCCAACATTCTGGAGATCCGACCATGCCTCGGCCGTATTCATCTCGATCTCGATGCCGTAGGCCTGCTCCAGGTCCCAGAGAACGTCCGCCAATCCCAGCGAATCGATACCGAGCGAAGTCAGTCCCGTGGCAGCCGTTATCTCGCCGCCTGTGGCAGGCGCTATGCCGCCCTCCGACGCGGCGCGCTTCTTGATCATGGCGATTATTTCGTTGGCGAGTTGATCTGCCATCTTGTTCCTTTCCAGCTTGCGTTTTCGGCGTCGTTCAAAACCCGAGTCGCGTCGCGTTGCCAAAATTGCCCCTCATAGAGCCTGTCCGACCGACCAAGCCCAATGCCCATAGGAACCGGACGAGTTCCGGCTTCTGCGGCGTCAGCCCGATGACGAAGAAAAGTCGCCGGCCTCCCGCTTTTGCGCCAGCACATCAAGAATCTGCGTGTAAATGGATAGGAACCGTCGTCAAACGTCAGCTAAACGCTGCGACCGTGGGTGCTGTCAGCGTATTCACTCGGCACCTCATATGTAATCGAGATGTTTCATAGCTCCGGACCAGTTGCGATCAACTATTGTACCGGTCCGCCATTCGTCGGAGAGTTCGACATGATCGGAGCGCTGCCTCTCATTCCCAGTACAATCTCCACCGCACGCGACAGATTTCCTCTTTCGGGCTCTTCTCAAGGGACTCGCCACGCGATAGAGGCAGTGATCGGCGCACGTGAGGTCCTGCCAAGTCCATGCGACATTCCGGAAAATTGGTAAAATCGTTTGTTTCAATCAAATGCATCCACGCTATGGATAGCTAAGACATGCGTTTCAAAGGGCTCGATCTGAATCTTCTCGTCGTTCTCGACGCGCTGCTGAGCGAGCGCGGCCTCACGGCGGCGGCACGCCGCATCAACCTAACCAAATTCATGGGGGTTGGTGGATGTGGCGCAACCCGTTGAAATGACGCAGGAATTTGGTTGCTTAAGCCGATCCGAACCATTTCCCGGAGACCACACCCACCATGAACGATGTTGCGCTGCCGCTGAGCGGTTTGTCATCAGTCGGCGGCAAGTCCGTCGTCGCCCGTTTCGACGGCGGCATGCTGTCGTCCAACAGCGGCATTCTGGCCTTGGCCGAGGTGGAAAAGCGGTTGCGGGTGGCCGAGCGTCTGGCGCGTTGCATCGACGATCCGCGCTGCCCGGACCAGGTCGTCCACAGCCTGGC
>NZ_JAMYQL010000083.1:0-3926 GCF_040320865.1 Mesorhizobium sp. M0598 | reverse complement strand
GCGCATGTTGCGTAGCTTAGGTTGCACAGCAATTCCAAATGCAGACCGTGGAGCGGTCGCTCGGCCGCGGGTAGGCCGACAACCAGCCAACCACCTCACCATCCCCCTCAGCAAGCCCGCAGGTGGCGGCGAAATCACTGCAAGCAGCAGCTCGTAATACAGCAAGTTGCGGTCTAGTTGCGGACACTTCGCGATTATTTCCCATACATCGGCTGCATTAATCTCCGCCGGTCTTCGGAATGTCATTCGCGGCAACTGGACGTTGAGTGGCTCCGAGAAGCTCTGGCTACAAGTGACCATCCGAATCCTCCCAGGCGAACACCAGTGCGTGTCGCGTTTCACGAAGAGGACTCCTCAAAAATCATGCCAATTGCGCCGAGGGAGCCTTAGAAATATTTTTCTGAGTTTTGCACAATGACTTGACCCGAAGCGCAGCAGGCACCCAGGCCGAAAACGTGTCGCGGATTCGACAGACACGACAGTAAGTGTTGGTTGCCTGACGTTTTCTCAGGAATGGCGACGGGGTTTAACAACGGGACTGGTAGCGGATCATCTTGCGACTGAGGACGGGGCAGGTCCGCCGCTCGGACAGGCGTTCAGCCCCTCGGAACGCGCAACTGCCGACACATTACCCCCTGGCGAGAAGGCTTCGGCGACAAGCCGTGCCTTCTCTTCGTCCGACCGATGGCGCGGCTTGCGTCGGGACGGCACAGGCTCCGCCGTCAAAATCTCGAATGTTCGATGATGGCTCATACTGTCGCTCACAGGATTCTCCGCATGATTCATGCTGAAAATGAGCGATCAACCGCCTGCACGCTACGTGGGGATGCCTACGCGCTTACGCTGGAAAGCACCTCTTTCCCAATCGATAATCCGGCAGAAAGCGCAAAGTTGGCAACGTCGCCGGCAGACGGCGAGAGGCAAGATAAGCTTCGCCGTGCCTGCCGGCGAGCGCAATCGCTCCCGACCAGAGCGCGAGCGCGTCCGCTGCCGTGGTTTTGGGCGCATATCCCGACTTCTCGGGTTGAAGAGCACTGCTTAGAAACGCACAATTTGAAACAGGTCCCAGCGCTTCGCAGTAGTAGTAGGAGTGTGCAATTGCTTTTCACCTAAAGCGAATAGTTTTGTCAACCACATTCTCCAGCGGCTGTCCTGTCACCCAGCGCTCAAGATTTTCGATGAACTTTGCTACGACATGGACTCGCCAGCCATGGAGGTCCGCCGACATATGAGGTGACACGAACACCTGATCCATACTCCAGAAAGGATGACCCTTCGGTAGCGGTTCCACGGCAAAAACATCAAGCAAAGCGCTCCTTATCCGACCATCTTTGAGTGCGTCAAGCAATGCGTGCTCGTCCACCAAGCCGCCACGGCCGATGTTAATGAAAGATGAGCCAGGCTTCATTTGTGAAAACCTCGTCGTGTTCATAACTCCCGCAGTCTCCGAAGTTAGCGGCAAAGATAGAATGACTGCGTCTGCTTCAGGAAGGAGATATTCTAGTTCCTCCATGGAGTGCCTGCGCCCGAAGAGAGGGTCATTCATAACTTGGCGACGTCCGACCGCAATTACATTTACCCCTACTGCGTTTAGTAGGTTAAAAATTTCCAAGCCAATCGCGCCCGGCCCGATCAAGACCACAGTTTGCCCCCGAAGCGGAAGGGTCTCTCTCCTTTTCCATTCCTTGGCATGCTGAAATTTTATGGTGTTTCGAAAATCTTTTGCCACCATCAGCAGTAACCCAAGAACATATTCTGCTATCGGATATTCAAAAACCCCGCGCGTATTGGTTACCACGATCTCCGAAGATGCTAGGTCACTCGAAAGGGCGGCATCAACCCCCACGCCAGCGATATGGATCCATTCGAGTTTTGGAGGTAATGGATTGTTGCGGATTACTGGGTTAAAAATGTCCCAGAGCAAGAACCCTTCAGCATCCTGTAACTCTCGTATTGCGTCGTCCGCGCTTTGAGTGATGACGACATCTGCGAAGTTGTCAGCCTCGCTCAAGAAAGTAGAACTCTGGTCAAATGCCACCGGTAGTAGAGCTACTATTTTTCGTCGGCGCATTTGAATCCTCTCGAAAGTTGAAAAGAAACTAGCCAAGGCCGCTTTGTGGCGGTCGGTATTCATCGCATATGACGTGCATAGGCGTTGCCTTCGGTGGAGCGAAAACGATGTCGGGCGGTCGCGGGCTGGAACCAGCGGTTCGATGATGGGAAGGGTGTTCGAATTCATCCCCCCGCTTTGAGGTGAAAGAAAAATACCGCACTGACTATGCCTTGATCGTTTCTCGCAGACTTGAGCCCGGATACTCCTTACGGAATAAACCGCGCTTCTGAAGGATTGGGACGACCGATCGCGTGAAGGCCTCGAAGGAGCCCGGCATCTCTGTGGGCGTCACGATAAAGCCATCGCATCCCTTATTTTCGAAGAACTCCTGAAGCTCGTCAGCCACGTTCTCGGGCGTGCCGACGACTTGCGGGCAAAGCTCGCTTATAGCAAAACGCTTGGCCACTTCGCCGAGTGTGAGATTGCTGGCCTTGGTGCCTTGAAGAATGACATCGAAGGAGCCGCGAGATCCGGTTTCTGCCGGGATGTCCTTAATTGGCTGGTCTACGGGATATTGCGACAGATCGAGGCCCGTATGGGCCGACATGAAGGGGATAGCGAGCTGAGGATTGACCAAGTCATTGATGTAAGCTTGCTTCTCGCGGGCAATGGATTCTGTTTCGCCAATGATCGGATCTACCGAAACGAGAATGGCGCAATCGTCGGGATTCCGCCCCGCCCTATCAACGCGACCCTTCAGGTCGGCATAGAATTCCTGCATGTCCGGCAACGAATGTTGAAGCGTAAAGACAAGCTCGGCGTAGCTCGCGGCAAAATCGCGGCCGCGCGGTGACGATCCGGCCTGCATAATGACCGGGTGGCCCTGAGGGCTCGGCGGGACGGTGAACACGCCCGTTGCCCCGACGTATTTCCCAGTGATCTCGGTGCGGCGCATCTTTACCTCATCAATAAAGTCGCCGCTTTCCTTGTCGAGGACGAGCGCACCGTCGGGCCACCCCGTCCACAAGTCGAGACAGGCTTTCAGGACCTCCTCGGCACGGTCGTAGCGTTCACTACGCGGCAGGAGCGCGTCCTTGCCAAAAATCTGCGCCTCCCTTTCGATTGCGGAAGTCACGATATTCCAAGCGATGCGGCCGCCGCTGAGGACATCGAGCGAGGAAAGCACGCGGGCTATCGCATAGGGCTCCTGGAAACTTGTCGATATTGTCACACCGAGCCCGATGCGCGACGTTGCCCGTGCCATCACCGCGACAAGCGGGACAGGATCGAGCAGCGACATCTGACCGCCCCGCGCCATGACGGTTTCGTTATAAAAAGACAGAACATCGGCGAAGAAGAATGCATCAAATCTGCCGGCCTCGAGCGTTCGCGCCAGTGTTTCCCAGAACGCTGGGTCGAGAAACCTGTTCTCTGTTTGCGGATGGCGCCACATGGCATGGTGATGGGAAGTGGGCCCCGCCATGAGAAACGCTACGAACTTCATCTGACGCGACATTATGGGCTCCTCCGATTGAGTTTTGACGTATATGTTCACATCGCCGCAAGGGATGTGCCAACCGACGAAGCGTTGGGCTAAATGATTGATTTGCAAAAACACTGTCCTCAATTCGTGCAATGAGGTAAGAACCAAATTTTCTCGCAAAGCGCACAAGATTGTGGATCTGATGGCAGATGACCTGCCACTGAATTTTCATCCGGCTGCAGTTAGAGCCTCGGCGGGTTTTACGCCGTATGGCGCGGGTTGAGCAGCGGGTGATCGGCGGAGCTGGTCGGGGTTGCGCAGCCGATCGTCCGTTGCGGTGAGATTGGCGGCATAAGCCGCAGGCGTGATGTATCCGAGCGCCGAATGTGG
>NZ_JAMYQL010000082.1:0-4554 GCF_040320865.1 Mesorhizobium sp. M0598 | reverse complement strand
CTCGCCTCTGGCGCCGGGCGCCAGCCGGATCGCGTTGGGATCGGCGTGCTCCATCTCGGGGAACTTCTCCATCAGCGCCTTGTGCTCCATGATCCCCTCATGGACGTCCATGACGAACTCGTGGTCGACTTGGCCTTTGTTGACGAACTTCAGGCGAACGGTCTCGCCCTTCCTCACCTTGAGGACGGCCGGCTGGAACAACATTTTTCCATCGTCCTTCTCCGACATCGAGATGTTGATCGTCCGCTTTGCCTTGCTCGCCTCGCCAGGGTTGCCGATCGGCATGGTGGCGGCTTTATCGCCATGGCCTCCGGCGTGGCTTCCACCGGCAAGAGCTGCTCCGGAACTGAGCGCCGTCAAAACGGCCGCTACGATCATACGTTTCATGCTGCACTTTCTCTCATTGTTGAGGTTGCGGGGTTCGGTTCTCATCCCTGTTTGCCGTGACCACCGTGCGCTGCCGGGGCCATGTATTCGGGCCGGACGCGCCGTACCTTGTCGGTGACGTTCGACTTATCGAGGCCGAACACCGTCGGCACGTCGTGATCCACCACGTTGGATCGTGTAATGCGACTTGTGCCCATCGATGCCAGTTTCTCGCTTTTCTGGTATCGAGCTCAACATCCACATGGCGCCGACGGGGTGTCGAGCGACATCTCCGAGGATGCTAGGATCTTGTTTCAAACCGAGGTTCGCGCACTCGCGAGCGAAGGCCGTTGCAAGAACGCTATTGCTCGACGACACCATGCGCCACAACATTTTTCATACATTTTTGTAAGGCTTGCGTATGGCTCGTGGCCACCCGCGGGTGGTTGTCGACCTCGATGCAGATCTCTCAGGAACGGAATAGTGGACGACCCAGGCAACCCCGTGTGCGGCAATCTCCCAGCGCCTCAAGCAGACGCGACAGTCAAACATTCGTTTTCATTGATGTCTGGTTCCGCGCGCGCTCTTTTGCCTTTGAAGCATCATTGGATAATTGGATAGACATGCATCCCCGCAAAGAAACTGTGTCAGCCAGCAGCATGTGCCATTTCATAAGCTGACCTTCCGGACTTTGCTTTTGTCATGGCCACGCATGAGAATCACAAAAATGTAAATCGGAGCGAAGGTGCCCGTGAATTCGACCCGATAGCCTGTTGTTGCTGAGCGTCGGAACGCTCACTTTCGACAAGAGGACTGAACCATGAAACACACTATCGGATATGCATTGATTGTCTTCGCCGCAACGACCGGTGTCGCCAACAGCGGCACGAACTCGACAAGCCCGCGCATCGGCGAGGTCTTGCACGGCCATGGATCGACGGGCGAAACCACGAAATCGGCATCCAACCCCGACATATCTTCCCAAGTGCTCGACAATGGCGATATCGAGAAGACTGATTCCCCCTATAACCGAGTCGAAACTGTGAGCCCCTCATCGTGGCAGGGGGGGAGCCCCCGCCAGCGCGCCAGTTGGGCGGGCCGGTAGCAGGACCAACACCGCAGTTCCGCATCTTCCCACGGAGCCAGTGCAGGGCAAACCAGCTGGCAGCGCTGCCGGCTGGTTTGCCCTTTTTATAATTTCGTCTCAAGTGATATGAACATCCGTCTAAGTGACTGACCTCAATTATGGTTACGGGGGAACTCTGTTTCCACAATTAAGCCGGGGCTATTGTCCTTCAGGGAAATTGTCGCGCCATGCATGTCCGATATCGCCTTGACCAGGCTGAGGCCGAGCCCTGTCCCTTCGGTGGTCCGGCTTTTTTCCAGGCGATAGAAGCGTTTGAACACCTTCTGCCGCTCCGCCGCCGGGATGCCCGGTCCGTTGTCGCTGACGATGATTGCACAGCGATTCGCCTGTGTCGTGACACCGATCGCAATCCGGGATCCTCTTTGTGTGTGGCGCATTGCGTTGACGATAAGGTTCACGCACATCTGCTTCAGCAGTTCGGCATCGCCCCATATGAATAAGGCCGTGTTTTGGCTGTCATTGGACAGAACCAGCGAACGCTCGGCGTCTTCCACGATGTGACTATAGATATCGTAGATTTCGGCGACCAATTCCGAAAGGTTCACCCTCGCAAACCGGGAACGGCGTGCGCCGGACTCGATCTGCGAGATGCGCAGCAAGCCCTCGAAGGTGCCGGCTATATGCGAGATTTCGCTCATCGCTTTTTCGATAAGGAATCTCGTGGCCGTTTGGTCTTTGCTTTCGGAAGCGGCCTCAAGCGTTAGAAACAGCCGGCCGACCGGCGTCTTGAGGTCGTGAGCGATGTCGGTCGTTACCTGCGTCATCGCCGCGACACTAGCCTGTAGCTGTGCCAGCGCGACGTTGACCTCAGTTGCCAGCACGTCGATGTCATCGCTGCGCAAGGAGACCGGCAAGCGGGTAGCGAGATCGCCGGCGCCAACGGACTTCATCGCATCCGAGAGTCTAGCGACACGCCGTCTCGTGCGGAACGCCAAAACTGCGCCCGCGCCGAGACCTCCAGCAAGCACGATCGCCGTTCCCCAGCCGAAGCTGATAAGCGCGATGCTGCGCAAGCGATTGGTGTCGTCATAGCTTACGCCGACGGTCAGGTCGTAGCCGTCCAGGTCCTTCCGGTAGAGCCTGAAATTATTGAGCGCCGCCTCGTGGCTTGTCGGTGCGCGTGTGGAAAATCCCGGCGGCACGTTGGAAATGTCAATGTTGCCAGCCAGGAAGTCGCCTTCGGGATCCTTCAGTGTGTATAGCGTCTCCTGTCCCCTGATTGCCGGACCATGGCTTCGGATCATGGCAGCAGCGCCATCGACACCGTTCGCGTCATAAGCGAAAGAAATCTCCCGGAACCGCTCCATCACATGGGAATCCAGCCGCTCGTAAAGGTAGGCGGCGACCATGTTGTAAGCGACGAAATTGGCTCCCAGAAACGAGAGCAGAAACAGGGAGATGTAGAACGCGGCGAGTCGGATGGACGTACTTCTGGCGATACTAGCGTTGGCCATGGATGGAGTAGCCGGTATTGCGTCTATTACGCAGGAGCGGAACATCGAATGGTTTGTCGATCTTCGCCCGCAGTCGGCTGATATGGGTTTCCACCACGGTGCTTTGCGGGTCGAAGTTGAAGTTCCAGATCCGCTCAAGGAGCATGGTCTTCGTCAGTATGCGGCCCTCGTTACGCATGAGGAGTTCAAGCAGCGCGAATTCCCGAGGGAGCAACTCGATCGTCGTTCCGCCGCGGGTGGCGAGGCGGCTGAAGAGATCCAGTTCCAGATCAGCCACCTTCAGCTTTGCCTTTTCGGGGGTGATCGGAGGGCGCCTTTGCAGAGCATTGATCCGAGCCAGGAGTTCGGAGAATGCAAAGGGCTTGATCAAGTAATCGTCCGCACCTGCCTCCAATCCCTCAACTCGATCGTTGACACCGCCCACCGCCGTCAGGAAGATCACTGGGACCTTTCCGCCGGCGCCTCGAAGACCCCGCACGAGCGACAAACCATCGAGGCCTGGCAGCATCCGATCCACAATTGCGACGTCATAGGGCTCGCGCAGTCCGACAAGCAAAGCATCGCGCCCGTCTGTCAGGACATCGACCACATGGCCGGAAGAGCTCAGTCCATTTTCGATGTAACGGCTGATTTGTTCGTCGTCTTCGACTAGAAGAAGTTTCATAATAGCAATCTCTCATCTGGCCTGGCGCGCCAAGCGTTGATGACCTTTTATCCAGTTTGCTTCTGTCAGCGACGCGGACGAAGCGATGTCTCACTGAGGCTTTTCCCGGCGGTTTTTCGGCTCCGCGCCATTAATCGGTGACGCAGCTTTTCCATCAGCCAGGTACTGGGTTTTGATGTCTCAATATCCATAGACTGGATCGAGAACGCGGCTTTGCGAAAGCGCCTCGCAGCTTTCACGAATATTGACCACTTGTAGCGTCATTTGGCGTATCCCTTCATTGTGCCGCAAATCCAGCACAAGGCTGATCCGCGGCGCTCATCACCTCGCAAGCGATCGCGCCGGGATCGCCTGCGAGAGCGGTCAGTTGCGCTTCGGATTGGTTTTCACCCCGCGACGCTGGCCGGGTTACTTGATACCGGTGACCGTGATGCGTCCGTTGACGCGATCGGCTGTGAACTCGATCGCCTGACCCGTTTTGACCTTGTCGAGCAGGCCCTGCTCGGCGACGACGAACACCATCGTCATCGCTGGCATGTCGAGATTGGTCAGCGGCCCATGCTTAATCGTCAGCTTCTGCTGTTTGGCGTCGACCTTGATGACTTCGCCCTTCACGTATTCCTGCGCAAGCGCGCTCCCGCCGATGGCGAGAACGAGCGCGAGCGTTGAGAGTGTCTTTACCAATAGTGTCATGACTGCTTCCTTTGTGTTTTCGAATTCAGTTGGCGACGCTGATGTCGCCCTTCATGCCGGAATCGTAGTGACCCGGCACAAGGCAGCCGAAACCGAATTCGCCGGCATTGGCGAACGTCCAGATGATCTCGCCTCTGGCGCCGGGCGCCAGCCGGATCGCGTTGGGATCGGCGTGCTCCATCTCGGGGAACTTCTCCATCAGCGCCTTGTGCTCCATGATCCCCTCATGG
>NZ_JAMYQL010000081.1:0-4714 GCF_040320865.1 Mesorhizobium sp. M0598 | reverse complement strand
AACCGAAATCTCCACCCCGCGGGTTCCTTCCCTGGAGGCTTCCGGACGCCGGCCTCGAGCCACGCCATCTCAGTAGACGGCCGGCATCCGAAACCCATCACAATAGCTGCCGTCGGACCGTCTGCAAAAGTGTAAACGCGTATCGGCGGTAGCTAGCTCAGCGTCGCCAACAGGCGCGCGGCAGCCTTCAAATCTTCCGTACTCGTGCCTTCTACGAAATGCTCCGCAACCGATTGCAAGAGCTCGCAAGCGCTGCCGACTTCTCCTCGCCCGGCCATCAGCGTCGCCATATCAATTGCGGTTCGCAGCTCCCATGCCCGCGCGCCCTGACTCCGGCTCAACTCCAAAGCCTGCATTAGGTATGCGCCGACCTCGTCGCGATTGCGTTCCGACAGTTGTTGGAAAAGAAGGCCTCCCTTCATCCGCAGCAACTCCGGAAGGTACAATTGGTCACCGTTCTTTTCGACTTGACCAAGTGAATCGTCGATCAGCACCATTGCTTCATCGACCTGACCGATCGCGGACAACCCCCTGACCAGCGAGAGGTTGAGTGCAGTTGTGAGCAATTCGTAAGGCGCCGCGTGGAGCTTCTGGAGAGAAGTTCGCAGTCCCTCGACACCACCTTGCGCGTCGCCTTGACCGATCGCGACGTCGCTTTTGAATCCTCGACCAACCAGCAGGTAGGGAGCCATGGAATGGGATTCGGCGCGGGAAATGAGCATGTCTATGTATGCCTCAGCACTCTCCAGTTCGCCGGCCCACAGGAATACCGATATTCCCCAGATCAAGGCTATCGCCAGCGTCAGCGAATGATCCATGGCGGCAGCCTCATCGATGGCCTGCCGGGCGCGTTGCATGGCTTGATTCGGGTGGCCTTGCAGCCAAAGGTTCCTCGCCAGGATAGCCTTGGCCAGGATTTTGCCCTCGAAACCGAGATAGACCGTTGTGGTTCGCTGAGAGCTTGGCCCACGATCCAGCGCTGCCTCAAGCTCCGCGCGGGCTTCGGCCAGGTCACCACGAAGGTGAAGCGATATCCCCAGAATGGTATGCGCCAACGCAATCGCGACCGGATCCTCCAGGGTCGCGGCTATGGCTGAACAGCGTTTTGCAAACTGGAGGGCGGTCACGAAATTGCCTGTCCGCAGGTGGAACATGTTGAGCGGACCCAGCAGGCGCACTTCATCCAACGTATCACCGCGTTCTTCGGCAATCGCCAGGCTTTTCTCCAGGGCGACGCGCGCCGCATCACGCCCTCCCCGCATGAACATCAGGGACACACCCAAGGCTGCCTGGAGATGCATCTCGTCAAGTCCGCCAAGAGCGGCATCGTCGAGAGCAAATATCGCGCGTTCTGACCAGCGATGACACTCCGGCAACAAGGACATCGCCAGGAAAACAGGCGCGGCAGCAGTGGCAAGTCCGATGCCGATATCGGCGTTTCCGCCCTCGCCGAAGCACCATTCGAGAGCGGCCCGCACATTGTTGATGGCGGCGAAGTGAGGAGCCCGCTCCTCGCCGGTCGCCAGACGTGGCCACTCGATACCTGTTTGCTCAAGCCATCTTCGATAGTAGGCGGCGTGGCGCACCGCCAGATCGGCGGCCTCGGCGTCATCTATGCTGATATCGAGGACGTAGGCGCGCGTGGTATCCAGGAGCCGATAGCGCATCATCGCTCCGAGCGGGCGCGTCGCTATGATCGACTTGGCAACAAGACTATCCATGGCATTAAGAACGGTCGATCTGTCGAGGGCAGCGCTTGTGACGACTTCCAAGACCGCATCGAGCGTGAAATGACCAAGGAATACAGCGAGCCTGCGAAGCACTGCGCGCTCCAGATCGGTAAGTAGCCCAAAGCTCCAATCCAGCGTGGCCTGCAGGGTCTTTTGACGCGGTGGCGCGGTCCGCGATCCCAGCCACAGCAAAGTCAGACGTTGATCGAGAAGCGCGGCGGTTTGTTGCAATCCATAAGACTCGACCCGCCGGGCCGCCAACTCGATTGCGAGCGCCACACCGTCAAGCTTTCGACAGATGCTTGCGACGATCAGGGCTTCCGCATCGCTGACATCCAAGCGCGCGCCACTTGCCACCGCGCGCTCCACGAACAGTTGAATGGCCGGGAACGTCTGGACAACCGCCGCCGTAAGCCTTGGGTCGTCCGGCGGACAGGCAAGGGCATCCAATCGGTAGATATGCTCGCCTTCGACCCGAAGCGCTTCGCGACTTGTTGCCAGAATATGGACCTGCGACGCCGCGTCGATGATGCTTGCGGCCAGAGGCGCCACCGCATCGACGAGATGCTCGCAGGTGTCGAGGATCAAAAGCATCCGCTTGTTGCGCAGATAGGCGATCAGATTGGGCGTCGCGTCACTCGATTGAACCGACAGCCCAAGCATGGAGGCGACGGCTGTCGTTACCAGGTCGGGATCGCCGAGCATTCCCAGGTCGACGAACAGCACAGCGCCCGCGAAGGCGTCAATGAGGTGATGTCCGACCGCGATCGCGACGGTGGTTTTGCCGACGCCGCCCGCGCCAACGATTGTGACGAAGCGCGACGCATTCAGTCGAGCCGACAGCTGGAGAACGTCGTCGTCCCGGCCAACCATTCGGCCCAAGCGGCTCGGAAGATTCGCGTGCGGAAAACTGGCGGCAGCTGCAGGCTCTTCATCGCGCGGACCGCCGATCTGCGAGACGGGCGCGATGAAGCAATAACCCCGCCCTGGTAGAGTCGCGATGTATCGTGCGCCGTCCTTTCCGTCACCCAGCGCCTTGCGGAGCCTGGTCATGTGAAACCGCAGGCTGCCTTCCTCGACTACGACATCGGGCCAAACCCGCGACATCAGATCCTTTTTGCCGACGATTTCATTCGGCCTGGAGATCAGGGCAATGAGAATGTCCAGTGCACGCGAGCCCAGCGCCAAGGGAGCGCCGTCTTTTGTGACGAGCCTTTCGCTCGCAACCAGATGGAAAGGACCGAACGACAGTCCGTCCTTGGCCTGACCTGCCACTATCGTCATGGCGCTTCTCTCGGAGCCGCCCGCCACCAAGCCGATAGTCTAAGTCAAGTACAACACCTGCACCATAGGCGAACGGTGGTAGGACCCCGCTGCCCGGAGCCACCAGCGCTGACAGCGACTAACAGGGGGCTCACAACACATAACGGGCGATTCTCGTCCTGCGGGCGTAAGTTTTCGGCAGCACCGAGCACCCCCCAGGAGAGACCCATGAATACGACCAAGACTCCCGAAGTAATCGATCAGGACCGCCGCCTGGTTTTGAGCACGGCCGCAATGGGCATAGCCGCCGTAGGTACTGCCAGCCTGCTCCCATCGGTCGCCGCTGCCGCGGGCGATGCGATCCGGCCCTTCAAGGTCAGCTTTCCTCAGGAGGAAATCGACGAGCTTAGCCGACGCGTCGCCGCGACCCGCTGGCCGGACCAGGAGAATGTGGCCGACGACACCCAGGGCGTGCAGCTCGCCACAATGCAGAAGCTCGCGAAGTACTGGGCGACGGATTACGACTGGCGCAAGATGGAGACCCGGCTCCATGCCCTGCCGCAGTTCATCACCGAGATCGACGGGCTGGACATCCACTTCATCCATGTCCGCTCCAGGCATGAGAATGCCTTGCCGATCATCGTCACGCATGGCTGGCCTGGCTCGATCATAGAGCAGCTGAAGGTCATCGAGCCACTCACCAATCCAACTGCATACGGCGGGACCGAGGCGGATGCGTTCCACGTGGTGATCCCGTCCTTGCCGGGCTATGGGTTCTCCGGCAAGCCGACGGCACCTGGCTGGATCCCTGCCCGCATCGCCAAGGCGTGGGCTACGCTGATGCAGCGTCTCGGCTACACGAAATACGTCGCACAGGGCGGCGACTGGGGCAACGCCGTGTCGGAGACGATGGCGCTGCAAGAGCCTCCGGGCTTGCTTGGCATCCACACCAACATGGCTGCCACCGTGCCCGCCGACATCTCGAAGGCGCTTGCCGCCGGCGGCCCGGCGCCCGCCGGCCTCTCGCCCGACGAGAAGCGGGCCTACGACCAGCTCGACGACTTCTATAAGAACGGGCTGGGCTACGCGATCGAGATGAACAATCGCCCGCAGACGCTCTACGGCATCGTCGACTCGCCGGTCGGTCTCGCAGCCTGGATGCTCGACCACGACATCCGCAGCTACGAGCTGATCGCACGCGTCTTCGACGGGCAGGCGGAAGGGCTGACGAAGGACGATATTCTGGACAATGTCACGATGTACTGGCTGACCAACACGGCGATCTCCTCGGCGCGTCTTTACTGGGACAACGCGCACCACCCGACGGGAGGCTTCTTCGACCCCAGGGGCATCAAGATACCGGTCGCTGTGAGCGCCTTCCCGGACGAGATCTACCAGGCGCCGCAGAGCTGGGCTGAAAAGGCCTATCCGAAGCTCATCCACTACAACCGGCTCCCTAAGGGCGGGCACTTCGCGGCCTGGGAGCAGCCAGCAATCTTCTCCGCCGAGCTCCGAGCCGCGTTCCGGCCGTTACGCCAGGAAATCTGAAGCGAACGGGGCGGCTTGCCGCCCCGTTATCCTCCCGAGGCGCGGGGGGGGGGGGGGGGGGCGGGGGCCGCCCGGGGGGAGCCCACGGCAGCGCCGCGGGGGGGGGGGGGAGAGAAAGCCAGAACGCGACGAGAGAGCGGGAGGGGTGGGGGGGGGGGGCGGGGCTGAAATAA
>NZ_JAMYQL010000080.1:0-5025 GCF_040320865.1 Mesorhizobium sp. M0598 | reverse complement strand
GGGCTTTCTCGGCCTTATTTGGCATGCGCGGGGGGGGGTTGCCCCCCGTTTTTCCCCCCGGCGGCGGGCCCGTTTCTTTTGGCCCGGGCCCACCGCGGATGAACTCACCGGCTGCGACCGACACCCGGACGCAGATTGGACAGACACAGGAGGACGTCATGTCGGCAATATCGTTATCGCCCACGCGGCGCGAACTTCTTGCCGCCACGGCTGCCGCCGCGGCCATTAGCATGCTTCCCGGGACGCTGCGCGCGGCACCCGGAGACGCGATCCGCCCCTTCGCCGTCAGCATGCCGGAAGAGTGGATCATCGAGCTTCGCCGGCGTATCGCCGCGACCCGCTGGCCCGATCGGGAAACGGTCAACGACCAATCCCAGGGCATAGAGCTCGAAAAACTCAAGCCGCTGGTCGAGTATTGGGGCGCCGGCTACGACTGGCGCAAGGCGGAGGCGAAGCTGAATGCGCTGCCGCAATTCATGACGGAGATTGACGGCCTCGACATCCACTTCATTCATGTCCGCTCGAAGCATCCCAACGCTCTGCCGCTGATCATGACGCATGGCTGGCCGGGATCCGTCCTGGAACTGCTCAAGACCGTCGGTCCGCTGACCGACCCGACCGCCTACGGCGGACGTGCCGAAGACGCATTCGACCTCGTGCTGCCGTCGATGCCGGGCTACGGCTTCTCCGGCAAGCCGACGGACACCGGCTGGGGTCCTGATCGTATTGCGCTGACCTGGGCGAAGCTGATGGAACGCATTGGCTACACCAGCTGCGTTGCTCAGGGCGGCGATTGGGGCTCTCCTGTCTCGAGCGCCATGGCGCGCCAGGCGTCAGCAGGTTTGCTCGGCATCCACATCAACCTGCCGGCGGTCGTGCCGCCCGAGATTGCCGCAGTGCTGGCGACCGGCGGACCGGCGCCGGCGGGACTCTCCGAGCAGGAACGCGCGGCGTTCGACGCGCTCAGCGCATCGGCCAAGATGGGCAACAGATCCTACGCTATCGTAATGGGCACGCGGCCGCAGACGGTCGGCTATGGCATAACGGACTCTCCCGCCGGCCTCGCGGCGTGGATGCTTGGACATCCCGGCTTCTCGCGTTGGACTTACAGCAGCAGCGATCCCGAAAAGTCGCCGGACGAGGTGCTCGACGACATCACGCTTTACTGGCTGACGAACACCGCCACCTCAGCTGGCCGGCTGTATTGGGAATATGGCGGACGCAGCCCTGTTTTTTCGGGTCCGGAGATGACTTCCGAGATATCGCTCCCAGTGGCCATCACTGTATTTCCTGGGGAGAGCTACCGCGCCCCCGAGACATGGGCTCGGCGCGCCTACCAAAACCTCATCTACTTCCATGAGGTCGACAAGGGCGGACATTTCGCGGCCTGGGAACAGCCGGCGCTGTTCTCGGCCGAGCTTCGGGCGGCGTTCAGGCCGCTGCGGCGATCGCTGTGAAACGAACGGCGCGGAGCACGCTCCGCTACTACCCAAGACTCGGACCGGGATATTTGTCCCGGTCCGGCATAGGTGAACTCAAGCAAGGCATTCAACCCAAGGAGCTCCACATGACCGACACTCAAGTGCGCAGCAAAACCGAAATCGATGCCCCGACAGCGCGAGGGGTCGATATGAAACTCGAGGTGGCCGTCATCCCTGTGTCGGACGTCGACCGCGCCAAGCGCTTCTACGACGGCCTGGGCTGGAGGCTCGATGCCGACTTCGTCAGGAGCGACGGGTCCCGGGCCGTGCAGTTCACGCCTCCAGGCTCGCCCGGTTCTATCCACTTGGGTACCACGTCGGCGCTCTGGCTCATCGTATCCGACATCGCGGCGGCGCGCGCCGAACTCGTCGAACACGGTGTCGACGTGAGTGAAGTATTCCACCCGGGCGCCGGACCGGGCGGCCGTCTCAGCGGTCCGGACCCGGAGCGGCGCAGCTACGGCTCGTTCGTCTCGTTCAGCGACCCGGACGGCAATAGCTGGCTGCTCCAGGAAATTACCACGCGATTGCCCGGACGCGTGGACACTGACGTCACGACGTTCTCCTCGTCGTCCGAGCTCCGGGCCGCACTCTGGCGCGCGGCGCTCGCCCATGGCGAACATGAAAAGCGAACAGGCGGACAGCGCGACGAGAACTGGCCTGACTGGTACGCCGCCCACATGGTGGCGGAGCAGGCCGGCAAGGAGCTGCCGCTGTAGGACGAGCCTCATAGGGCGGCGCCAAGCCGCCGCCCTATTCGTCCAGACTGTGCGGTGATCGATGAGAACCATATGCGCGTGGCGGCGAACCTGACGGCTTTATCGGAGGAGATCATGAGTACGGCAACTTTCCTTGCTCAGCGCGAACCTGAACTTCTTGGCCAGACCGTCGTCGTCATCGGCGGTAGCGCCGGGATCGGTCTGGAGACCGCCCGGCGTGCCCGCGCCGAAGGCGCCCGCGTCATCCTCACCGGGCGCAATCGCGACCGCCTCGATCAAGCAGCGTGCGAGATTAGCGCTGAGGGCACCGCCGCCTTCGACGCCAACGATGCGACCCAGCTGAAGTCGTTCTTTCAAGATCTGCCGGACTTGATCGACCATGTGATGGTTACTGCGGGCGCTCCCCATTATCGCTCAGCCCTCGAAATTCCTCCCGAGGAGGCACGACACGATCTCACGAACCATCTATTGCTCGCGCTCAATGTGGCACGCAGCGCCGCTGGCAAGGTCGGGTCGGCCGGCTCACTGATATTCATGGGCGGCACGGGCGCACGCCGCCCAAAACCAGGCCTCGCGATCGTCTCGACGGTTACCGTCGCGTTCCCCGCGCTCATCGCCAATCTCGCGCTCGAGCTCGCGCCGATACGCGTCAACCTGATCGCCGCAGGCTTCGTCGACACGCCACTGTCGGCGTCGCTGCTCGGCGACAACCTCGACAAGCGGCGCGACGAACTGCGCGCGACGCTGCCAATCCGACGTGTCGTCGGACCGGCTGATGTCGCCGCGCTCGCCGTTCACATCATGAGCAACACGGCGCTGACGGGCGCGACATACGACGTCGACGGCGGCCAGCAGCTCGTCTCGTGACTACGCAGGAACAAAGCACATTGCCTCATCACAAAGAGACATCACCATGAACACGATCAGTGTTTGCGAAAAAATCGATGAGCGCCGCCGTCGGCTGATCGGTGCAGCCGCAATGGGCATGACGCTTGCCGAACTCGGCATGACCGCGACAGCGAAGGCGGCGCCCAGCGGAGTCGACCAGACGACGGCGTCTGCGATGCACACGGCAAAGAACTCGTTCGGCGCACCCAGGCAGATCGATGCCGGTGTCCTTAATGTCGGCTATGCAGAGGCCGGCCCTGCCGACGGTCCGCCCGTTATCCTTCTCCATGGCTGGCCTTACGACATCCACACATATGTCGACGTTGCGCCCATTCTGGCGGTGAAAGGCAGCCGCGTGATCGTGCCCTACCTGCGCGGATACGGCACGACGCGGTTCCTGTCGGACGAGACGATGCGCAATGGTCAGCAGTCGGCCATCGCTGCCGACATCGTCGCGCTGATGGATGCGCTGGGTATCGAGAAGGCGACGATTGCCGGCTGCGACTGGGGCGCTCGGACGGCGAACATCATCGCCGCCCTGTGGCCGGAACGCTGCAAGGCGATGGTCTCGGTGAGCGGCTATCTCATCGGCAACCAGCAAGCCGGCAAACTGCCGCTGCCGCCGAAGGCCGAGCTGCAATGGTGGTACCAATATTACTTCGCTACCGATCGCGGCCGTGTCGGCTACGAGAAATATACCCGCGATTTCGCCAGGCTGATTTGGCAGCTCGCCTCGCCGCAATGGAATTTCGATGAGCCCACGTTCGAGCGGAGTGCTGCGGCCTTCGACAATCCGGATCACGTCGCGATCGTCATCCACAATTATCGCTGGCGGCTCGGCCTGGCAGAAGGCGAGGCGCAATATGATTCACTGGAGCAGCGGCTTGCTCAGGCACCCGTCATCTCCGTGCCCACGATGACGCTCGAGGGCGACGCCAATGGCGCGCCGCATCCGGACGCCAGCGCTTACGCCAAGATGTTTTCAGGCAGATATAGCCACCGGGTAGTCATGGGCGGCATTGGACACAACCTACCCCAGGAAGCGCCACAGGCCTTTGCCGACGCCGTTATCGAGGTCGACGCGTGATCGAGTTCGCGGCGCCGCTCGTCCGGCAGGTACAACAGCCACCAAAAGAATGCCTATGAACCTGATCGCAAGGGTTGTTTATACAGCCATGATCACAACCACAGGTGGCCGCGAGGATGGCGCCTCGCGCAGCTCTGATGGCCTTCTGGACATCAGGCTTTCCATACCCGGATCGGCGCGCATCGGCACCAACCCGGAGCAACTGCTTGCAGCCGGCTGGTCGGCCAGCTTCGCAAGCGCGGTTGCGTCTGTGGCTCACGAACAAAAAATTACGCTGCCGGCCGGAGTGAGAATCGATGCCGAGGTTGATCTGAACCTCGGGGACGACGGCTACTCTCTCAGCACTCGGCTCAACGTCAGCCTGCCTGGCGTGGAGTACAATACCGCACGAGCCCTGATCGACGAGGCGCACGACATTTGTCCGTACTCGAAAGCGACGCGCGGCAACGTGCAAATTGCGATCAACCTGCTCTGAGTGGATTGCATCGATCGTTGAAGCAATTGGCATGGCCAAGGTTACATTTTGGATCATTCCTTCTCGCTAAGGTCTACAAAAACCTGCCACGGCATCGCACCTGTCACAGCGCATCCAGCACAAATACGGTCAGGATGACAGCAGGGGTATCCCTCCGGTCACCGTGATAATCCCTTCTGAGCGCGAAATGTCCGCTATGGGTCAATGAACGAACCCGCTCGCGGGAGGGGCGCGGGGTTTGAGGCGTGAGCTTCGTTGGCAGCGTCGGTGAAGCTTTAATCGATCAGGGGTGACGGACGGCCATCGGCCTCCGAGCATGAAGTGTCAACCTTCAGCTTGAGAGGAGCATCCGATGACCGTCCCTACGCATCCATC
>NZ_JAMYQL010000079.1:0-5367 GCF_040320865.1 Mesorhizobium sp. M0598 | reverse complement strand
CCCCGACCAGCTCCGCCGATCACCCGTTGCTCAACCCGCGCCATACGGCGTAAAACCCGCCGAGGCTCTAACTGCAGCCGGATGAAAATTCAGTGGCAGGTCAGCTGGATTTCGTCCATGATCAGTTCGCCTGCGGCCGGCGCTTCCGCGTCCTCAACATCGTCGACGACGTGACGCGCGAATGCCTGGCTGCGATCCCGGACACCTCGATCTCCGGCCGCCGGGTGGCGCGTGAACTGACGGAACTGATCGCCCGGCGCGGCAAGCCGGGCATGATCGTCTCCGACCACGGCACCGAGTTCACCTCGAACGCGATCCTCGCCTGGTCGAAGGATCATCAGGTGGAATGGCACTTCATCGCGCCGGGCAAGCCGATGCAGAACGGCTTCTGCGAAAGCTTCAACGGGCGGATGCGGGACGAGTTGCTGAACGAAACCCTGTTCCTCGGCCTCGACCATGCCCGAACAACCATCGCCGAATGGGCAGACGACTACAACCGATCGCGCCCACATTCGGCGCTCGGATACCTCACGCCTGCGGCCTATGCCGCCAATCTCACCGCAACGGACGATCGGCTGCGCAACCCGACCAGCTCCGCCGATCACCCGTTGCTCAACCCGCGCCATACGGCGTAAAATCCGCCGAGGCTGTAACTGCAGCCGGATGAAAATTCAGTGGCAGGTCAATGCTCGGTTAACGTTACAGTGCCCCTAAATGGATTAAAGCCCGAAACAGATGACCGCTGATCGAGCCAGACAGGAGACTTAAATGGTGGATTCGTCCGGCGCAACAGACCCTCTCAACATCGGCAATCTGCCAGATGATATGCTGAGAGAGATATTGAAGCGGGTAGTCAATCAAGCCGACAGCGTCGCAGCTTTCCAGAGAAGCATCAATGCGTTGCGCAATGTCAATCAGAAGTTCCGAGCAGTTGTTGATAGCGAGTTTCGCGAGGAAACACGATCCGCTCGTTTCGAAGAGGCCATGATTGACGCGGGTAATTCAGCTGGGACTAGAACTGCAAATGACATCATCATCTATCATGACGTGGACGATCTGGCCACGAAGTACCGTATCAAAAAGTTAGCCGCGGAGCGCGACATCAATGCCGGAATAGATCCCCGTCCCGCCATTGAGCGCAATGACGTGGACGATCCGGTCGCGCAGAACATGCTCAAAGAGCACGCCGCGAAGCGCGACATCAACGCCGGAATGGATCCCCGTCCCGCCATTGAGCGCAATGGCGTGGACGATCCGGTCGCGCAGAACACGATCGCCGGGACCGTCATCAAGCCCCATCCGCTTGTTGCCGCCGGGAAAGTTGCGACACGCGCAATTCGTGGCTTCTTTTTGGCAGCAGGACGGCGCATCAGGAACCGAGGCTCCGCGGGTAGGCTCACGCGCGAGTTTATCAAATTGCAAGCCACGATGCGCGACATCAACGCCGATCCCGAGATGATTGCCCGTACCGCTATCGAGCGCTACGGCGTGGTCAATCAGGGCACGCAGAATATGATCAAAGAGCACGCCGCGATGCGCGACATCATGGCTGGCGTGGTTGCCGGTACTGCTATCGTGCGCAATGGCGTGGACGATCCGGTCGCGCAGAACACGATCAAAGAGCACGCCGCGGTGCGCGACATCACGGTTGGCATGGATGCCGGTACCGCTATCGGGCGCAACGACGTGCACAATCCGCACGCGCAGGACCGTATCAAATGGCGCGCCGCGGTGCGCGCCATCAACGCCGGCGTGGTTGCCGGTACCGCTATCGAGCGCAACGACGTGGACGATCCAGTCACGCAGGACCGTATCAAATGGCACGCCGCGGAGCGCGACATCAACGCCGGCGTGGCTGCCCGTATCGCCATCGAGCGCCACGGCGTGGACAATCAGGACACGCAGGACGATCTCAAAGAGCAAGCCGCGGTGCGCGCCATCAACGCCGGCGTGGTTGCCCGTATCGCCATCGAGCGCCATGGCGTGGACAATCAGGACACGCAGGACCGTATCAAAGAGCACGCCTTGAAACGCGACATCAACGCCGGCATGTCTGCCCCTACCGCCCAGGAGCGCCATAATTTAAATCCGTGCACTCAGAACAGCAGCAACCCATACACCACCAGGGGGCTGAATGAACGTTCTCGTCAGGAGGAAGGACGTGGGCGCTGATCTTTGGACCAAATGCCGGCAACAAGAATTAAAACAAGTTCTGCCAAAAATGCGCATCAAGGCGGACGGCTTCGGCGACCGCCGCAAGGCCATGCTCGAGAACATCGCGATCCTCGGCATCAAGCTCGAAAATGTCAGCATCAACATGCTCGGCCGCGCCAAGAAGGTGTCGATCTCGAAGGAGAACACCACGATCGTCGACGGCGCCGGCAAGAAGGCCGAGATCCAGGGCCGCGCGCCCAGATCAAGCAGCAGATCGAGGAGACCACCTCGGACTACGACAAGGGGAAGCTGCAGGAGCGTCTCGCCAAGCTCGCCGGCGGCGTTGCCGTGATCCGCGTCGGCGGTGCGACCAAGTCGAAGTCAAGGAGAAGAAGGACCGCGTCGACGACGCACTGAACGCAACGCGTGCAGCCGTTGAAGAAGGCATCGTGCCCAGCGGCGGCGTCGCCCTGCTGCGTGTCGCACTGCACTTAAATGTGAGATTGCGCCGACCTCGCTCAACCGCTGTACGTAATCATGAGATTCAATGCCCGTGAGTCTCAATTCACCTGCAGCGGCTGAGAGTTTCTCGAAACCGAAATGCCGGCGTCGATTGCAGCGAACCGCGTATAGTGGGCCCCGAGCGTTTGGCGATTGAGTTCGGAGACTAACGCCGGACCTGCCTGATAGACGATTGAGACACCAGCGAGCAGCCCCAGGCGGAGTCCTATAGGCAAGATGGGTCTTGCAATCGTAGGTCGTGGGAGTCCCTGTTCGGCTACAAGCTCATCAACCCGGAACGACGGCGCCAAGGACGGTGCAGTGGCCTATCGATGCCTGATGACGGGATGGCTTCGGGCATCGTCTGATGAGGAGTAAACGGACTATGTCGATTGGCGACACCCTACCGACCGATGGTCCCGTCAGCGACTGATCGATGAGGCGCTCCCCGTGGACGGCATCTACCCAAAAATCCTCGAACGGCAATGACGTGCTTGCGAGGGCAGATGCCCCCTCCCATGTCTCTTGCTGCCGTTGTCTGCAAACGGGACAGGTTATACGCCAACCCTCGGTCCAGCTTCGCTGTACCGCAGTTGCGGCTCCTCGCGATCTGTTTTGCTTACAGCAGGCGATGCAGCATTGAATGGCGCGTGGCGCGACGAGCCGCGCTGCCGATTTTGGGAACCCGGACGTGGTCATTGCCAAGATTGTCGAAGATTGGGTTCGAAACAGCCTCGCAATTTCAACGGCGGCGGTTGGCCTCAGGTTTGTTCAGTTTGCCGCAAAGATGTTGCCTCCGGAATGGCATGGCGAAGCATTGTGAGCGGGGCGACGCCGTAGAAATCGCCATGGCGCGTGATCCACGACGACAGGAGCTCATCTGGGACGGGTTTGAGAATGACAGGAAGCGGCCTTGTCCCGCTGAGTTCGCGGATCATGCGTAGGCCGTTTCGGCGCTAACCGGCGGGCGCCAACTTTCCACCGCTTCATCCGTGATGTGCTCTGTACCGCTCTCGATCGACTCGGCTGCGAGGGTCGTGATCGCGTGAAAAATATTTGCAGTGATGCCGCCGCTGATTTGCAGAATTCGGCGTAGAGATTTCGGCGTCAGCACCGTCGGTCGGCGAAGCGGCATATTCCGCAAAATGGACGAGACTAGTGCTTCGAACTGTTCGTTGGCCGCCCACCTATTCAAGGTCAGCTCGCCGAATCGGCGGGCAAGCTGTACGTCGCCACTTATCGCTTCGCGCGCTTCGATTACGCCGAAGCAAACGAGGGAGATCTGAAGCCGATTGCTGAGAAATCGCATCGTGTTCAGCACGACCCGCTGTTCGCGGTATGAGCCGGCGAGAATGTTATGTACTTCATCGATAACTAGAACCTGTACGCCGACCGTTTTCATAAGCCGCAACGCCGCTTGCTCCATTTGCACAATGTCGGCGCGGGGTGCCTGTGGTGCTCCAAGTGTAGCCAGGATCTCGGCATATAAACGGCGCTCACCTGGCTTCCCGGTCATCTCGATTGCCAGAACCGGCATAGCCTGAACGCCGGTCGTCGGATCAAAACGGGAGGGGTTATTGTCGCTGAATTTTTCCATGATCATCGTCTTGCCCATGCCACTGTCGCCGTAGATGGCGACCGAGGGCATGCGCGTGCCGCGCGGATGGTCGACCAGCAGGTTGAGACGATCGAGTGCCTGCTTGGCGCGCGGATAAAAAATCCATCGGCGAGCCTGAATCGCGCGAACTCGCAAAATATCGGGCTCGCCGAGGAGGTCTTTGGCCGCCTGCGTCAGATGGACGTTATCCGTGCTCAAAGGGGCTCAATCCAGATCTTCGACGGAGGGAACAGGTTTGCTTGAATCGACGCCCCGTAGCGAGCCCACTTCATCGTCATCCACATTCGTTTTCGCAAGCCGCTGGCGCCCTTGTGTCTTGTGTTTCGCCTCCTCGATCAGTTCGCGCTGCGAAAGCGCAGTGCGAACAAGGACGTGCATGTCAATTTCGCGTTTGCCCTGAGCGTTGAGTTTGCGCCGGGCAGCCTGCGCCTCCCACAGCGTAATGGGCGCGAGTGTCACATCGGCATAGCGAGCCTCAACAAAGCTGCCTGAGGGACGCTTAACAAAGACGCGCGACAAATCGCGGGGGTCGTATTTCACAATCAGGCGGGCCTTGGCTCGTCCGATATCCGCGGCCAGGGCGGGCGACCAGTAGCGGATGTTGAAAAGATGGATGCCGGTCGGGCGCAACGTTCTCTCTGCCTCCGGCAGGAAGGAGATCCAGAACTGCATACGATTGTTCGGCAGGCGCAACACCAACTCACTCTCCTGCTGTCGCCAGACTGCAATCGGTGGCCGACGGAGTGCGCCATGGATAGCATGATGGTATTGCCCAACGATCTCGAGTGCGATGTAGCGCTCAAGCTCTCGAAGCGTCAGTGTCGCATGGCGTTTGGCATCATACTCGCGCCGTTCCTCTATGTTGCTTGAGGTCGATCCTGGCAGCAGATGAACCGCGCCCATCTGCGTGCCGATCAACCGTTCGATGTGGCCGCCGAAATGGGGCGTTCCCGGCGGACGCCAATCGATCTTTATGCCGTTGTCCCGGCAGGCACGTTCGAAAGCATGACTTCGAAAGTCCGCGCCATTGTCGACATGTATCGTTCCCGGCAAACCGGCCACGGGCCACGCTTCATGGATACCCCTCTCCTGCA
>NZ_JAMYQL010000078.1:0-5392 GCF_040320865.1 Mesorhizobium sp. M0598 | reverse complement strand
GCGCATGTTGCGTAGCTTAGGTTGCACAGCAATTCCAAATGCAGACCGTGGAGCGGTCGCTCGGCCGCGGGTAGGCCGACAACCAGCCAACCACCTCACCATCTCCCTCAGCAAGCACGCAGGTGGCGGCGAAATCACTGCAAGCAGCAGCTCGTAATACAGCAAGTTGCGGTCTAGTTGCGGACACTTCGCGATTAGTTCCCATACATCGGCATCAATCTCCGCCGGTCTTCTGAACGTCATTCGCGGCAACTGGACGGTGAGTGGCACCGAGAAGCTCTGGCTATACGTGACCATCCGAATCCTCCCAGGCGAACACTAGTGCGTGTCGTGTTTCACGAAGAGGACTCCTCAAAAGTCATGCCAATTGCGCCGAGGGAGCCTTAGGAATATTTTCTGAGTTTTGCACAATGACTTGACCCGGAGCGCAGCAGGCACCCAGGCCGAAAACAAAGTGTCGCGGATTCGACAGACACGACAGTAAGTGTTGGTTGCCCGACGTTTTCTCAGGAATGGTGACGGTGTTTAACAACGGGACTGGTAGCGGATCATCTTGCGACTGAGGACGGAGCAGGTCTGCCGCTCCGACAGGCGTTCAGCTTCATTGTCTATCAGCGAGCCGCGCCGACGAGCTTCACCGCGGACATTGAGGGAACGGGGAGGGGAGGACGACTCTGGCCAATCGTCGGCAAAAAAAGCCCGCCGGAACGAACCGGCGGGCGAGACGGGAGGAAACGGTTGCAACTGGAATCAGGCGGCGAGAACGGCTTTCGGCTCAACCAGTTCATAACCGAGTGCCTCGGCGACCGCGCGGTTGGTGATCTTGCCCTTATGGACATTTAGACCATTGCGCAAATGATGGTCGTCGATCAGCGCCTTCAGGCCCTTGTCGGCGAGCTGCAGGCCGTAGTGCAGCGTGGCATTGTTGAGGGCATGGGGCAGAGGTAACCGGCACAGCACCCGACATGTTGGCGACGCAATAGGGGATAACGCCGTCGACCTCATAGGTGGGCTCGGCGTGAGTCGTCGCATGCGAGGTCTCGAAGCAACCGCCCTGATCGATGGCGACGTCGACCAGCACCGAGCCCTTCTTCATGCCGGACAGCATTTCGCGGGTGACGAGCTTCGGCGCGGCGGCACCGGGGAATCAGCACGGCGCCGACGACGATGTCGGCCGAGAAGCATTCTTCCTCGAGAGCCTCGATGGTCGAGTAGCGTGTGTGCACACGGCCCGCGAAGAGGTCGTCGAGCTGGCGCAGACGCGGGATCGAGCGATCGATGATGGTGACGTCGGCGCCAAGACCGGCCGCCATCCGTGCCGCGTGCAGGCCGACGACGCCGCCGCCGAGCACAGTGACCTTGCCGGGCAGCACGCCGGGCACGCCGCCGAGCAGCACGCCGCGACCGCCATTGGCCTTCTGCAGCGCAGTCGCGCCGGCCTGGATCGACAGGCGGCCGGCGACTTCCGACATCGGCGGTCTTGGCAATCGTGGCGCCGGCAGCGCGGTAGGCGTTGTCGTCGGCGCCGATGCCGGCGCCGGTCTCGACCAACACTTCATGGCCATGAGCGACATATTCGCGGACCGAGCCCGGCGTCAGCCCGACGCGGTATTCGTGATTTTTGATTTCCTTGGGGCAGCCGACGCGCATTTTTCTTCTCCTGATCCGGCCCTTGGGGCTCGTTCCCTGTATTGGCGGAGTGAACCACGAATCGGTCCGCCTTTGCGAATACGCTTGCGCTAAGGGGCGTGTCGGACTTGGCAAACACGTCGGCGGCCAACGGAGCAGTCGTAGGCCCGGGTATGCTACGGTGCTAAAGGCCTCCCATGCAGAGGTACTTCATTTCGAGATAATCCTCGAGGCCGTGACGCGACCCCTCCCGGCCAATCCCTGATTGCTTCATTCCGCCAAAGGGCGCGGCCTCGGAGGACATGCGTCCCGTATTGATGCCGACCATGCCACATTCGAGCGCTACGACAACGCGCCAGACACGCTTGAGATTGGAGGCGTAGAAGTAGGCTGCAAGACCGTAGATGGTGTCATTGGCCTCGCGCACCACCTGGTCGGGATCATTGAAGCGGATGAGAGGAGCCAACGGCCCGAAGGTCTCTTCCTGTGCGACCCGCATTGTCCTTTCGACCCCTGTGATCACCGTCGGCTCGAAGAATGTTCCCGATTGCCGACACGGCTGCCACCGCAACGGATCTTCCCACCCTTGCGCACGGCATCGCCAAACATGGTCTTCAATCTTTGCAAGGGCGCATGTATCGATCAGCGGGCCGATCGCGACATCGGGCTCGAAACCGTCACCGACACGCAATGCACCGACACGCTTCGTGAATTTTGGCGAATTCATCATAGACGCTGGACTGCACGTAAAGCCGATTGGCTGAAACGCAGGTCTGGCCGGCATTGCGAAACTTCGCCTGTACCGCACCATCGACGGCAGCATCGCCATCTGCATCATCAAAAACGATGAAAGGAGCGTTACCACCAAGTTCGAAGCTGGTTCTTTTGATCTGGTCCGAACACTGCCTCATGAGCAGCCGCCCGACCCCGGTCGACCCAGTGAAGCTGATCTTGCGAACCTTCGAGTTCGAGCAAAGTTCACGCCCAACCGCATCGCCTTCCGATGCGTAGATGGCCTTTTGGGTTTCGCCAGGCAGCGCCCATGCAATAGCGGGTGGCGATGGTTCTTCGGCACGATCGCGTCGGTCGTCAGATCACCCCCCGGCCGAGATCCTCCAGAAGTGCTGCCCGCACCAAAGGCTCAAGCAGGATTGTGGGAAGCGGCGAGAGGTTCATTGCCCAAACTCTTCAAGCGTTGACGAACATGCGAGTTCCCCGGCCGTCGTCAAGGCTTCATTGAGCGTGAGCCTGGAGCGGCGGGCGACGATCGCACGATCGGGAAATTCAGTGCGGTAATGAGCGCCGCGGCTTTCTTGGCGCAGCAAGGCGGCAATTGCGATCATCAGTCCAACTGCCGCGGGATCGGACGCCGCATCGTGGCGTTTGGCCAGCGGAAGCAATGCGCTCACGGCCTCGCGCAAGCTCTCGCCATTTCGTTTCACGCCAAGGCTGCGTGAGAGGAGAGGGCGCAAGGGAAGTGGATCGGGCGCCGGAATTTCCCGCGCCGTCGATCGTGTGCTGACACCGATGGGAGATCCTGCCACGCTTTCGGCGACCCAGCGCGCGCATACGATCGCCTCGGTCAGCGAGTTGCTGGCAAGCCTTTTGGCACCGTGCAGTCCGGTCGAGGCGACTTCGCCGCAGGCCCAAAATCCGGCAACGGAGCTACGTGCGTCCTGATCCACCGCGACGCCGCCCATGTGATAGTGCTGGGCCGGCCGTATGGGAATGAGCTCGCGTCGGGTCGATGCCGGCGCTGCGGCAGGTTGCTGCGATTGTCGGAAACTGCCGCGCGAATGTCGGGCCGGGCTTTTGTCGTCCGTCGAGGAAGACACGGTGGCCGTTCGAAAGATGCGTCCAGATCGTGCGCGCCACCACGTCGCGCGGCGCGAGTTCAGCGTCATGCAAGTCTTCAAGGAAGCGCTGGCCTGTTTCGTCGACAATCGTCGCGCCTTCGCCGCGAACCGCTTCGCTGATCAGCGGCATCGGGCGATCCGGCCCGTCGAGCGCCGTCGGATGAAACTGGATGAATTCCAGGTCGGCAAGGACCGCACCGCGCGCGCCGCAAGCGCCAGCCCCGCCGCCGGCACGAACGATGCGCTGGCGGCTGTGCGCGGCCTCCAATCCCAGCAGCAGTGCTCCTTCAGGCGTTCAATCGAAGCGGGCCCCAAGGTTTGCCAGGGTCCCAATCGCGTTCGGAGCGGCATGGAGGATGCGCTAACGATTTCCGCGTCGTACAGCCCATCGCCGGCAGCGAGCGTGTCGGCGAGGTGCAGTACCGGATCGTCGTCAACGCCAAGGCTGGCAGCCAGTCCGCCCTGTGCCCACACACTCGATGCCTCAATCCGAGCCGTGTCCTGGACAAAAAGAAGCACTGGCTCAGGCGAACGGGTGAGCCGCTTCACGGTCTTCCTGCGTAACAACGACCGGCAGTCGCGGCGCGATCATGGACGGCTTGATTGACGTGCTTGGTCCCCTTCCCCACTCCGCCCGTCGATCACCTTCGACCGCGGCACGGAGTTCACAGACTGGCCGTACCTTCAGGCCGGTCTCGGCGTGCAGACATGGTTCTGCGATCTGCAGGCGCCGTGGCACAAAGGCACGGTGTAAAACACCAAGCGCTGCGCTCGCAAATGGCTTCCGCGAGACACCGATCCATTGTCGATCGAGCATCGCGACCTGCACCAGTGTGCGCCCATCTCAACTCGACGCCCCGCAAATGCCTCGGCTTCAGAACACCGGCCGAAGTCTTCCGTCAGAAGATACTGTCGGCCAATCGGGGACGCGTTAACCTGCCGCATTGCCAGGTCGCACTTCAGCGAGAACTCACAGCAGACCACCATTGGCTGGGTCACCCGCTCGCGGTGCGGCTTTTGACTTTTTCACTCCGCGATTCATTGCGCGGAAATGACTTTGTAAATGCGATCAAATGCCATCGCAGCCTGGTTTCGTCTGCGGAAGCCGAAGCCGCGTAGGTCGCCGCGCTGGAGTACAGCAATCAGTTCTCGCAGTTCGGACGAAAGAAGTTCCACCTCTTGATCCCAGTCTAATTTAGGCACGCAGCTAAGCCAAATTCTACCAATCTCGAAGTACAGCTGCTCAGTTATCTCGCGTGCCCTAATATTTGAGATAGTGCCTGCGAGCGCTTCTTCAATTTCTCGATGTATCCTGCCTAGCAAATAAACGTCATGATTTGACTGAAGCTGCTTAGCATCATCGGCCAATCTTTGCAGTGATTGAATGGTTACCCCAGGAATCGGCAATTCTATAAATCTGTAAAGATTCTCAGCCAGAACCATTCTTACTTCATATATCTGGCTGAGAGTTTTTGAATCGACATCCGTTACGGTAGTATAGGAACCCTGAGATCGCACCAGAAGGTGTTCGAATTCCAGGCGCTGAAGCACTTTGCGAAGGGGTGTCCGACTGATCCCGAACTCAGCAGCGAGGGTGTTCTCCGACAACTTTGTTCCCGGTGAATACTCTAGTAGAGCAATACGATTCCGTAGAATCTCATAAATCCCCGATGCCGTATTGAAAGATTGTTCAGCTTCGATAACCTTCATCGCCTTCGCAAAACCCTATTCTCTAAGCGGCTTCCAGAGATAACCTTGGCGAAGCTACTAAACCTCAGCGAGATCTCTTGGGGAATTCGTCACGAAAACACCGCCGGACTTCTCAACCAGCGCACAATCCGACAAGAAATTATCGTTGCCCGCGTCATCCGTAATCCATGTGAGCAGGTGGAATACCATCCCCTCCC
>NZ_JAMYQL010000077.1:0-5464 GCF_040320865.1 Mesorhizobium sp. M0598 | reverse complement strand
CTGGAACCAGGAGCGCATGCAGGCAGAAGTAGCCCTCATAGTCGAGGCCAGCTAGGTAATAGATGGTCTCGGGACTCGTAAAGATTGCGACGTCAATCCCGCGTTCCCGGCACTTCTCCTGGACTTTGTTAACGCGGGATTTGCGCTCAACGCTAGCTTGGTCTACGGTCTTATCCATTTCCGTTTCCTTTTCAAATTAGACTCGTACCTAGTTGGCTCTGGCAGGCGACGATTGTTTCACCGGCCGCAATCCTACCGCAGCCGTTTGTCGGACATGGTGATTTACCATTTGATCTGCCGGCCCACCGAAGGTGCTGGAGTTATGTAGACGCCGAGCGTCACGATGGGTTTTCCTCGGGGATTTGGAGAAATTTGCTCAGTGCTCGCGTAGCAGGCGTCCGTATCCATCGAACTGATCGTCGATGCCGGCCAGGCGCAGGCATTTCCACATCATGCCTTGGTTGCTGGTAACCACAGGCTTGCCGGTGTCTTGCTCGATCTGATCAATAACATCGATGGCGCGGAAGCCACCACAGCTCAAGAAGATCGCATCCGCGTCTGGGTGATCGATCGCCTTGGCGAACTCACGAATGTACGCTGGCGTTACCCTGGCAATATCCTTGTCGTAAACCAGATTTAGGCCCTGAACATTCAGGAGCTCGAACCCGCTCTTTTGCATGTACTGCGCTACGACCGACGTTACGTCATCAGTGTAGGGCGTGCCCATCACGATCTTTTTGCCTGATACGGCGCGGAGCCCCTCGACAACACCGGTCAGGAGCGTCGTTGCTTGCCGATCAGGGTTGGCCCGCTTCAATTCACGGATGACTGCCTCTTCGCCCATTACTGCGGTCCCCGACGTGCAGGCATAGCAGATGACAGGAACTTCGAATTCCGGCATCAACTCCGCCGCCGATGCCGCCAACCCACTTTCCATCGCAGCGAGATTTTCGATCGTGCAGCCTACGGGCATGTGCGAACGGGTGAAGTGGACACAGACGCCTTCCGGCGCCATGCGCATCATGTCTTCTTCGATCAGGTGGTCGCTTGAAATCAGGACAAAGCCTATCCTCGTCCGCCATGCGCGACCTTTGTCCAACTCTGGCACCCATTTCTCAGAGGCAACTTTCAGAGCTACCTGTGTTTCCGCCGCTTCCGTCATTTCCATCACCTCAATTATCCGATGGACCGCCCGTTCTCACACGAGAATTCTATGCGAGGATCATAAGCTCGGTCTGACAAAAACACAAGCTATATACAGGTAAAATTCTCCATGTGGATAGGACTTGAGGCGGGGGCCTTTGTTTTCCATTCCTATCCGCGGCGCCGCCATCGCAACCTAGACGGAATACACCTACGGTCGCGAGGCCCCTGCGGCACGCGACGTCGTGGTTTCTGATGAGACGCAGGTATGCCACAGTCAGTCGCTCGAAATATAGCAGCTGACTTTCTTCAGCATCCAGCGCAGATAGGTCGCCCTCACTTTGCCGAACGTGCCAAGGTCGTTGGACGACAGAGCGTCCGAAAGGCCTTTTAGTTGCCTCAACAGCTCTTCCACGACGTCGTCCCAGTCAAGAATCGGCAAGAAGGTGTACCAGATGCGGGCGACTCGGTAGTAAAGCAAGTCCGTCATTTCGCGCATCGGTTTGCTGCCAATAAGATCACAGATCAGAGTTGCAAGGTCGTTAGCCAGCTGCGCATAGCCCTCGATGTCCCGCTGACCGCGAAGGTCCTCGGCTCGTGCGATAAGTTCATCGAGGGTCTCCCGGTGCCGATCCGTGACCCAGTTCGGGGACAATGATCCCATCGTCTCCGCAAGAAGGATCCGCAGATCATAAATGTCTTTGAACGTCTTCATGTCGATGTCGGTGACGCGCGTACCGACTCCGTTCCGGATCTCAAGCAGCCCTTCATAACTGAGCTGCTGGAGGACCCGTCGCAGCGGCGTCCGACTGACGCCGAACTCAGTCGCGAGTTGCATCTCATTAATCATCATGCTGGGCGGATAGTGTAATATACCGATCCGCCGCCGAATAAAGTCGTACATACATCGCTGGCGTTGATCGGCACTTAATTTAGTAGGTTTATTCATTGTTTAAATTTAGCTCCGTCTGTCCCTTTGGCGAAAACGTGTCATCGAATACAGGAAAACTATTGATACCGTGCTCTTCCAGCAACCTGTGCATGGAACGCACCCGGAATCTTCTCCTTGACATTTTCCGCCGACGATTACCTCTAACCTGGCGCCACCGCGCTGGTGCGGCGAAAAGCTTGGAAACAGCTCAGCGAAACATCGGCGATACGCCGATGCTCGTCATCGGTCATCGGGCCCGGGAAAGTGAACTGACGAAACACGAAATGCGGTGGCGGACCGAAGTCACCGGCGGAACTCGCAATGACCTCATTTCCCATTATGTCAGCGCAATAGAAGAGGCCTTGTGCAAATTCTTCGACGAGTATCCTCGGCGAGGACCGCCATATGTGCTTCCGCCAAATAGATAAGTCGTATGCTCGGCCAACTCATCCACGGTGCGGCACAATCGGACACCGACGCTGCCGCTGCCTTCGGCTGGCTTAAGAATGACCGGCAGGCCGATCTGCGCGGCAGCGCTTTCTACTTCCCTCGCATTCGCTGCCACGCGATAAGCGGGTACTGGAACGCCGACTGCCGCGAGGAACTGACGTTGAGTAACTTTGTCGCAGCATCGTTCAGTCGACGCGGGGTTCGGCCCCGGTAGATCGAAATGTCGGCAGAGCTTGGCAACTGTCGCACAGACCGACTCGTCTTCGCCCGAAAAACCAGTAATGCCAGCAATGTCATAAGTTGCACGTAGCCGGGAACATTCGCGGATCAGCGAATCGAGGTTGTCTGTCTCGACACGAATTGACTCACTCCTTTCCACCGCTAGATAGTCGTACCAAGCTGGATCGGCCGACAGGGTAAACGGATGAAGCCCAAGACGCCGGGCCGCTCGAACGAATAGCGGGCCGATACCCCTATGACCTTCAACCAGGATGAGCGCTCTTCGTGCCATTGGCCTTGACTCCGACTTTGTGTGTCGTGCAGCGGTCCGAGCGTAAATCGCATCTATTGTTTCTAGCTAGCTGTCTGCCTCAGACTTTGCGGTGAACTTAGCATTGTCAGCGATTTGGGGCCGTGAAGGTTCTGTAAATTTGTTTGAAGGATCTGTTGCGACCTCTTGCTTACCGGCGGCGTGGTATGGAGCGTCGCGACGAATTTCGGAAGATTGCGACGTTAAGGGGCGCCTGTAAAAGTTTAACTTAATCTGAGTGCGCCGGCAAGGAGTTGACGGTACAAGTCCATTACGATGAAGAAGTAGCGATCCACATCGGCCCCGAGTCATGCGCGGGCGGTCGGGAGGCCGCAAGTGAAGCGTTGGCAGGGGAGTGCATAGGCCAGCTATTGTGCCGTGAAAGAAGTTTTGTTCCAGGCGCCGACGCGTTTCAGATCGTGGAAGGTAACACGGACTGGTGCGCTTGTAGCGAGCACCCGGACGGCCCGACGGGGTCGCAGACCCATCGCTGGTCGCAACTAATGACGTACATCCGGCTTCGTGATGCGGCTGGACAACGTCTTCGCCGCGAGCCTGGATCGGTTTTTGCCCGCTTCCACCTCAAGGCTCCCGTGACGTTGGCTGAAGCCATGCCGGGCCACACATCAGGTTCTGGAAGCGACGGTGTGCCCGTTTCGTCCTCTCCTGCCATTTGCTGCAATTACTGGGTGGGACCTTCTTTTGCCTTGGTCGTTACCGCTTCGCTTCAAGCTGCTTTCATTGACAACGCCGCTTCGTAAGCTGAATCACTCGAGAGCATAGCCCCCACGATCCGCGCATTCTTGTTGGCCAGCGCGACGGCCGCGACGTTGGCGTGCCGCCGTTCCCGGATCTTGCCGAGCCAGAGGCTCCGGGGTCCCTGCTTGCTACCAGCCCGGCTCAAGCGGCGCGAGCGTCATGGATCATCAACGTGCGCAGATACCGATCCGGAGAGGTCGATTATGACGGTGATCGGCTTCAAACGCGCGGCCTTTGCCGTAGCGCGCAAACTGGCGGTCAAGATGCATACGATGCTCAAGACTGGCGAGCTCTTTGATCGGAACGCAGGAGCAACGACATGAAATTGCGGATAGCGTTCAGGATCTGAACGCCTGATACGTCCCTACCGGGACGTGGGCCGAGCCATTCCGCTGATGGGGTTGCACCGCTGACTCAGCAAAGTGCGTCGTCCACATTGAAGGCTCCTCCCGCGAACCTCCATCATGCGGCGACCGATGTCGACCGCGAAGACAACCGTGTACCCGGCAAACGCATCTCAAAGCGCAAAGATACTTGACGTCCCAACCGCGATTTAGACAACCCCATCTGCTGACGATCAGCGCAGCGACGATGGATCGGCTCCTGTCGCAGCTGCGTGTTGTGGCTCGCGGCGGGCAACGCCGTCGCGCCGGAATGAGTTCGGCAGTGCGCCGGTCGGTTCCGGTCCGCACCTTCGGGGACTGGAACGACCCGCCGCCCGGTTATGTCGAGGTCGACAGCCCGAGGCACCTGTCGCCATCGATCTTCAGCGCTTCGCCGCCAGCTGAAGATGGCCTGGCAGGCGGGGGGAGACACGCCTCACGCATCGAAGGCCGTATCGGCGGACCAAACCGTATCCGAAGAGGCCGAGCATGCTGGAGCCGTACGAGGCCCGGATTCGGGCATGGCTTGAGGCCGAGCCGACACTCTCGGCAGTCACGGTGCTGCAGCGTCTCATGAGTGCCGATCCGTCGCGCCTCACGAAGAAGACCCAAACGACAGTGCACAGCACAGGATCGGCGGTTTCCATCATTGCCTTTAGCTGCGGCTGGATGTGTAAGGACACGGGCCGCAGACGGAACTGGCGATAGCGCTTGATCACACGAGCGCCGATGACGGCTGGAACAGATTGCCGTAAAGCCGCACCACAGCATAAAGCTGACCAAGGCGGCTGGCGTGCACGTCGCCATTGAGAACGCCGGTGCGACGCTGATGTATCTGCCGCCATACTCCCCTGACTTCAACCCGTGTATGGATGGCTCCTGCGGATCGAGCGCGCTCGAGGTGCTTCGATTGATCGGGGTGGCCTGATTCTTCGTCTCGGTTCGTTCGCCATCACCTCACTTTGCCCTGACCATTCCTTAAGCCGTTCAGGCGACCGCCTGCGGCTGATAGCGAGTGCCGTCCCGAAGGATGGCGAAGATCGTTCTTGCCATGCGATGCGCCAAGGCGATGGCAAGAACCTTTGTCTTTTTCCGAGCTAGTATGCTTGATACCCAGTCTGATCTCAGCCCGCACCTCCGTCTGGCCATGATCTGCGCCATGGCGCCTAGCAGGCTTCTCTGATTGGGGTCGGTGAGGTCAAGCGTTTCCTGTCTTTTTTCCGGACCATGTCGCCCCGCGGGTCACTCGCTTCTCTTCGCGGTCGGCGC
>NZ_JAMYQL010000076.1:0-5818 GCF_040320865.1 Mesorhizobium sp. M0598 | reverse complement strand
GGCAGGACAGAGGGGGGCGCGAAGGAACGCGACTTTGCAATTGGTTGAGCATGCTCGCTTGAGGAGGGACAAGGCGAGGCCGTGAGGAATTCGCACTTTTTTGCCGTCACAACGTATTTTGTTCTTGCTTTGTGCCGGCAGCTATGCTAGTAATTTGGCTATGGTGCTAATTGGCTCCAATGACCCGCCCGCTGTGGCGGGTTTTGTGTTTCCGACCTGAGGTTGGCGGGACAGCGCCCTCTCTGTCCTGCCGGACATCTCCCCCACGAGGGGGGAGATTGGCAGCTTCGGTGGTTGCTCTAAACTTCCAAAGCTCCAATCACCACCGCTGGACTCGTGTTACCCGGTGCCGGACAATACATCTTCATCGACTGAGTCTTTGTGAGGCGGCGCGAAAAAACCATGGCGGATGAGAGACTTCCACGCGATCCCTTGCTGCGCGAGGCCTATGCAAAGGCGTCGCGGGCGGAGGCGGCGGCGCGTCGGTTCATTCATCTGCGCGTGCATTCGGCCTATTCGCTGCTCGAAGGTGCCTTGCAGCTCGGCAAGATCGTCGGCCATGCGGTGCAGGACGAATGCCCGGCAATCGCCGTCACCGACACCAACAATCTGTTCGGCGCGCTGGAATTCGCCCAGAAGGCGGTAAAGGACGGCATCCAGCCGATCATCGGCTGCCAGATCGACCTCGCCTTTTCCGGCGAGGCGAGCGACAGCCAGCGCGACCGCAGGCGGCAAGGACCGGAGATGCGGCCGGTCGTCCTGATCGCCGCAACCGAGGCCGGCTACGGCAATCTGGTCAGGCTGGTCAGCCGCGTCTACCTCGAGACACCGCCCGGCGAAGCGGTGCATCTGACGAGCGAGATGCTGCAGGGCCACACCGACGGTCTGATCTGCCTTACGGGCGGGCCGCGCGGTCCGATCGGCACTGCCTTGAAACAGGATCGCCGCGAACTCGCCGAGACCCGGCTCTCGGCGCTCAAGGGCCTGTTCGGCGACCGGCTCTATGTCGAGCTTGAGCGCGTGTCCGGCTACGACCGCGCCATCGAGCAGTCGTCGGTCGATCTCGCCTACCGCCACGATCTGCCGCTGGTTGCCACCAACGAGGCGTTTTTCTTCTCTCGTGAAGACTATGAGGCGCATGACGCCCTGATCGCCATCGCCGAAGGCTCCGTGGTTGCGGCCGACAATCGCCGCCGCCTTTCGCCCGACCACTTCCTGAGAAGCCAGGCCGATATGGCGAGGCTGTTCGCCGACCTGCCGGAAGCAATCGACAACACCGTCGAGATCGCGCTGCGCTGCTCGTATTACCCGAAGACCCGCAATCCGATTCTGCCGCGCTTTGCCGGCCGCGATGTCGCCGACGCCGATGCTGCGGTCAAGGCGGAGGCGCAGGAGCTTGCCAGGCAGGCGCATGAAGGGCTGGAGGCGCGGCTGGCGGCGCACGGGCCGACGCCGGGCTACACGGTCGAGCAATATCGCGAAAGGCTGGATTTCGAGCTCGGCGTCATCGAGAAGATGAAATATCCGGGCTATTTCCTGATCGTTGCCGACTTCATCAAATGGGCCAAGGCACAAGGGATTCCGGTCGGCCCGGGCCGCGGTTCGGGCGCCGGCTCGCTGGTCGCCTATGCCACGACCATCACCGACATCGACCCACTGCGTTTTTCGCTGCTGTTCGAGCGCTTCCTCAATCCCGACCGCGTGTCGATGCCCGACTTCGACATCGACTTCTGCCAGGACCGGCGCGAGGAAGTCATCCGCTACGTCCAACAGAAATACGGGCGCGACCAGGTTGGCCAGATCATCACCTTCGGCACCCTGCAGGCGCGCGCGGTGCTGCGCGACGTCGGCCGCGTGCTGCAGATGCCTTACGGGCAGGTCGACAAGCTGAGCAAGATGGTGCCGTCGAACCCGGCCAATCCGGTCAAGCTCGCCGACGCCATCGCCAACGAGCCGCGCTTTGCCGAAGAGGCGGCGCGTGAGCCGATCGTGCAGACGCTGCTCGATACGGCGCAGAAACTGGAAGGTCTTTATCGGCACGCCTCGACGCACGCCGCCGGTATCGTCATCGGCGACCGGCCGCTGTCGGAGCTGGTGCCGATGTACCGCGATCCGCGCTCGGACATGCCGGTCACCCAGTTCAACATGAAATATGTCGAGCAGGCCGGGCTGGTGAAATTCGACTTCCTTGGCCTGAAGACGCTGACGGTGCTGGACAGGGCCGTCAAGCTGATCCGCCGCCGCGGCATCGAGATCGATCTTGCCCACATTCCGCTCGACGACCCCGAAACCTACGCCATGCTGTCGCGCGGCGAGGTGGTCGGCGTGTTCCAGGTGGAAAGTGCCGGCATGCGCAAGGCGCTGATCGGCATGCGGCCCGACTGTATCGAGGACATTATCGCGCTGGTCGCGCTCTACCGGCCGGGGCCGATGGAGAACATACCGACCTACAACGCCAGAAAGCACGGCGAGGAGGAGATGGCGTCGATCCACCCGAAGATCGACCATCTCGTCAAGGAGACGCAAGGCGTCATCGTCTACCAGGAACAGGTGATGCAGATCGCGCAGGAGCTCTCCGGCTATTCGCTGGGCGAAGCCGATCTGCTGCGCCGCGCCATGGGCAAGAAGATCCGCGCCGAGATGGACAAGCAGCGCGAGCGCTTTGTTTCGGGCGCGGTCGAGCGCGGCGTCGGCAAGCCGCAAGCCGACTTCATCTTCGACCTGCTGGCAAAGTTTGCCGACTACGGTTTCAACAAATCGCATGCCGCCGCCTATGCCGTCGTCTCCTACCAGACCGCCCATCTGAAGGCGCATTACCCCGTCGAATTCCTGGCGGCATCGATGACGCTCGACATGGGCAATACGGACAAGCTCGCCGATTTCCGCCAGGATGCGCTGCGCCTCGGCATCGAGGTGGTGGCGCCGTCGGTCATGACGTCGTTCCGGGATTTCGAGGTCGGCGAGAACCGCATCTTCTATTCGCTGGCCGCGCTCAAGGGCGTCGGCGACGCGGCGGTCGAGCACATCGTCGCCACGCGCGGCGAAAAACCCTTCAAGAGCCTCGCCGATTTCTGTGAAAGGGTCGATCCGAAGATCGTCGGCAAGCGCGTCTTCGAAAGCCTGATCATGGCCGGCGCGCTCGACTGCTTCGGTCATGACCGCGCCGCGATGATGGCCGGCGTCGAGCGGATGATGGGGCTGGCGTCGCTGGCTCAGCAGAATGCCGTCACCGGCCAGCATGACATCTTTGGCGCCTCGCTCGGCGCACAGTCGCAGGCGCTCAACTTGCCGGCGACCGATCCCTGGCTCGCCGCCGACCGCCTGCACCGTGAATTCCAGGTGGTCGGGTTCTATCTCTCGGCGCATCCGCTCGACGAATACAAGGCGGCGCTGCAGAAAATGCGGGTGCAGACCTGGGGCGAGTTTTCGGCCGCCGTCAAACGCGGTGCTGCCGCCGGCCGGCTCGCCGGCACGGTGACCACCAAGCAGGAGCGCAAGACGCGCACCGGCAACAAGATGGGCGTCGTGCAGTTCTCCGACACGTCCGGCCAGTATGAAGCGGTGCTGTTTTCCGAGGGGCTGGCGCAATACCGCGACTTGCTCGAACCCGGCCGCTCGGTGGTGATCACCGTTTCGGCCGAGGACAGGCCTGAAGGCGTCAATCTGCGCATCCAGACCGTGCAGTCGTTGGAGGAAGAGGCAAGCCGTATCCAGAAAGCGTTGCGCATCTTCGTCAGAAATGACGCACCGGCATCGACAATCCAATCGCAGCTTGGCCAGCGTGGCGACAGTCAGGTGAGCATCATCGTCATCAAGGAAGGCGGCGAGGGCGAGGTCGAGATCGAGTTGCCCAACCGCTACCGCGTATCGCCTCAGATCGCGTCGGCGATGCGGGCGGTGCCGGGCGTGGTCGAGGTGGAACTGGTCTAAGAGTTAGCGCACGCTTATGAAGCGGCGATCTCCGCCGGTTGCGGTGCTCTCCGCTGCAGGTTGAGCAGATTTCCCATGAGGATCAGCAGGGCGCCACCGGCGGTGAAGGCGTCGATCTGCTCGTGATAGAGCAGCCATCCGATCACCGCCGACAGCGGCACGCGCAAAAAGTCCATTGGCGAGATGACCGTCGCATCGGCATAGACAAGTGCGCGGGCCATGCAGAAATGCGACGACATGCCGGTGAAGGCGATGAGCAGGATCCACGGCCAGAGCTCAAGCGGCGGGTTTTGCCATTCGTAAAGCGCCGGGACCAGGCCAAGCAGCGACTGGATGATCAGCATCCAGAAGATGATGCGCACGACGCTGTCCGTCCGCGTCAGCGACTTGACGAGAACCACCGAGACGCCGAAGCAGACCGCGGCTCCCAGCACGATAACATGCCCCGGATTGACCGCGCCGACGCCCGGACGCACGATGATCACCACGCCGATCAGCCCGAGCACGATCGCCGCCAGCCGTGGCCGGGAGAGCCTTTCGCCGAGGAAAGCGACCGCCAGCAGCGCGGTCCAGATCGGCGTCGTGAATTCGATCGAGATCAGCACCGCAAGCGGGATCAGCGTCAGGGCGTAGAGCCAGGCAGCCTGGCCGGTATAGTGGACGACGTTGCGGGCGAGATGGGCCAGCGGGCGCCCGGTGCGCATCGCCGGAAAACCGCCTGACATCATGACCAGCGGCAACAGGATGAAAAAGCCGATCACCGAGCGCAGCTCGAGCACCTGGAAGACGTTTAGTTCGGCCGTCGTGGCGCGGCCAGCCACCGACATCGCCAGGAACGAGGCGATCGACAGCGCCATCCAGAACGCGGCCTTGGGGATCGAGGGTGCGGGTGCCATGGGCGCTATGTCGCAAGCCGGCGCTTTCATCGCAACCGCTAGCCGACGCATTCGACTGGGCCAGCCGTGCAGCGTTGCAAACAGTGATGTTGAAGCCGGAACCCGCCGCTGAGGGGAGCGTTGGTCCCTCGTGTTTGCGTGCTGTGTTTTGGATACCAACGAGGAGCGGTCCGATGAAATCACTTGCACGATTTGTACTTGCCGGCTGCCTGACGGCCGGGGCCGGGGCAGCGCATGCCGACGATCCGGATTTTCTTCGCTCATTCCAGGGGAATTTCGCCGGCAAAGGCATCGTCAAGGTGACCACCGATGCGCCGACGGTGAATGTCTCCTGTCATTTCAATTCCGACGCAACGTCGAGCTCGCTATCGCTCGACGGCAGCTGCCGCGGTCTTATCGTGGTAACGCGCGCCATCAGCGCCGATCTCAAATCGAGCGGGACGAAATACACCGGCACCTATGTCGGATCGCGCACCGGGCCGGCGCAATTGAGCGGCAGCCGCTCCGGCAACGCGATCAATCTCGGCATCCGTTGGGCCAAGGAGGTCAATGGCGATCGCAAGGCGCAAATGACGGTCGAGAAGAACGGCGAGAATGGCATGCGGCTGATCGTCGTCGATACCGATCCGAAAACCGGGAAGAGTGTGGTGACCACCCGGATCGATCTGCAGCGCACGTGATCTTCTTGTTTGATCACGATCTTTTTGAAAACCGGTTTCCACTTTTCGCGTACGCGGACCTTCGGTTCGGGATCATGGTCTGGTTGTGAAAATCTGACGCTTAGTACCGACGCGAAAGACGGCTCGGGGTGGGCAGCAGTCAGTCCCGGCACGGCGATCTTGACGGGTTGGAAGCCGATCGGCAGCCAAGATTTCATCGTTCGTTTCGTTGGACCATCATAAACATTCGGGATCGGCCGAAACTTCCCCAACTTCGTCATCCTTGGGCGAAGCAGTAGCGAAGCGCCGTCGCGGAGACCCTGGGATCCATGC
>NZ_JAMYQL010000075.1:0-6131 GCF_040320865.1 Mesorhizobium sp. M0598 | reverse complement strand
ACTGTCAGAATCTCACATTAACTGCAGCGAGCCAAGCGCGAATCTCAAATTCTCAATTTAAGTACAAGGCTAAGGGCTTGCAATCATTAGGCGAGAAGTCTCACCTTTAAATACAGCGCGACACTTGAATGTTCGGCACACGGACGCCTTGCTGGCGCCGGCTTCCAGCGCCGCCAGAATCTGTTTGACTTTTTCGGTGTCGATCGTCGGGGGCCTGCCGCCCTTCCCACCGCGCCGCCGAGCCGCAGCCAGGCCAGCATTGACCGTTCCGTGATCAGCGCTCTTTCATATTCGGCAAGCGTGCCAAACAGGTTGAACAGGAATGCGCCGTGCGAATTCGTCGTATCGATCGCTTCCGTCAAAGAGCGGAAGGCGACCCCGCGTGACTTCAGATCCTCAAGAATCCGGATCAGGTGGGAGAGTGACCGGCCCAGACGGTCGAGCTTCCAAACGACCAGCACGTCACCTTCGCACAATTCTGCAAGGCAAGCCTTCAGCCCCGGCCGATCGTCGCGCGCGCCGAAGCGCGATCCTGATGTAGGTGACGCTGATCGACCCCGGCTGCGAGCAGGGCGTCGCGCTGCAAGGCAACCGACTGGCGCTCATCACTACTTGATACCCGCATGTATCCGATCAACGTATACGACAACCTCCCTCCTGACGAGAACGTTCATCGAGCCCCCTAGTGGCGTTCGGCGTGACTTGTTGCGAGAGCGCCTCGAGCTCCGCGGCTTGCTGCCTGATAGAGTTCTGCGTGCGCGGATCGTCCACGTCATTGCGCTCGAGGGCGATACGGGCAACCATGCCGGCGTTGATGTCGCGCTGCGCGGCTAGCTGTTTCATAAAGTTCTGCGCGTACGGATCGTTCACCTCATTGCGCTCGATGGCGGTAGGGGCAACCATGCCGGCGTCGATGTCGCGCCTCGCGGCTGCCCATCTGATGATGTTCTGCCAGTCCGGATCGTCCACCGCATTGCGCTCGATGGCGGTAGGGGCAACCATGCCGGCGTTGATGTCGCGCTGCGCGGCTTCCTGTTTCATGAGGTCCAGCGTACCCGGATGGTCCACGTCATTGAGCACCATGGCGACACGGGTATCCGTGCCGATGTTGATGTGACGCAGCGCGGCTAGGCTTCTGATAATGTCCTGCGCGCCCGGATCGTCCACCTCATTGCGCTCGATGGCGGTACGGGCAACCATGCCGGGATTGGCGTTGATGTCGCGCTGCGCGGCTAGGCTTCTGATTAGGTGCTGCGCGCCCGGATCGGTCACGCCATGATAGGTGATGACGTCATTTGCAGTTCTAGTCCCAGCTGGGTTACGCGCGTCAATCTCGGCATTTTCGGAACGAGCGGATTGTGTTTCGTGCTGAAGCGTTCTGAATTCAGACCGAATTGTCTGATCGCTCTCAATAACTGCTCGGAACCTCTGATTGGTGCTGCGCAACGCATTGATTTCATAGAAAGCTGCGACCCTGTCGGTTTGATTGGCTGCCTGCCTGAATACCTCTGTCAGCATCTCATGTGGCAGATTGTCGATGTTGAAAGGGGCTGTTGCGCCGGGCGCATCGAAATCCACCATTGAAGTCTCTTGCTCTGGCTCGATCATCGGTCATCTCCACTTTGGGACTGTCCCCCACGGCGCATTAGATGTTCATACAGAAGGCTTGCATTGTGAAAATACTACCTCGCGTACGGTACCCGGTAAATGGATATTGCGTTTCATTTGTCATAGCGTACGCGCGATTTCTGGATTTCTGAGTAAGATGATGCGTCCGCGTGAATTTTGCGCGTCTGAAAGCCGATCTGGATTTCAGCAAGAAGAGCGCGATCGCGATCTAAGCGCCGAATGGTGCAATGAAGTCGTCACTAGCAAAAACGTTCCAAGACATCGCTGATGGGGAAAACAGTGGTGACCGGATCTTCAAAGGGTTTTGTTGCAACGGCTGAATAGGGGCACAGAGAGGCCCTGATGCGAGGTCAATCAGGCGGCGAGGATTTCGAACTGCTCGGCCAAGGACGGATTCGGATTTGAAGGCGTACCTCGCCTGTCGCTTGCGCATCATGTGAATCATTTCGATGCCGGTCAGGATGGTGGCTGCGGTGGCCGTCGATTTGAAGCCGAGCATCAGCCGGATACGGCGCTTGATGCGCCGATGGTCCTGTTCGATCCGGTTATTCAGGTATCTACTCTTGCGGATCCGGATCGGCTTCAGCCGGCGCCGGGAGCGATCCTGCAAGCGATTTGTGGTGTCGCAGGAAACGATCGCCTCCCGATTGGTCTGGCTACCGTCGATGACGACGCGATCCGGTCGGCCATGACGCTCCAGCGCCTTTCTGAAGAAGCGTTTGGCCGACGGCAGGTCGCGCTGCTCGCTGAAATAGAATTCGACGGTGTCGCCGACACTGTCGATGGCGCGATAGAGATACATCCACTGGCCACGGACCTTGAGTGCATGCTGCGTTTCCAAGAACTAACCGGATGGGATTGGAGTGCACCCTTGTGAGACAGAGTGTCGACAAGGTCTTTTCGGATTCTGCCGGGGTGAGAGAGTCGAGTGCTTTGGCGTCGGCGTCATCTGCTGCGTTTGGAGCGCGTGGCGGGCGAGGAGCTCGATGCAGAGAATGCCGACCTCAAGGCGCGCGTTGCTTCCTGGAGCAGCAGCTCTTTGGGCCGAAATCGGGGAAGATGACGGCGATCGACCCGACGCAGGCGACGCTCGATCTTGGCGATCTCAGCGACGTTCCAGAGGCGGCCGTGGCTCAAGGGCCAAAGCAGGAGCGGCGATCGCCGTCACGCAACATCGGCCGTTTGCCCAAGCACTTCCCACGGTAGGAAGAGCTCGTCGAGCCGGAGAGCAAGATTTGCCCGTGCTGCTCGTTCGAGCTTCATTGCGTCGGCACGGACGTGAGTGAGGCGCTCGACATCGTGCCCGCGGTTGTCCGGGTAAAGCAGACGATCCGGCCGCGCTATGCATGCCGGCCTGTAAAGCGTCATTGTGCAAGCGCCCGCGCCGGCGCGTGATGGACGGCGGCATGGTGACCACGGCCTTTGCAACCCATGTCGCCGTTTCGAAGTTTTCCTGGCATCTGCCGCTGCATCGCCAGGCGCAGATGCTTGCCTCCTGCGGCGTGATCATCGATCGCGGCAGCTTGGCGCCTGGGTGACGCGGGTCGCCTGGTGCTCGAGCTTCTCTACGATTGGCGGCTTGCGCCACCGCAATGTCGCGCTAGGCAACAACGACATCACGTTCAGCCTGTAACATCTCACGCTCGGAAAGCAGCGCCAGATAGGCGCTCGCAAGGTCCGCAGGAAGATCCACAGGCTTCGAAGTCATGAAGCCATTCGACACGCCAGCAAAGGCGGCATTTGTCTTTGCGACGCATCGCGAGTCATGGCTGCACCCGCCCATTGACGATAGCGCCTCGCCCCTGGCGACCTGGACTGTCGGCGAAGCGAAGTGAGTGCCATGTGCCTTGAACGCGTCCTTCAGCAGAGCATGGCGCGCGGCGCCTTGTTAGCGTGAGACTTCAGTCCTATTCCAAACCGCTTGCACGCTCATATTTCACTGGAATGACCAAGAGAGCATCGACGATAATCATTCTACTGCTAGTCCTCGTCAGGCTTATCGCCCCCGGTTTGAGCGTTCTCTGCTTCTCGAGGAAGACGCCAATTCCGCTCGTGCGTTACTGCCGGTAGCCCGGCGCTCCGTCGGCCCAACGCCAGGGTGCGGGACGACACCAGACGAAGAGGCGACTTCCCGCACCGGCGCGGGGTGATGATCGTCGCGCATGCGCTGTGCTGTCGGAGGCAAGTCGATGGCAGAGCCGGAAGCACCGGAGACATCTGATATCTCGGCAGCGGGCGTCAGGGCGGCTTCTCTCTCCCTGCTGCACAGGAAAGCGTAGAGCTCCTTCACGCAAGTGCCGGCGTTCTTCTTGTCTTTTTTAAAGGGCGGGACCACCCTGATATCGGCCTGTTGGTAGTCTGGCCCGCGCTCTTCTAACATGTTTTCGAGCTGCTGCTTTTTGTCGGGGCCTTGCAGCAGCGGCCGGCCGGTGTCGCCCGTGAGGCGCTCTTGCAGGTCGAGGCGCCTGCCGATCTCTTGCAGGTCGGTATTGAGCCAGATCGACACCGCCTTCTCGCGGATCAGGTCTCGATTGTGCTGCTTGACAAAGGCGCCGCCGCCGGTTGCGATGACCATGGGCCCTTTCTTCAGCTGTTCGGCGAGCTCTCTAGCCTCCAGCTCCCTGAAGTACGGCTGGCCATGGCGCTCGAACATATCCTTAATATTGCCGCGCTGGGTGACGATAAGCTTATCGATGTCGACAAACTCCACCCCCAGCTCCTTGGCAAGCTGGGGGCCGATGGTCGACTTGCCGCTCGCCGGCATGCCGACGAGCACCACCGGCCGCGTGCCGAGGGCCGCGACGATCTCGCCGGCTTGCGGCGAGCGAGCGGCCGCCTGTTTTCTTGGCCGTTCGGCGGTGGGCAACCTGGAGACCCCTGCCGCCCTCGACCTGCTATGTCCTGACGAGCCCCATTGGGATATTTCCAGGGCACCAGGGGGAATGGCGACCTGCATGCATCTGTCCTGCACACGCTGCACGAGCTCGTCGACCTTTTGCGGAACGTCCGGCCCGGGGTGCCGCCGCAGCCGGTCAATCTGCTTGTAGAGGTCGTGGTTGGCGAGTTTGGTCAGGTAGGTGGCCGGCGTATGGAACTGGACCTCGAAGCGATAGTCCTGCGAGGTGCTGAACACCGTTCTGATGGCGAGGAACTGCGGCGTGCTCATCTTGAACCAGTTGGTGGTCTCCACTTCGCTGCAGTCCCGCTCCTGGAAGGCCAGTGTGGCCGTCTTGAAGGCGCGCGTAAAAGCCGCCTCCGGGATCTCGAAGACATGGCGCACGGCATTGGGGACCAGTTGGGCCTCCGGCGCCGCGCTCACGCTCTGGCCGGTGAGCTCGTCGGCCATCGAGTCCAGCCCGCGCAACCGTTGGTCAAGATGCGGCATGTTTACCTCGAAGCCGGCCTGCCGCAAAAACTCGGCAACCGCATGCGCGGTTGCGGTGATCGTTCTTTCTTGCGCTTCGGCGCGGGCGGCTTCGAGCCTGGCGCGCTCCAGGGCCTGCTCGCGGCTCAGCGTGATCGTGCTGGCGGGGTCGTCGTCTAAGAGGCTGGGCAGGATGCGCTGTTCGGCGGCGAGCATGATCGAGGCCTCCATGACCGAGGCCGCCAGCGTGGGGTTGTCCTTCAGATCCGCCAGGCTGCCATCGACGTCGAACCGGCCCTGGTGGAGCGTTGCCGCCAGCTCCTTGACATAGGGCACCGACTTCCAGCCCGGGGTCTGCATCAGGAGCCGCTGCAGCTCGGCGCTTTTTTTCATGAACAGCCGCGCACCGGTATCGGACTTGTAGGCGTCCGTGCCGACCTTGATGCCGACGCTCAACAGATTGATGGCGCTTTCACGCAGATCGTCCGGGTTGTAGCCGTCGGGCCGCGGATCGATGCGGGGCTTGTAGTGGCCGAGCAGGAAATCGATGCGCTCCCTGGCGTCAGCGGTTGCCGGACAGGATTCGCTGAGTTCCGGGAAGAGCACGCCGGCGTCGGCGCTGACGGCAGGCTTCGCGCCGGTTGAGGCCACGGATCGCGCCAACTGCTGCTTGACGTCCGACTGCTCATGAGCCGGCTCGCTGTTGAGCTGCTGGTTCCAGGCCTGGAGCTCGGCCACCAGCAAGGCGGCCAGTTCGCGGGCCACCGGATGCCTGGCGGCCTTGCTGTCTTCCCCCGCCCTGGCGATGAGCTCATGGAGGGTCTGGCCATCCGGCCGATCTTCGTGCAACAGGGCGCGGATGTCGGCCTTGAGCTCATGATGAATGCCCTCGTAGGTGCCGAAGATGGCACGCTCGGCAAACCAGCGTTGCGCCTCCAGCGGCTGCCCCAGCACGTTGCGCTGCAGGTAGCTGTAGGTCCCCAGCACCAACTGGGTGGCCGACAAGATCTGCCTGGACCGGCTGAACTGGTAGCTGCCGTTCTCAATGGCCGGCGTGTGCGACTTCGGCGGCTTCATCGAGGCAATGCCGCGCGCCTGCAGCTGCGCGTCGAACTGGCGCACATGCTCGTAAAGGCGA
>NZ_JAMYQL010000074.1:0-6333 GCF_040320865.1 Mesorhizobium sp. M0598 | reverse complement strand
AAGCGGTTACCGGATTCGACCAGGATACGGCCAAGCAGAAGCGCCTGTTCGGTGTCGTCGGTGATCGTTCCAGCGGGAAGCCCCTTCGACACCGGATGGTCGGGGAAAGGAGCAATGAAGTCCTCGACATGACCGTAGAGTTCGGCAATCCGGGCCGGCGACAAAAGCTGCGTCGGCATTCCCAGCGCATCTCCCAGTGCCCCGCCCACAAGCGCTCCCATGGCCCGATCGGTTATGCTCCCGGTGTCGTCCGGCATCTCTCAGAACCTCATATGCAGCGCAAAATGCGCCGGGTTGAGCAGGCTGGTCACATATTCGATCGGCCGGTCATCGGCGGCGCGGGTTAACCGGCGACCACGCAGGAACGGCGTGCCTTGCGGGCAGCCGAGGATTGCGGCATCGTCGGCGTTGAGCATTTCAATGCCGACCCATTCCTCGCCATGGTCGGGAATGAGGCCGGCGCCGCGCAGCGTCTGGTGGAGTGAGCCTTCGCGCAGGCCGCGCAACGGCACGTCCTCCAGTTCGGGTGACAATGGCAGGCGGCTGCGCTCGATGGAGATGGCGTGGCCGTCGCTGGCATTGGTGCGCACCCGGTCGACAGCGATGAAAAACGGGTTTTCTATACCAAGCAGTGCGGCAAGATCGGGGTCCTCGATCACCTCGAGCCGCAGCGTCCGCGTCTCGGCATTTGCGCCGGCGTTGGCGAGCGCCCGCGACCAACCGATTGAGTCATCAACGGGCTTGCCATCGAAGGTGACGAAAGAGCCGATGCCGACCTTGGTGGTGATCAGCCCGCGGCTGGACAGTTCCTCGAGGCCCTTGCGAACGGTGTTGCGGCTGACGGAGAAACGCTGGACGAGCTCGTTCTCGCTTTGCAACCGGTCGCCGAAGCCCAGAACACCGGAGCGGATTTCATGTTCGAGAACCGTGGCGATCTGTTCGGGCTTGCCCGTACCGGGAGACGATGGGACCACGCGGCGGACCATAGGCATACCTGTTCATTGCACCTGTATAGTCCTGTGCAATGTATCTGCAACGCCAGCTCTGTCAACCGACCGCGGAGGGCCACACAGATAGACCAAGCTGCTTGATGGTACCCAGAGGCCATGAAGGCCATACGAGGTGCGGCGGGCAAACGGGGTCGCTGGAGATGTCACTGTTCGCTGCTGGAAGACCCCTCGACTGCCCCGTCACCATCTGCAGAATGCGGCAGGATGCCGAAGTCGCGCGACTTGGTCCCATGCGCCGCCGTCAGGAAACCATCGGCTGTGAGGCCTCGCCTCAAAAGTTCCCGTACAGCGGCCGACCGGCTCGGCATGCGCTTGTCGAAGCGCCAGTTCTCCAACGCCGCCAGTTCATCGGCGGTCAGCATGATCTGCAATCGTTCCGGGCGTTCCAGTTCGGACATCTCGGGCCTCCAGTCATACCAGCCTAAATGCAGCTGAGTTAGTATGTTCCTAATTTTCTGTATAGTTAGGTACGTGAGCAGAATGCGTCAAGGCCTTCAGATCAGCGAGTCATGCAGAAGTCCGATGAAGCGGAACAAGCATCAAATGGGCAATCAACAAAATACGCTAACTATTTGACATAAAACGAGTTTTAAGGAATTTCGCTTGCCAGTCGCGAATCCTGGGCGCATCGTGGAACACGAGGGACAAACCGCTCCTGAAGGGAAGGTTTTTCCATGCGCTACGGATTTTCGGTTCGCCTGCACGAAGACGTCAGTTCCCGAGTTCGGGCTACATTGCGGTCCGGGATTGCCATCAATCTGACTGCTGTCGCCGAAGCCGCGCGACTGCAGAACCTCGCCGAGAATGTTGCGCGCGAAGACATCGAATGGCTCGTCATGCAAGCAGCCCAGCTCTACGGGGCGGCTATCGAGTTCGACGGCTTCGCGGAAACCGATCTGGCGGAGTTTGCGTGCCCTCAGCTGATGCAAAGCAGCCCCGCCGTGGGCTGGGACGCCTTGGAAGACGGAGCGTCCGCTTCGCCGGATCCTGGCCGTCAAACACACTGAGGCGCGTGCTCGTGTGAGCCCCCGCCATGCTGCCGCCACGTGCTCGGCAAAAAAGCCCGCCGCAATGGCGGGCTTTGGACTGCAGGAGGTTTGGTGGACGAAGGCCTCTCGGCCCGGTCCGACATTTCTTCCGATGTATTCGCCTTAGCGGCGGGCGATCAGCAGGCACAATTGGCGCAGATCGCTGTCGTAAGTGCCTGCGCTGCTGAGCACGTCAACGCAGCGCTTCTTCATCCTGGCCAACTTGTCGCCCGACATGTCGGCAACGACCTGGGGCAAGCTGGGATTGTTGGGATTGCTGGGATTGGACGGGCTGCCCGGGTTGGACGGATTGCTTCCACCACCGATCCCGACACCGGCGCCGACATTGATGCCACTGCCGACCCTGACCCCGGCACCTGCGTTAACGCCGCTGCCGATACCTACCCCGGCGCCCGCCGCGATGCCACTGGGACCGCCGATCGTCGCGCCGGCACCGCCGTTGATGCCGCTTCTGCCCCCGACCGATGCGCCGGCGTCCGCGGCGATGCCACTGGAACCGCCAACCGTCGCGCCGACACCGGCGTTGATGCCGCCGCTGCCGCCCACCGAGGCACCGAGGCCTGCCTTGATGCCGCCGCTGCCGCCAACCGTTGCGCCGGCACCGGTGTTGATGCCGCCGCGACCGCCAACCGTCGCGCCGAGGCCGGCTTTGATGCCGCCGTTGCCGCCGATGGATGTTCCAACACCAACGGCAATTCCGTCCGCCGCATTCACGGGCATCGAGAGCATGAAAATAACTGCGCCGCCTGCCACCGCATCGGTGATTGTTTTGATTATGGTGGTCATAACACTCTCCTTGCTGTAGTTGCGCTGAACAGCCCGCGAGATCGCCGGTTGCATACCTACTAATTTGCAAGGATATAATCGGTTTCTTTGCCGATCAACTCGCTGGCTCCATGGTATATTTTCAAAGAACAGCCGCGTGAAATTTGTAGTGAAATTTTCCGAAAGTTTTACTTTGGGATGGCCTCTACCGATTGAAGCGATGCGAGTGTGAGCTGACGGCGCCGTAACAGATGAACGTCGCGACGGTCGGCGGCCAAAAGAAGGCGAATTCCTAATCTGCAAACCACAACATCAAACCTACATACGGCAATAGAACAATGGACCGAGAAGGTCCGCGCTGCGCGGGTTTGCTTCACCGTGCTGCGTCATTTTTGCAGGAACCTTCCATCACCCGGGTTGTTTTCTCCGTAGTCGCCACATGATGATAACCGAATGATGGAGATCAGCATGCTTACGAAAATCCTGACAGCCTCCATACTTGCAGCCGGTCTGGCGACCGCGGCGATGGCCCAGAACGCCGGCTCGGACAACAATGCGCCTGGCAGCGAGAAGAGCATCGTCGTCCAGCCCAAGCCGAACGGTATTGACCCTGGCACGACCAGCAGCACGACGGGTACGACGGGTGCCACGAACTCCAATGCGGATGAAAACTGCCCTGCAACCCCGCAAGGAGCTCAACCCGATGCGTCCAACAAGCCTGCCGGGACGGTTTCACCGACTGTCAACGACAACAATTGCGGTAAGTAGTTAGCCGCGACAATCGGGTTTACAATCGCGGGTGGGCTTACGGCAGCGGGACCGGTTAGGACTGGTCCCGTCCAACCGAACGGCGAGATCCAGCGATGGAATCAAATCCGCTCGAGTTCACGCTTTGCGTGGTCGCGCCTTGGATTTGGTTTCCTCCTTGGCGGCGGCCGGCTTAGGCTGGCGTGCTTTCGGCTTCGGTCGGCTGGCGGTCCCCGGCGCGGCGGTTTCCGCGTCGATTTCGGCGGTAGCCTGATCCCAATGCTGCTGATGTGCCCCATCGGGCCTGCCTGCCTGTTCCCAGATCGCGTGTGCCCGCTGGCGAATCCGTTCCTGCCTGTCCGTCACTGATACCTCCGTCGGCTCGGTTCATGCGTAAGCAACCTTGTTCTAGCTGAAATTTCGACCCGCGTCATGAGCGGCAGGCAACACCGTTATTGAACCTCTCTGTCACACAGGACAGCAACGCCGAGGAGCGCCGCCTTCTTGATGATCAGCCCTTCAAGGTCCGCGTCCGAGCGCTCGGTTCCGGTGCGTTCGCGCAACAGTGCTATCGCCGCCTTCATCGACAGCAGGCCATCGCCTCGTTCAGCAAGCAGTTTGTCGACGGCGGCGGCCACGTTGACCGGCTCGACATGCGGCAGCATGGGAATGGCTCCTTTCCTTGTTTCGAGACGATAAGGGCTCCATCCCGATCGCTCGGGATGGAGCTCTGATTTGGTTATTAGACCGTGACCTTTCCAAACCCGGTTCGCGGTTTGGCAACGCCGATCACTCGATGACCTGCACGATCTTGCGGGTGCCTGGGTCGACGAGCACGGTGCGATTGCCGACGACGACGTATCTGTACCGCACGTCTGGAACATCGATCGGTTGCAGCTCGACCGTATCGGGCAACGTGGAACCGATATTGAGCTCCACCCCCAGAAGACTGATCGACGCAAGCGGGTGCTTGTGGACGTATTCGCGGATGACCGTCTGCTGTTCGGGCGTGACAATCACCTGGTCCGCGGTGGCCACGCCGACGCCGGCAAGCAACGCCAATCCCGCCGCAGCAGGAACAAGGTGGATTTTCATCGTCTACTCCTGTTGTTACGGGCCTCGCCCTTACAATTGCGACGCGGCATTCCGGTCGAAGCGGCGAACCCTCTAGGCAAACGCCCACGCCACCTTGTTGTTCCGTAAGTGGCGGCTAATCGAACAGCGGTGAAGTGCCCGTGCGGTGCGGCGAATGGACTGCGAATGAACTGCGGTGGCCCGCGTCGCAAGACGCGGGCCGATCGGTTTCCCGATCAGCAGCGATACCGGAGGGGGGTGATATCTACTGCGTCTGAAATAACATTTAGGACAAGCTAATGTTCCTAAGCGAGTGCAACAAACCTGCCGGCGCAAGCGGCGCGAAGTTGCCGCTCGTCGCTGCTACTGCTTTGGCGGCTGTGGCGGCACCTCGCCGGGCTTGATCACCGGGGTCCTGCCCTCGTCCGGCGGTGGCGCCGCCATGCCCTGATCGCCCGTTGGCGGGGGCTTCAGGACCCCACCGCATGGCTCGAGCGTATCGGACAAATTGTTGCCGGCCGGCTTCTGCTGCTCGCTGTTCTGATCCGGCAGCTCGACTTTGCAGCGGTCGGATTGCGCCTGTTCGCCCGGCTGCGCGGCCGCCGGCACCGCCAGCAGCAGCGCACCTAGCATATACGGCAAGAAAATGAGCGGTCTCATATCGAGCTCCTTTCGCGCCAGTATCTTCTGAATGTGAAGGCGGGCAGGCGCGATTGGTTCCGTCGTGCGGCAATGCGCCCGGACCGCAGCGGCACGGAACCGGCCGCCAGACTTATGAGTTCAACCACTGAGCCAATTCAGGGCCGCTGACATTATGGAGAACCGGCGATGGAACCGCGCAGGAAAGAACGAACCGACGACGAGACGGAGAGCCCGACGATCCAGCAGCAGGACTGGGATGCCATCCGGAGCGGGAGAATCCTCCCTAACGGCGTGCCGCAAAACGGCGATATTCGCTATGACGTCGAGAAAAGCGGCGAACTGCCGGAGGAGGACGACGATAACGCTTACCAGGAAAGCGACGAGGCCTTGCCGGACGACACCGATGAACGCGTCATTTCGCGCGATCTCGAACGGGAACGTGGTGCTTTCGACGAGGAATGAGCCACCGCCTTCCGCATTCTGCATCGGCGGCCGGATGAAAAACCCTTGCTTTCAGTCCGGGAGGTCGAAGACCGGATCCTGGCAGCGATAGACCGGACATTGACCGTCACGCGTCTTGATATAAGCGGCGCGCGGCACCTGCGGCCAGTCGCATTCATTGCCGAATTGGCGGACGTATCGGTCGTAGGTGTTCTGGCCGGTGGTCAGCACCACCGAGCGATGCCTCTGGATCAGAAGCTGTGTCTGTTCGCACGTCATCGCGCGGCTGTCCGGCCGCGCGTAGGCCGTCGCGGCAAACAAAAGCGCCCCGGCTGTCAGGACTGCCGCTTGTGTCAGGACCTTGGCAAGCATGACACCATCTCCCATTCCTAACGCGCATCTTGGTCGGGCAGCGCCGGATCGAGCCGCCCTGTCGCGAAAGAAAGATCGTACAGAATGCGAGGGAAAATGCAAAAAGCCGGCCGCCCCATTCGGGGGGGCGGGCGGGCACGGAACCTGACGAATTAGTCGGGGATGGGCGGGGGTCTACACCCGTTGACTTTATAACATAAAAGCGCCCCCCAGCCCGAACGACCGGGACTAGG
>NZ_JAMYQL010000073.1:0-6895 GCF_040320865.1 Mesorhizobium sp. M0598 | reverse complement strand
CCACATTCGGCGCTCGGATACATCACGCCTGCGGCTTATGCCGCCAATCTCACCGCAACGGACGATCGGCTGCGCAACCCCGACCAGCTCCGCCGATCACCCGTTGCTCAACCCGCGCCATACGGCGTAAAACCCGCCGAGGCTCTAACTGCAGCCGGATGAAAATTCAGTGGCAGGTCACTGGTGGTGCGCGCGCGAGCGCGCCGTTGGTGGCAAGTGAGCGGCGTGTCGTGAATATCGGCACTTTCCGTCGGGTTTGGTTGTTGAAGCCGACCCATTTCGGAAGGAGAGAACGAGAAGGCACTGACCGCCGTTTCGAGGAAGCTTACGTGCAAGGCATCTCGACATATTCGGTTGACGACCTGGTCAATGGTCAAGGCCAAGGGGGATGAGTGGCATCTCCAAGAGCCAGGTCTGTCGGCTGCACGAGGAGATCGACGCCTTCCTCGAGCGGTCGAGAGGGCTATTGGGCCCATACTTGATGCTCGACGCCACCTACCTGAAGGGCCGCCGCGGCTGGCGGATCGGCGGATCGTCTCGGTCGCCGTCATCCTCGCCCGTCGGCGTCAATGCGGACGGCCGGCGCGAGGCCGAGCCGAACTGGACGGAGTTCATCGCAAGGTGACACCTCGCGGCCTGCGCGGCATCAAACCCAGGAAGGCATAAGGGCAGTCGTTAGCAAAGTGCAGTGCGCGACATGGCATAGGAGCGGGTCCACTTCACGAGGAAGGTACCGGCCCATGCCGGCAAGAGCGGCCGCAGGGTTGTGTCAGCCAACACTGCCATCGTTTTCGCCCAGGATCCAGCACGCCGTATTAACCGCTGTTTACAATAAATTCACACAACTTCACGACCGCAAATCGCCGACGATGATATTTTCGCGACAGGTCTGAGACTAGGCGCGTCAAAAGCCTGACGTCGACTCCGTTTGGACTGAGGCACGGCATACAACTCGGGAGCAAGAGCTAATGGCCAAAAGAGTGCTTATCCTGGTTGAAGGCTCAAGGACAGGTCGGTTGTACATCCAGGCGGCCCAGCGTCTTGGCCTACATCCGATTACCCTGTCGGCTGATCCAGCTCAGTACGACTATATTGCGGCGGAAGGGGCTGAGGCGATCCGTATCGATACAGACGATCTCGATGCCTTGATCGGCGAATGTTCCCGGCTGGGTACGACCAATGACATTGCCGGAATTACGTGTGCCAAGGAGTCGGTCTATGCGACAGTCGGCAAGCTCTGCCGGTATTTCGATCTGCCGGGACCAAACCCTACATCGATTGAACAATGTTGCGACAAATTCACCCAACGTCAGCTCCTCGCGGAGGCCGGCGTTCCAATACCGTTTTATCGCTTGGCAACGAATGCGGTGGACATAGAAAGCTGTGCCGCTGAAATTGGGCTCCCGGTAATTCTTAAGCCAGCAGTAGGCGTCGGTAGCACCGGTGTCCGATTATGCCGCAACGTCGATGAGTTGGCCGAACACACGACCTATCTGTTGGGCGGGAAGCACAGTTGGCAATCTTCGCCGCGAATACTGGTCGAAGAATTCGCACAGGGCCCATACTATAGCACCGAGATAATGGGAGATGAGGTCATCGGGATTTGCGCCGGTGAGTTCGGCCCCGAACCGTATTTCGTGTTTCGTGAATTCACACTACCGGCCTTACTGAATGATGAAGAGCAAGAGCGGATAGTCGATGCCTCGCTGAGCTGTTTGCGCGCTCTCGGCCTTGGTTGGGGGCCAACCTGCATAGAATTCCGGTGGACGAGGCGTGGCCCGGTCGTCATTGAAGTTAATCCGCGTCTTGGTGGCGCGCCCGGTCCTCAACTGGTTCAGCTGACTTACGGGCTCGATCTCGTCACCGAGCACATCAAGCTTGTCATCGGCGAGGAATGGAGCCTGCGTAAAAGGCATTCGCAGGTTGCGGCTGCGCGAATCCTGGTTCCTGATCGCGATGGCACCCTCGATTGGATCGACGGCGACAATCGGGCAACTGCTGTACCAGGCGTCGCCGAGGTTGAATTCTATATTGGACCCAATACGCCGATCGTCAGGAAAGGCGATCACCGGGACTGGATCGGACATCTTATCGCCGCCTCACCTAGCCGCGCTCTAACCGAAGCGACACTTCAGCGTGCCGTTGATCTAATCGATTGGTCGATCGCACCATTTCCGACCCCTGGCGAATAGAAATCATCAGCGGCCCTCAACTTTCCGCACCAGGGGCAGCGCGGCGTCAGATTGGTAGGTAATCGCCGCCCGCACTTGATGCAATTGAGAGCGAGAGAGACGCAAGTCGACGAGATGCCGAACTTTGTTCCTGACCGCTCGCGCAACTGAACGCTGTAGAATGCAAGAAGAGATTAGAGAGAAATGTCTTGTGACGAGGAGGGATCAATTGCTTTCGGCTCGCCGGTTGATCGTGAAGATTGGCTCCGCAGTCGTTGCCGATATAGAGACCGGAGAGGTGCGCGGTCCTTGGCTTGAAACGTTGATAAAGGATGTCGCACGACTTTTCGCACGCGGCCAACAGGTGATCATCGTCACCTCCGGTGCTGTCGCACTTGGATCACCTCACTTCAGGCAGTTGGATAGATCTTTGCGAATTGAGGAGAAGCAAGCAGCCGCTGCGATTGGTCAGGTTAGACTGATGCTTGCTTATGAACAGAGTTTGAAGCGCCATGGATTTGGCCTAGGGCAGGTGTTATTGACCAGCGCAGATCTAGACAGCCAGGGGTGCCGCCTCAATGCGCGGTCAGCGTTTCAACAAGTTCTCAAAGTTGGCGCTGTACCCGTCATCAACGAGAACGACGCGACCGCAACGGCCGAGATCTGTCTTGGCGACAATGATCGGCTGGCGGCACGGGTCGCGCAAATTGCGAAGGCCGACATTCTCATTCTGCTCTCCGATGTAGATGGCCTCTTCACCGAAGATCCACACGACAACCCGTTGGCTCGTATCATCCCAGAGGTGCGGTGCATTACCCCGGAGATAGAAACCATGGCCGGCCTTTCCCCCGGGCGCTATGGTTCGGGGGGCATGGTGACAAAGTTGATGGCAGCAAGGATAGCCATGGACGCGGGCTGCAACGTGGTCATTGCGAAAGGAAACAAATCTTACCCGCTCGCCGCCATCGAGAACGGTGCGCCATCAACATGGTTTATTCCGCTCGCAAAGGAGACAGCAGCACACGGAGGCCGTTGAAGAGATCCCCCGTTTGAATTGCTCGGGCGATCATCGTTGGGAGAGCGCCTGCAATGCTGAGAGGCAAGCCAGCTCCAGCAGTGACTACCGCCTTGGTGGTAATGGCCCAGTGGAGGTCGGCCCCCCCTTGATACAACATGGAGTCAGGTCACCACTTATTTACAATTCAAACGATGTGATACCCATTCGAACCAAAAGCATCCACGAAGAGGGACTGAGAGTTGGCAGATTCCATCAAGCCGAAAGCAAAAATTCCAATCAGACGACAAAGTGTACCTGAAATGCTCGTTGAGGCATTGCGAGAGCGCATTCTTAGCGGTGAAATCCGGGAAGGCGACTCCCTCGTGCAGGAGACTATCGCAGAAGATTATGAGGTGAGCCGAGTGCCAGTTCGCGAGGCGCTCCGAGAATTGGAGGCGCAAGGACTGGTCTCCTTCAGAACGCATAAAGGCGCCGTCGCCATTTCAGCGAAGCGCGAGACAGTTATCGAACTGCTAGACCTCCGGATTCTATTAGAGTGCGATATTCTATCACATGCATTGTCACGTTATAAGAAATCAGACCTATCGGCCGCAGAGGAGACTCTCGATGAACTTGAGACGACCAGTCACGACAATCCTAAACGCGGAGAGATGAATTGGAAGTTCCATAGATGCCTATACATTCCTTCTAACCGTTCAGAAACATTGTCGATTGTTGAAAAAACGCACCTACGCTCCAGCCACCTCGTTCGAGTACCCCTTGTAGCATCTGGTCGGATTCATGCTGCTGACAAGGAGCATCGCGAGCTTCTAAGCCTGTGCGCTGAGTGCAATTCCGCCGCAGTAGACTATCTTCGTGGTCATATATATAGTGTTATCAAGTCGTTGGACTAAGCAACAACTCCTAAGAATAGGTTCTGACCATTAATGCTTCCCAGGCAGGCAATACCTATGACTTTGGACAATTTCTGGATGCCGTTCACGGCTAATACAAAGAGTCATGGGATTTGACCGATATGGGCTTACTCCTACATTCCGATTGAAGTGATGGTGGGCCGTGAGCAGTTGGAGCAGTTTCCACCAAACCTCGCATGGGGCGTTGATGATAGCCTCATAGCTGTCGAAGACACGGTTGGAGAGCCAGTTCTGGCGCAGGTATTGCCAGACGGTCTCGACCGGGTTCAACTCCGCGCCCGCGACGGCAGCAAGATCGGCGTGATGTTGTGATGTTGTCAGGTACCCTGAGGTTTGCGGTGGTGTTCCAGATCTAAGCATGGCTCGGTAAGGCGTGCGCTGGCGAACGGCCTGCCGTCGCGGACATTTTCCACGAGGTAGAGACAGCAGTGGCCGCCTGCGACTCTCGCAACGACAGGAGTGGAGTAACCGCTGTTCTCAGGCCACGGCCTTGAGCGGCATAGGTCTGTAGGCCCAAGGCAGCAGATCGTCGATCTGGCTTTGTGGATGGCCGGCGACGATCCGGGCGATCACGTCAGCGAGGTAGGTGTGAGGCTCGACGCCGTTGAGCTTGCATGTCTCGATCAGCGAAGCGATCGTTGCCCAATGCTCGGCGCCGCCGTCGGAGCCGGCGAAGAGCGCATTCTTGCGGTTCAGCGCAATGGGACGGATGGCGCGCTCGACGACGTTGGAGTCGATCTCGATCGTACCGTTGTCGAGGAATCTTGTCAGACCTTGCCAGCGCGAGAGCGCGTAGCGGATGGCTTCCGCCAGCTTGGTCTTCTGGCTGATAAGGGTGAGTTGCTGCCTAAGCCACGGCTCAAGGGCATTGATTACGGGACGGCTTCTCTCCTGCCGGACGGCGCGGCGTTCGTCGGCGGAACGACCGCGGATATCGCTCTCAACGTGGTAGAGTTGGGCGATGCGGGCGAGCGCCTCCGTCGCGATCGGCGCGGGGCCGGACTGCGCGAGCTCATAGAAGCGGCGACGCACGTGCGACCAGCAAAAGGCCAAGCTCACGGCGTTGCGTTCGGCCAGCGCCTTGTAACCCGCGTATCCGTCGACCTGCAGGGTTCCGACAAAGCCCTGAAGATGCCGGATCGGCTGTTCGGCCTTGCGGTCCGGAGCGTAGAGATAGGCGACGCCGGGGTAGGTCCATTCCGCCCCAAGGTCGGTCGTCTCGGGCATAGGCGAACAACTGCCCCGTTTTGGTCCGCCCCCGGCCCGGATCAAGCACAGGCGCAGTGGTCTCGTCCGCGAAGAGCTTGTCTGAAGCCTTCAGCCGCTCGAACAGCCGCTCATGCACAGGGCGAAGCAGGAAAGCTGCCTTGCCCACCCAGTCGGCGAGTGTCGAACGGTCGAGATTGACGCCCTGGCGGGCGTAGATCTGGGCCTGACGATATAGGGGAAGGTGGTCGGCATACTTCGACACCAGAACATGAGCCACCGTGGCCTCTGTAGGAATGCCGCCTTCGACGAGACGTGCCGGCGCTGGCGCCTGCACGACCACCTCTTCGCAGGCCCGACACGCATACTTCGGTCGACGGGTGACAATCACCCGGAACTGGGCGGGCACGATGTCGAGACGCTCGGAGACGTCCTCGCCCATAACATGCAGCTGGCCTTGGCAGCACGGGCAGATCTTGTCGGCGATGTCGATTACCTGCTCGACGCGCGACAGATGGGCGGGCAACGAGCCGCGGTTGGCGCGACGCTTACGAGCCCTGGCATCACGCTTTGAGGGGTCCGCGGCTTCCGCGCTGGCGAAGCCCTCCGCCTCTACCTGCTCGGCTTCCTCCAGGCCCAGAAGAAGCTGGTCCTCGGGCAGGCTCTCCGCCCTTCGCCCGAAGCGATGGCGCTGCAACTCCTTGATGATTTGGCGGAGCCTCTCATTCTCCGCACGCGCGGCCAGAAGCATCGCCTGAAGCGCATGAGGATCGTCGGGTAGGGCAGCGGCCGCGTCAGTCACGAAGCGGATTCAAGCATGGATTCCAGTGATTTGGCAATAATCCGATGGTCAGCTCGCCGTCGTTGGAACACGCATCTCGCGCGTTTCGTGCACCCGCCGCCAGTCGAGGCCTTCCAGGAGTGCCTGCAACTGTGCCGCCGTCAGTCGCACGACACCATCGGTAATGCCCGGCCAGCAGAACTTGCCATCCTCCAGCCGCTTGGCGAACAAGCATACGCCCGTGCCGTCGAAGTAGACGAGCTTGATCCGGTCGGCCCGCTTGGCCCGGAACACGTAGACCGCGCCCGAGAATGGATCCGCGCCCATCGCCTCGCGCACGAGCGCTGCCAGACCTTCCGCTCCCTTGCGGAAGTCGACCGGCTTCGTCGCCACCATGACCTTGACCGCTCCCGTTGGCCCGATCACGACGTTGCCCTCAGCGCACGGATCACCGCTGCAACCGTCTTCGAATCCGCCCCACGACCCACCCGCATTGCGATGCCGTCGATCTCGAGCTCGATCACACCAGCGTCTCGAGCCGGCTCCCGCTTTCTTGGCGGTGGCCGATGCTTCGCCGCAGGCTTCGGAGGCGCTGCCGTCACCACCGCCGGCACGAACATGGATTCCAATATTGCTGCCTCCCCCCTCGGCCGGCGAGCAGCCCGACGCCAAGTGAACAATTGCTGCGGGGAAAGCCCATACCGTAAGCGCCAAGCTGACCCCATCTGGCGCGGCTTGAGGTGATGAGCGAGACATACTGACACTGAAGCAAGGAGCCGAGGAGCTTGCAGTGTCAATTTCTATG
>NZ_JAMYQL010000072.1:0-9396 GCF_040320865.1 Mesorhizobium sp. M0598 | reverse complement strand
TGACAAACCGCTCAGCGGCAGCGCAAGATCGTTCATGGTGGGTGTGGTCTCCGGGAAATGGTTCGGATCGGCTTAAGCAACCAAATCCTACGTCATTTCAACGGCTTGCGCCACATCCACCAACCCCCATGAATTTTTCAGGCTAGGATCCGGACCCATCAAGGGATTCCACTGACGGTGATTTTATGAGTCACGGTCTCCAAAGGGAGGCCACAGATGAATCGCGATTATTTCTGGCTGACGGAGGGAGCAGGTTTCGCGGCCGCAGGCGCTGCTGCCAACCGACACGCGCGGCAAGCCAAGAATCGATGACCGCCGAGCGATTGGCGGCATCGTCCATGTCCTCAAGTCCGGCGGCCGCTGGGTCGATGCCCCGCAAGTCTACGGGCCGAGAAAGACGCTCTACAATCGCTTTGTCCGATGGGCTGCCAAAGGCGTTTGGGTCGACATCTTCCACGCCCTGGCCTCGGCTGGCGGTCCTCCGGCTGAGGTCCTGATCGACTCTTCGGCCGTGAAGGCGCATCGCTGCGCTTCTGGCGGCAAAGGGGGGAGCAAAATCAGGCGATCGGCCGGTCGCGCGGTGGGCGAACCACGAAGATCCACGCCCTGACCGATGGCCTGTGCCGCCCGATCGCTTTCCTCTTGACCGGTGGCCAGGTCGCCGATTGCAGCGCCGGAGATTTGCTTCTGGAGCAGATGCCCGAGAGCCCGATCCTGCACGCCGACAAGGGCTATGACACCAATGCCATTCGCCACAAGGTCGAGGCTAAAGGGGCGATGCCGAACATTCCGTCGAAAGCCAACCGGCGCTGGAAGAACTGCTTCTCCCCTTCCTCTACCGTGATCGCAACGCCATGTTTGGACGGCTCAAGGATTTCCGCCGCATTGCCACCAGCTACGATCGATCGGCCACTAACTTCCTCGCTGCCGTCTGCCTCGCCGCTACGGTCGGTTACTGGCTGTGACAGTTGTCCTCGACAAACAGAAGCGAACTTGCGCCCTGAAGCAGGGTGATCGCTTCAGAAACGGTGCGAAGGAGTATGTCACTCGCCGGCTCGATGTCGTGGATGAGGCCGGCGGCCTCACCAATCATGATCGCGGCTATCGTGGGATCGCCGCTTGCCCACGCTTCGCGGTAGGCAGCGGACTGCGCGTCAATGTCGGCGAGGAGATGGGCCTCATTGCCGTGCCAGGCTTCCGTAAAAGCATTCTTCCGAACGCGCAGTGAAAACCGCGATGGCCAATCCAGGCGGCGCGCTAGGTCCATCACCGAGGTTCGAACCGTGTCGTCTCCGGTCGCGGCAAGGGCAGCCTGGTGCAGATTTGGATGAACGAGAGCCTCCAACGAGGCCCAGAAACGTGATCCCATCACGACGCCATCAGCGCCAAGCATCAGCGCCGCTGCAAGCCCACGACCATCGGCGATGCCGCCGGCCGCGCAGATGAGCGTGTCCGGCGCCCGTCGCCGTACCAAGTTCGCGACCTCCGGAACAAATGTGAATGTCGCTCGCTTCTCACCGTGACCGCCGGCTTCCGCGCCTTGGGCGACGACAATGTCGGCTCCGGCATCAAGAGCGCGGCGCGCGTCGTCGAGGCTCTGGACCTGGCAGATCAAGGGGACCCCGGCGGCCCGTATTGCCGGCGAAAAAGGCGCCGGGTCGCCAAAGGATAGGAAAATCGCACTTGGTCGCCGCTCCAGGGCCTTATCGAGTAGGCGCGGGTTCCTGGCGAGTGACCAAGTTATGAAGCCGCAGCCGACAGGTCGGTTGCCAGATCGCTCGAACTCTCGCGTCAGCCAATCAGCGTCGCCATAGCCGCCGCCGATAAGCCCAAGCCCTCCGGCTGAACTGACCGCACCTGCGAGTTCCCCGCCCGATACGCGCTGATGATCGGATGCTGCAGTTTAAGCCGATCAGTGAGACGGGTTACGATGCGCATCATCACTCCAATAGATTGCCTTGAGTATCGCAGGTTCGGTTGATCCTATCGAGCCCCGCTCAGCGCCCGCGACTAACGGCAACCAGAGCCGCCAGCGCAGTCGACCGACGGTTATGAGTCCGGACCCTAACCCATCAGCAAACTTACGACCGGGCTTTGAGCCCGTCACCGATCGATCCTATGGCGCTGCGGTTACCTGGACCGACCTGAAACCAGCCTGTCCCAGCCTTAGCTTCAGTCCATCCAGCAATGCGGCACGAAGCAGATTTCAAGATCATGCGCGGCGTGAGATCTGCGTGGCCATCATCCTGAACCTCGTAGGCGCCAAATGGGCCTCGGCACATGAGGTCACTAACACTCTCGGTCTCTTTAGCCGCAGGCGGCAGTGAGCTCGGCTCAGCGCTCGTAATCGTTATCATTTGAGCGCTGGGTCTTGCGGTCCTGCTCTTCCGACTGCCGTGCCTTCTGTTTGTTGGCGTCCTTCTGCTTGGCTGCCACCTTCTCCTGCTCGGTGCCGGTGCGCGGCTGCTCCGGCTCGCGGGGATCGTCCCGAGTTGGAAGGTCTCGCCCTCGCGGCTCGCGCTCGGGGATCGGCTCGCCACCGCCACCACCACGACGCTGCTGCCGCTCGAATTGCAGCCGCGCGAGACGGTCGTGCATCTTGTCGTTCACCTCTTCACGATACTGTTCGAACTGTCCTTGATGCGCCGGCGGCAGCGTCTCGCGCATGTTGTCCAGAGCCTGATTGACGCGGGCCATCTGACGCCGCATTTCCAAGGGGGTCTGCGCCATGTCCAAATCTCCTATCAGTGCATTCAATTCTCTCATACCGGGATGGGACAGGAAAGACTTTTGCCCCGATTGATCAGCTCCGCGACCCGCGGCAGGACCTGGCTGCTGTCCCTCCCCTGTCCGATCGCGACGGAACCGCAGAAAATTGTTGCCGATCGACTCCGCTGCCGTGAGAGCCTGACCGACTATGCCCGCGGTCCGCATCGTCGTCACAGTCTTTTGCCATGCGGCAGCGATTGCATCGCCGTTCACGACTAGGGATTGTCCATCCAAACGGCGTTGCCGCTTGGCCTCCACTCGCTCGATCGTCCTGGCGCTGACCTGATAGCGCGGATCGCTCTGGGCGCGGCTATAAGCCCCGGCATGCTCCTTCGTGAACGGACGCGTCATCGCATGGTCCATGCGCCGCGTCGCCACCATCGCAATGCCGTTCTCGCGTGCTTTTTCCGCAAAGGTCTCGCGCCAGGCTGCGAGATCCGGCTTGTAGAATTTCAGGCGCTCGCCGTCGGCTGACCGTGCCTGCACCATTGCATGGATATGGACGTGCTTGGTGTCGTTGTGATGCGCCAGGACGAACTTGTATCCTGGCGCTCGCTCCTCGAGCACGCCGCGCGCCGCGGCCATGACGGCGTTGGCATCGGTGCCGGCTCTTGCCGAGAAAAGCAGGTGATAGGCATTGCGGCGTTCACGCCCCGAAAACTGCGGGCGCCATTGTTCGTACACCGCAGCCGCAGCCTTGGTGGAACTCTTCACCCCAGGCACGGGCTCGCCATTTGCGTGGCGGACGTGGCTGTTGGTGCGGATGAACTTCTGCAGGAAATATTTCGCTTTAGGTTCACGGCTCACGGCCGCCGTTACCTCTGCCTTGGCTACCAGCCCCGCCGCGCCCATTGCTTCGGACAAGCGCGCCTCGATCTTGTCGAGCGCCTTGCTGCGCGAATTTTCCCGACCGCCGGCCAGCACCTTGGCGAGCGGTCCGGCCCGCTCATCGGTGTGCGCGTATACCTGCACCGTCTGTCCATCCTGCGCATAGAGGAACGGTTTTGCACCGAAGGCCTTGTTCAACGCCTCGCTCAAGGCGGCATCGCTGACCTCGCCGGCGAGGTCGAAACGAGCTTCGATAAAATTGGTATTTTCCAAGGGCGGTTCGAACGTTTCGCAAAACGTCTCCAGGAACGCCTTTCGTGCGGCACCTGTCGCAAGCACCTGCCCATCCTCGTCGAAAATCTCGATGTCGTGTTTCTCGCCTTTTTCGTCGTCGCGCTTACCGATGTAATTGAGCAGCCGGGCGGCGGCTTCCTTGGTCGACGGAGGATTGGGCATGACCTTAAACACGGCAGGCTGCGCACCCGCCGCATAGCCTGCCCGTGCCGCCACGGCGCGCGCCCGATAGCCCGCCCGCGCCGCTCGTCCTGTAGCGCTCGCGCGATCGGTACCACGGCCGCCGCCGCCGCGCCGCTTCCAGTCTTCCTCCTCCTCTTCCGGCCGGAAACCGGCGAGCGTGGCGCCATAGACCATGATCGGGGCGCTAGCGGCCCTGGGCAAACTCGCAGCAGCAGTGGACTTCGGTGCCCTGCTCGACATGGAGCTCCCCGCCACTCCTGTCCCTCCCGGCGACGAACGAGGGGCGTTCCTGCCGCCACCTCCCATCGAGCCTGCTTGTCCTTGCCCGAGGCGTCCGCCGCCGCCGGCCCGCTCATGACTGTTCATCGCCTGGAATTCACCGGCCTCGCGTCGGGCGCTCGTCAGAGACTCGTCGTTGTCCAGGTCCTCGCGCTTCGCTCCCGACTCGCCCCGCAGATAGCGTTCGATTTCGGCCGCGTAGCCAGCAAGACGACCGCTCATGGCCTGGCCTCCCTCGCCTTGCGTGACCCGCCAGTCATCGCCTTCAGTTCCTCGCGAAAATGCCGCACCAGGTCTCCCACGGCGATCAGCGCCTGCTCAAGATTCTCGTCAGAAGGAATGCGGCCGTCGTTCATGGCACGCACGGCTTGATTGAAATTGACGCCGACGCGCCGCAGCTGATCAGTCATCTCCACGATCGCCGGCCGCAACGCCTCTGACGCGATAGGCAGATGCCCGGCCTCTGCCCGCACAAGACGCCGCACGACTTCGCTGACGGTCACGCCGTCCCGCTCCGCAATGGCTTTGAGGCTGGCCAGCTCGTCAGCCGAAAACCGGATGTGCGTCACCTCGCCATAGCGTCGTGACGCACTCTTCACCGCGGCTTTCTGGGCGTCTGCATCCATCTCTCAAGCCCGTTGCGGGCGCTAAGGCCCGCCAGGGCTGCGCCGCCTATTTTGTGTGTATCACAAAATAGGCTATCCTGCCAGGAAGAAGCAGAAATGATTGAGGGCGTGTTTTCTCACCAGCGCAGTTGTCGACGGCACAGCCCGACTCAAGCGTCGCAATGTCTCCATCGTGATTTGTTGTGATGTGGCGTTGAAGACTTGTTTCCATGTTAACATGGAAACATCAGGGCGGTCTGCACTCCGGTCAGCCCGGCAGATCATTCCTCGCATGAAGATGGCAACCGCCGCGTTGGTGACTGCACCCTGAACGAGCCCTTATCGGTGCGCGCCTGGGTTGCCAAACCAGTCTTCCCCGTTGACTATGTCACCATGTTTTGACCGTGATATCGTTCCCTGTGTCCATGATGACTTATGTCCTTGTTAACATGGACACAGGGAGCCCACGCCGGAAAGAGGCCCCATGATCATCTCCGCTGCGATCCCCAAGGGCGGCACTGGCAAATCGACGATGCTGCGCGCGCTCGCATCCGTCGCGCTGCATCGGGGCTATTCGGTCACTCTCATCGACGGCGACCGGCGGCAGAACATGAACCGCTGGTTCCAGATGCTGGGTGAGGCTGGCAATCGTCCTGACAGGCTGCAACTGGTGAGCGCGATGACCCCGCAGGAAGTCCTTGACGCCGCAGCCATTCACAACGGTGAGCGCTCCGTCGTATTGATCGATACGGAAGGCACCACAAATGACAACCTCATGGCCGGGCTCTACGCCGCCGACATTGTTGTCGTGCCGGTCTATTTTGCCCTCGACGATGTGACCGCCGCCATCCAGATCACTGACCACTACATCCCGCTGGCGGTCGAGAGCCGGGGTAGACCGCTGCCTGCGATATTCGTGCTGACCAAGCAGACCATCATCGATGGCAGGGCGCGAGCCCTGACCGAACTGCGCGCCATCATCCAGGCCAACGGCACGCCGATTGCAGAACACGTCCTGCACAATCGTGTTGCCTACCGCGATCTTCAGACCGGGCAGACCCTTTACAGCCATGGGGTGCCTGATGCGAAGGCGATTGCCGAGAGCGAAGGGGTCTTCGACGACCTTCTGCAAACCTTCATCGAAGCCACAAGGAACGCGGCATGAGTGAAGAAACCGCACCGAAACCCGGTCACGACAAGAAAGCCCGCATGATGAAGGCGATTTCCACGCAGCCGCCGGCACTGCCGAGCATGTTCATTTCATCGCCGAAGATCGAGGCGCAGAAGCTGGAGCCGAATGTCGGATCGGCGATGTCGCAGACGCCCGAGCCGGCATCGGGTGCAAGCCCTGACTTTCGCAAGCTGCTGCGGCAGGGTCAGAAAAAGGATCCGATAGCCGGCAAGAAGATTCGCGACGAGGAGATGATCCGCTGCGGGTATTACCTGACGGCTGCGGAGCAGCGCCATTTCAAGCTGCTGGCGATCAGCAACGGCCACAGCATGACCGAACTGCTGCGAAAGGCTGTGCAGGATTATATCCGCATTCATAAGCACAAACTGCCGAAGGAATGACCGACGGTATGGAGCCGCTATCGCCTGTTGCGACAGGTGATGTTCGTGGCTCTTGCTATGTGCGAAAAAAGGGCCCGCGACGATACTTCGTCGCGGGCCCTGAGATGTTTGCCTACTTGGATTGGTTGAGGTGTTTCAGCAGTTGACCAAGGAAGTCGTCCCGGTCCGGAAGCGCACTGGCTGCCGCTTTGTCGCCGACCAGCTTTGCCGCCAGTTTGGGCGACAACGGCATGAAGTCGTAGCCGTGTGAGATGGCTGCATGGCGAAGATCGTCAAGCGCTTCGAACGCGCGATCGCGGGTGCCAAGCCAAAGACGGGGCTCGTCGGTTTCCTGGTGCGGGAACGCTTGCAGGAAGTAGGTCCGAAGCGGTGGGTCGTAGCCGATGACAGCGTCTGGATCGGAGTGGCCCTTTCCGGTGACGGTGCCAGTGACAGTGATAGTGTAGCGGCTCATTGCAACCTCCTTTTGCCGGTGGGGAGCCGGCCCCTTGCGGGGCCGGCCACCGATGCCTCACTGGGGGTTGTTCCAGAGGATGACCTTCTTGTTCTCCTCGCCGCCCGGGGCGGGTGCGAGGTTGCCGAAGATGACGCCGATCTCAGGCGCTTCCAGCTTGACGGAGAGGTATTCCTCGCCCGAACGCTGGGAGGTGCGGTGCCAGCCGGCTCCGATCTCGAAGCCAGTGCGCTTGTTGACGATCCGGTAGTCGGGCGCGTCCTCGCGCGACTTGTTGGTGTTCGGGATCAGGGTGATCGGGGCGTTGACCCGGAGCGTGGCAAAGACGCCTTCCATCGAGCCGTCGGCCTTGGTGGTGAGGTTTGCGATCGTGGTGGCCATGGTAGTTCTCCTTCGCTTGCATCGGGACCATTCCCGATGGCGCCAAAGGAGAGGGCCGTCCTGCTGCGGTCATCTCGGCGAAAATTCTGGAAAATTCTATTTGCCTAGAAATAACGGGCAGGCCTTCGCCTTTCCGCAGACAAAAACAGAAATCGAATTTTCCTGAATATTCGCCGAGTGTACCCCCAACGGGGGTTGACCGCACAAAGCAGGCGGTCGTCTACAAAGGCGACATGAAACGGGAATGGCCCCGGATGCGGCAGATGGACAAGAACTCAGGCCGCCATCGCTTGACCGCCGACGCAACGCTGCCGGATCTCAGGAAAAGGCTTACCCCGCCAGCCTCTCGGGTCATCGTCTGCGTCGTCAAATACCTCGAACAGCAGCCTGGCGCGTGAACCGCCTTGCGTGTTCGGCATGGCGGCACAGCGGTTTCGAGTTCGGAACCGACTGGCAGCGAACTTCACGCCCCTCTCGGCGAGGCCTCGCAACCAGGTTGGATGACCAAGTAAGCCAGGATGTTCGGCACGCTTGCACCCGCTTCAGATGCGAGACAGATCAAGATGATCATCTTGCACAACGCCTCGCGGCTCTGCGCGTGGGCCGGTTTTGAGAGAGGCCGGCCCCGGCCGTTTATAAAGTGGAGTTGGGGGGCGGGGCAGGATCAAGCATATCGAATCGGACCCGCCGGGCTGTCAGGGGGACCGCCCGTACATCATCCTGGCAACGCCCGACGCTCGTCCGGCGTCATGCGGGCTTCGGCTTGGCGGCGAATGTCCGGACCGACATGGCGGAGCATGGCGCACCAGTCTTCCACATTGTACGTCGTCGCCATGCTGCCCCTGGCCAGATCGTAAATGACGCACGGCTTGTTCGCGATGGCGAGCCGAAGCACGTTGACGGCCGTCCCGGGTGATGCGCCATCCCAGATCATCATGCCAAAGTCGGCGCGCCGCGCCATCTCCCGGTCTTTGGCAGCGTGGAACCAATACCCGTGAGCGCCTTCAGGAGACGGGACATGGTAGGCAGCCCAGTCGCCCAGATTGTTGCGAGGTTCCTTGCCCGCATGGAAGACCCCGACATGTTCGTAGCCGTAGCCAGCGAGCAGGCCCTGCGCCTCGGCATCGGCCCCAGACGCGTCGCCAATCAGCACGCCGTGCTCTGCAGCGACGATCGCGCCGATGCGAGCGATGGCAGGTTCCGGCAGCTCGAATATCTCGCGTGATCCACCTATGAATATCATCGACATCGTGACTTTCCCTTCTCTCTAGCGCCCCCCGCCCCGCGCCGGCCGCCCTCTCCCTCGCCCCTGCGAGAGGGATCGTCACCCGAAGGCCGAGACGGCGAAAGCCGGCCCGGGGAGCGGCGAGGCGCCGCGACTAGAGCCCGGCCGGCCGTAGGCCGGCGCGCCCGGACCCTGCCGCTGGTGCTCATGCGCTCGATCCAGGAGTGAGCTTCTGGCTGGCCGACAAAAGCCACTAGCTCCACGCGCGTAACGCCTCCGGCACGATCCGACCCTGTTGATCGGACAACTCGCCCTCGACCACCGCGATGCCGGGCAAGGCGTCGGCAGCGGCCCGGTCAAGGACGCGCTGCATCGCTGCGTCGCCGGCGCCGACATCGTGGTGGGCCGCGCGGTGGTGGTGCGGGCGATCGATGACTGATTGTCGCGCGGGAATGAATCCCTGCGGCGGCCGCCGGCCGGTGCGGATGGCGCGCGGTGCGCTGTTTGGCTGGATCACGCCTGGCGCGAGGCCGTAATAGCCGACGACTGCGTCCTGGTCGTGAATGATCTGGACGCGGGTAAACCCGCGGGCCTGGTTCGTTCGGGCGAAGCCGGCCAGCCAGGCGTCGAGCGCGGCTTTGCTGCAATCGAAGCTGCCGAGGCGGTGCGCGTCGTTGAGGAGTTCGATGCCTGAAAGCGCCACCTAGAGCGTCGGACGTTCAGTTTGAATCGCGAGGGATTCCAGTGAGGCGTGGTTCATGATTCACTTCCTGTAGGAGGTGATTTGCCATGCCCAAGCCCTATTC
>NZ_JAMYQL010000071.1:0-10157 GCF_040320865.1 Mesorhizobium sp. M0598 | reverse complement strand
GGCCCGGCTGGTGGCGAGCTTTGCCCAGGTCGAGGTCGTGCGCCCCGACAACACGATTGAAGAGGGCCTGCCCAAGACGGTGAGCGTGAGCTTGGTGCAGGTAACCGAGATCGACCCGCCGCAGGGCGCCGAGCCGATCCTGTGGCGACTGCTTACCACCCATCTCGTCGAGGACGCGGCCATGGCCTGGCGGATGGTCGATTGGTATCGCATGCGCTGGACCATCGAGCAGTTCTTCCGCACCCTCAAACAGCAGGGGCTTCAGCTGGAAGACAGCCAACTGGAGACCGCCGAACGGCTCGTCAAACTGACCGCCATCGCCGCGCGAGCCGCCTGTGTCGTCATGCAACTCGTCCAGGCCCGCGACGGCCGATCCGCACAACACGCCGCCATCGCCTTCACCCACGCCGAAATCGACACGCTTCAAGCCCTGCTGCCCACACTAGAGGGAAAAACCGCCCTGCAGAAGAATCCCCACGCCCCCCAATCCCTCGCTTGGGCCGCCTGGATTATCGCCAAACTCGGCGGCTGGGACGGCTATCCAAAGTCCAAAGCCCCAGGACCCATCACCTTCCGACACGGATTGCAGCACTTCCTGTCCATCGCCCATGGATGGGCGCTTCGAAATGTGTGAATCGCCTAGCACGCTTGCTGGGGATTTGTTGTGCTCACGAATATCGGCTTAAGTCGCGAGGTCGTGCTCGGGGCAGGTCTCATTGCCGGGCTGCTCGTGCGCGGCATGGCGTTGCAGAAGGGATGGTCGCTGCCACGCTATCGCGAGCGGCGGGGGCGAACGCCCGATGAGATCGACCGCCTGGATCGAAGTGCATAACGTCCCCGAGACCTGCCAGTCCGCCCCCGGCGCTATGCCAACATCTCCCGCCGCCGTGCTTGATAGGAGCCCGGCTTGAAGTGTCGTCCCAAGTGATCAACCCTTAAGAATTTCAAGGGTGGTCTCCCGGGTTTCAGTCGTGCACGAGGCTGACATCAGCGGCAAGTCGTCTGCGACTTTTTCTTTGTCGCCAATCTTGTCCGGTCTGGACGGTATATGACGCGACGCTAATTTAATGCCAATGGCACGTTTTCTGTTGAGCCTCGTTTCGGTTTTATTTTGCAGCACGCTTCTCCAAGCGCACGCGTGGCAGCTCTTCGGCGTCAGGCAGTTTGGCTTCATATTCGATGTTCCCCCTGGCTTTGTCCTGACGCAGCGTTCGGACCAGGGCGCGGAATTTCGGGGCGAAAACGATGCCCTTCTTACCGTGTGGGGCGCAAGGCTCGGCAAGCACAGTTTTCGCGCAGAGATCGAGCACCGCATGGTCGAGGATGAAAAGCGGGGCTGGAAACTGACCTATAGGCGCGTCACGCCGAGATGGGCCAGCTACTCGGGGATCAAGAACGAACATATCCGATATGTCCGCGCCATTGCGGTCTGCAACGACCGTGCCGCGCTCTTTACCATAAATTACAGCAGCGATGAAAAAATCCCGTACGATCCGATTGTGGCGCGTATGGTGCGATCCCTGGGGGCGGAAGGTTGCTGAGAACCGTTAAAGAGTCCATCCATCTCAAACCCGTCATGGCGCTTTTCGCCGTTGCTTCGAAGACTGATCGTCAGCCGGTATCATTCAAGCCCGTCCGGCTCATAGCCCCCGGAGCATTGACGAAAATGTAAAATCCCGCCCCAATCGTCATAGATTGTTTGCTGGGGATTCGCATGAACCGATTTCTCTTTGCGGTTGCCGACTTTCTGTCCCGGCCGCCTGGCTTCTATTTGATGATCGCCGCGATGGTTGCTTGCACGGCGATGGTTCCTTTCGGGCTAACAAACGTAGTCACCTACGCGCTTTCAGTAGCTGCGATTGTGATTACCGGTGTCGTCCTGATCCAGGGTTATCGCGACACCGCTGCTATTCATGCAAAACTTGATGAGATCATCGTTGCACTGCAGGAAACGAGGAACAATGTCGTCGGGCTAGAGCACGCCGAGCCCGAGGAGATCCAGGCCCATTTGGCGCGGCTTGAAATGGAAGCGGCGGAGGCCGATCGAAAAGCAGAGGAAGACGGGCCTCTGCCCGCCTGAGCGCCCGGCGGCTTAGTCCGACTGGGGCACGGTATCGCCAGCGGGAAGGGCAGAAGCGGAAAGCCGCCCAATCGAGGGACTTTGCTCCTCATGCCGAGTTGGCGATTTCTCAACGGAGAAAGTGCCATGTCTAGGAAAAACCGTCTTGATAAAGACCCGGCCGAAGGCAGCCGCTCGGTAGTCGATGGGGAAGCAGGATCTGGACGAGGTGCATGCGACTGCTTGCTGAAAAGCGGTCAACGATTCCAAAGAACAACGCGTTCCCTTGCTTGGTCGGACCCGCTTGACCTTCGCGGGCCGGCGAGACAGTCGGCGAGCGATTTGCGCCGCCCGCCTAGCGCATCAGGCCCGCTGCCCGCAGGGCATCCTCGATGATCTTCTTCACGCCGGGTTGGCCCGATTCCGGGTGACGCGGGAACTGATGGATGGCAGTCGACTGTCGGGGCTTCGTCTTCGCATTTTCCATAGCTGGCGCCGGTGACTGGGGTGGCCGTTGGCTGGCGGGGACTTGCGGCCTCGATTTCCGGGAGGCGCTTTCCTCCGTTGCCGCGATGCCCCAGAACTGCGCGATCTCCCGTGTGGAGGCGATGCCGACATCAAGCATATAAGGTCCTGGAGCGCCGACGCCGTCGCCGACCGGCGTGCCGTGGCCCATCCCGGCGATCATGTTGATTTCGATCAAGGCCTCTCCCGCGCCGTCACGCCAGACCTGCTTTGCGTGCGGGCCGGCAGCTTCCTGACGCGTCACTTTTTCAAGCCGGTGGGCTCCCCGCCATTGGCCTGCGATCGCTTCCGCGTTGGAAGGCGAAACCGTGTGGTCAGCGGCACCGTGCCAAATCGAAATCCTCGGCCACGGTCCCCGATGATCCGATGCGCCGCGGAGGGCCCGTTGCAGATCCTGTTCCGAAGGACCGCCGTGGCCGCGCATGCGATCGAAGGCCTCCGGGATGGTCGCTGCGCTGCCGTAGGGCAGACCGGCAATGATCGCACCGCCGGCAAACACTTCCGGATAGGTAGCCAGCATGGCCGCCGCCATTGCGCCTCCGGCCGAAAGGCCCGTGATGAAGATGCGCTTTCGGTCGAGACCGTGGGTGACGACCATCGTCTCGATCATCTGGCGAACCGAAAGCGCCTCTCCCGAACCACGCTTGGTGTCGCCATGCTGGAACCAGTTGAAACAGAGGTTCGGATTGTTGCCGCGTTGCTGTTCGGGAAAGAGCAGCGCAAAGCCAGCCTCGTCGGCGAGTTGGGACCAGCCGGAATGATGGTTATAGCCGGCCGCGTTCTGTGTGCAGCCATGCAGCACGACGACGAGCGTGGCGCCCTTGGATAGGTCATTGGGAATGTAGAACTTCGCTCCCAGCCCGCCGGGATTGGTACCGAACTCGGCCAGCGTCCGGAGATGGTCTGACGCACCGAGGTCGGCGGGATGTGCGGCATGTCGCGCCTGCAGCGCGGCCAGGTGGGCGATCGTATCGGAGATTTTTCGCAATGGGGCCGTCCCTGTTCTGACGCCCGGAATGGACGGCAATCTGTGCAACGCGCTTGCAGCAATATCGTTGCTGCACGCACAAGAACAAGAGAGCGCGGGGAGATGGAGTCCGGCCGACCATCTGGGCCGGCCGGGAGTAGACGTCTTCAGCCTCGACTAGCTGTGAGATAGAGCGCGTCTTCTTCGTCGTCGCGCTGCTTGCCGCCTAACGCAGCCGCTGCGCTGGCGATGAAAGCACCGATGATGAGAGAAAGCGCGCCAACCAGCGCGAAGGTGGCGCCGGCTTTTTTAGCTGTGTCGGCTGCTTCCTGTGCTCGGACTTTGGCCGCCTCGACCTGAGCAAGCACCGCATCAACCCGGGCAGTAGCATCCGCTTGCGACAGGCCAGTGCGAGCGGCCACGAGTTGGCCTAGATAAGTCTTGTCGTCGGCCGAGACTTCGCCGGCCGCCGCACTCGTAATGAGGATGCGGGAAGCTTGTGCGGCTGCTGTCGCATCGCCCTCCGCGGCCGGCGCCGCCAGCGTGGAAAGATCGGTCGGGCGGAACAGCGCATCGACGAAATAGGACGTCGCGTCGCTGCCTCCGTCGTTCCCGGCGTTTGCGGTCGCGCCTGCCGAGGCACCCATTGCTACTCCCGAGGCCACTGTCGAGGCCGCCTGAACGCCGGTGCCGATTGCCGCGGACAGGGTCGAGCCGAGCACGAACACAACCAGCAGCGTGGCGAGTGCCCAAGCCATAAAGCCGTGTGGGTATCCCGGAAGAAGGTATCATCGCTGTGAACGCCGACCCATTTGGTGCGAAGGCGCCCGGTCAGATAGCCGCCCAGACCCGATGACAGCCATTGAACGATGACCAGCCAGATCGCGGTGGACATGGCAAAGGTCGTCACGCTGGCGCTCTCGTTGGACCATGGAGACACGAGGCCGGACCCGAGAAGCATCAGGATGAACGTCAGGCTCGAGGCAGCGAAGGCGCGGGCGATGATCGGTCCCCAGTTGACTGCGGATGACGAGGACTCGACCGGCGCGGCGACGTCCGTCGCCAGGATGGTTGATGCCATGAATTCCTCCTACCGCATGAACACCGCGAGAAGGTTAATGATCGGAATAGGAACTCCGAGCAGCCAGAGTAGAATGCCTCGACCCATGATTGTCTCCTATCGAAAGAACGGATGCTGGAAGTAAAACAGCCAACCCAACATGTTGGGGTGGCTGGTGTGTGATCAGGCGGCCTTGGCCATTTCGTTGGCGGAAGCATCCGCGAGACCCGTCAATGCCTCGTCCGTCATGGATTCCTCCGCGAGCGTCTGGTCGAGCAGTTTGGCTGCGTCGCTCATGCCCAAGACCTCGGCCCAGCGCTTCAGCGTGCCATAGCGGGTGATCTCGTAGTGCTCGACGGCCTGGGCAGCGGAGATCAGACCGGCGTCCAGTGCGGGAGTTCCCTTGAACTCCTCCATAATCTCCTCGCCCTCCTCGATGATGCCGTCGATCGCGGGACACGTCTTGCCCTGTGCCCGCTTGCCAAGGAGCTCGAAAACCTGCTGCAGGCGCACGACATGACCTTCGGTTTCGTCCTTGTGCTTCTCGAAGGCTGCCTTCAGATCGGCCGATGATGCGGCGCGCGCCATCTTGGGAAGCGCCTTCAGGATCTTCTTTTCCGCGTAAGATATCTTGAGCGTATCGAGGAAGAGATCGTCCAATGTCTTTTCTTTCGCCAGGGCGGATTTCCTTTTGGTTCCAGCATTTCGTTGTCGTTCACGGGGTTGTGAAACGCATGCTCAACAAGCGCGCAACGCCGGAAAGGTTCCTTGAGACGTGTCGCTGCACGTCACTCTAAGTTCGTGGGTCACCCCCTGGTTCAATTCACTTCCCGCTCCGCCAGCCATTTCGCTATCGAGGGATCGCATGATGCTCTGATACTTGGCGTCTCTATTATCGAGCTTCTTGAGAATATTTTTGCCGGCGCAGCCATGAACGAGCGCGCCTGACCTTGGGGATGCTGCTCGCCAAAGTCGCCGGCGGCGAGATCAGCCCTTCCACCCCAAAAGAATTCTCTGGCGACGAGAACGATGTCTCCCGCCAATCGTGACGCCGCCTGGCCTCCGATCCGGTTGCTCCAGGCGGCCAACAATGCCCACGGCGAAATAGACGTCCGGTCGTTTTTCGAATTGGCGCGCTGGAGAGACCAAGGAACAACGACCAGCTGTGATGCCTGCGGGTCAACCGCGCGGTGGGCGCTCGCCGTCGCTTTCGCACAGGTAGTTGTGAATGTCGGTTGCAGCGACCGCGGCGTGCCCGAATGCGACCGCGAGCTGGTTGATCTCGTTGACGATGTCGCCAGCGGCATAGAGGCCAGCAATGGCGGTTCGCTGATGCGAGTCGACGACCACGTTGCCGACCTCATCACATTTCGCACCCAGGTCGATAGCCAGTTTCGAGCGTATGGTGCAGCCCATCGCGGGGTAGATGGTGTCGAAGACGCGCACATCCCCGTTGATGAGCCTGACACTGGCTCCACCTTTGGAGTGCAGCGAGCCGGGCATGCATGCCTCTACTTTGACTTCAGCCCTTCTTAGCAATGCGCCAGCGTCGTAGTCCAATGCCGTGACCGCACTGGTCACCAGCATGGTGACGTCTTGGGTGTACGTTCGCAGGAACAGCGCTTTCTTCATCGCATCGTCGGCCGGACCGAACACGGCCACCCGCTTGCCGATAAGCTCATATGCGTCGCAAATTGGGCATAGCCGCAGGGAACCGGCTTCGATCATAGCCGCGATTTCCGAAATATCTGGCAGTGTGTCGACGATTCCGGTGGCCACAAGCACCGAGCGAGCTCGAATACGAGAGCTCGCGGCGACAAGGAAGTCTGTCCCGTCAAGGCAGACGTCTAGCACCATATCGTCGACCAGCTCCGCGCCATACCGCACGGCTTGCTCCCTCATGCGCGTGAGAAGATCGACGCCAGAAATGCCATCTGGGAAACCCGGACAATTGTGACTTTCGGGAATCCACTTCGCCCGGCTTTCGCCAGAGTCGATGACAATCACGCGACGCAGAAAACGTCCCAGATACGTTGCGGCCAACAGGCCGGCCGGGCCGCCGCCGATGATGAGACAGTCCCATAATTCACTACGACTCGGCGAACTTCGCGCCACCACGATGGCCTCCTGACCTGCCGAATTTTGCGCCGTGACCGAAGTGTCGCGATCGCGTTGAACGAAACGCGGCGCAGGTGGTTTGGTTACATAGAAACAGCCACGCTCGTCGGCTAACTCGCAGCCCTGTGCTCGATGACCAGCTTCACGCGATCAGGGCGGTGCTGCGCTCACCTTGCATGGTTCTTTCCAGCGGAAGCTTGCATAACGCCGTGGCACTTCAAATGCCGGAAGGCCGCGGCCTCATCAGGTCAAATCGTGGCGAGGTCATCGTCCGCGACCGAGCTGCCCTCATCTCCTGGGCAAACGGGTCGTATGGGCAGCCGGAGGCAGAGTATGCCCGCTTGATCGGCAAGCCGGCATCCCCATGTCTCGGGGCCAGGGTCGCTTCACTCCCCACAGGCTCTGGCACGACGGGGCCGGGCCTCCTACCAGGACGGCTCACCGGTGTCGCCGCTCGGTATGAAATCGCGGTGTCGTTCCAAGACAGAGTCGTTGAACGTGAGCGGCGAATGGGTTTCCCTGCGGAGATCGACGAAAATTCCTCGGGTCGCTCCTCACTACCCCCTGGCAGCCTTGAGCCGCGACGTCGAGCGGGGTCGCCATGTTCGATCCAACGGTGCCCAGTCCCGTACGCAATGGCCGCGCGTCCCGAGCAGCCTTGCTGGAGAGTTCTACTGTTCCACTGGAACTGGATGGTGCACAGGCTCTGCATGGTGAAACACCTGTCCCAGGTCGCGCGCGTCGAATGTCTGCCCGCAAACCGGGCAGTAAATGAAATGTTTGGACTCGTCGTCGGCGGGGCCGTCATGCGTCTCGCCCTTGTACCCCGTGGCGATATTGTTGGTTCGGATGCGCTTCATTCGGCGCCATCTGGCGCCTACCCGCCCGACGTCAAGGCCGACCGCCGCATGGGATGGCGCGCGCGATGGCGAGCTGCGCCGCGACCTCGGCGTGGTCCCTCTGCGTCATTTGTCGGCAGCGATGAGCCTCTAGAGGGGCCGCATCATTTCTCTTCGCGTCCAGCCTGCAGCGCCAAGACGACAGCGCGAATATGCCGACCGCGAGATCGATTGCCAGGAGGCGATGGAGCCCGGCTTTCAGGCGATCGTCGATTGCATGCTCGATGCTAGCGCCACACGCATTGGGGGAACAATGCAGGCCCTCGCCGGTTAAAGACTCGCAGCGGTCGATCCGTCTCGGTGCAGCCACTGCCGGGGTCCGTCGCCAATCCCTCCGAGGCGGCGGGCTCCCTCTCCTACTGCCCAATGCCAGATCGCCTAACCTTCAAGGCGCGCGGCCCAGAGCAGATGAAACGACAGTCGCATCTGTTCCCGGCATTTCAAAGAGCATAGGCAATTGGCGACATCCGGCCTCGTCTACGATCAGCCCCTCGATAGTCGCGACGGAGAGATGGCTCTTTAGGCGCAGCCGGATAATCGCCGCGAGTTTGTGAACCGGCACCGGCGTTGCCCCGGCGTGATGGTCTAGCAATTTATTGATCTCGGCAAGTACTTCTGACTCGCCGGCGTGGGGCAATGGTAGCATGACAGCCTCCCGTTCGGAAAAGTAACTATAAGCCGATGGGGGCGATGTGTCTGGCCACGTACGCTTTTGACAAAACGTCCTGGACTTTATTTGGTGAGTTCACGACCAACACGTACTCACTCTTTGTCGGCCCGATCGATTTGGTCGAGCAATGACCTGTGGTGATCCGGTAGCTCCTGTTCTACCGGAAGATTTAGCGCCTTGCGAAGGTAGTTGCGGATGGCTTCTGCCCTGATCCACCGTCGTACAAGGTCGGCGATAACCTTCTGTTTCCTTTTGTCGACCTCAACCATCGACGAGCCTGCATGCGAGGACCGAACCATCCGAGGGCCAGAGTTGTTCCCTGGGAATGCTGTCTGGGGATCGGATAACTCGCTCCCCCGAAGGCCCCGGTGCCCCTTCGGGTTAGCGCCGATGGGCACAGCCGTGCTATCTACCTACACTTGGCAGCGCCCTCGATCAGTTAAGGTGCGGACCCGTAAGTCGGATCTATCCCGATGTTCCCACATCTTTGGTGGCTGTCCCGGGGTTACAGGGAAGTTTTGGAGACGAATGGACGGTATGCTTTGACCTGCATGGCGTGGCGCGGTGTCTGGATAGTGAGCTCGCACGCCGGGTCAGACTTGGCAGCCTCAGACGATGCAATCACGACGTCATTAGGCAAGCCTTTACTTGCTCACTGCAGTTCGCCATGGAGCATCTCGTTTCGCCACCTCCAAATCGCGGACGCCGGCTGACAGCGAGCTTCCTTCCCGCGATCAGGGGCTTCTGCGGTCGTGGCAACCGCCACCACGTCGCCAAGCTATTCCCCGCGCCATAGTTGAGTCAGGGGCATGCGCTTCGAGGATCTGAAGCTGTGTGTTCCGGGCGCCATCATCGCCGGGGTCCCAAGCCGGCGCCAAGACGGCGCTGCGGCGGCGGCGATGTTTTCTCGGCAACCGAGTGCCAGATGAATATCTCGGCCGACGGGCGCATCAGGGTTCCTCGGAAGGATTCAGAAGCGGCGCGTACCCTGCAAGCTCATCAGCGCTTCGCGCTATCGCTTTCCGTTTCGGCCCTCGCGAGGAACTGCTCGGTTGTCGAGGGAAGATGGTCCTTCAACCATTCCGCCATCGCGACCTCCTCTCGCAAGTTCTCGTCGCAAGCCCGCGCGACCTCGCTTTCGCCCAGCGATTCAGCGGCGGCAATCAGGATCGTGTAGGAGGCGATTTCCATGTGCTCGAAAGTGTAACTCGCGAGTGATCCCTTCATCACCTCGTCGCCGGCGAAGATGCCGCTCAACGATTGCGCCATCGCCGTCAGCTTGCCGCCAGCATCCTTCATCGTGGATGAACCCTCATCCATTCGGTCGAGGCAGATTTTCAACCGAGCAGCCTGCTGCCTCGTTTCATCAAGGTGCAGTCGGATTCGGTCGCTGAGCTCGGGATAATTCTCGATACGGCTCAACTGCCCGTTCAACATCGTTTCGGCCTGCTCTTCCATGGCATGAGCATCTCTAAGCCATTGGGCAAGCCATTCTCGCGCCTCTGACATTTCAAATCTCCTTAGTGGACGGAGAAGAACTGCCGAACGGTGACATTGTTCCCACTTCGTCTGGTCGGATTAGAGAGGTCCGATGAGACGGCTCTCAGGTCCGGCGCGCGCGGAGTAACATCCCTGCCTGCTCGGCACTGCCGCCGTAGTATTCCTTCGTAGATGGCGACAGCAGGGATGCCTGGCGCCGCCTTCAAAAGGGGAAGGACCTCGGCATCGAAGATGTGCTCGAGAGGGCCAGGCCGTCGTACCCATCCGGTGAAGACCGCAGACGTGTATCCGGCGGCCATGAGGACCTGAGCACCGCGGTGCCGGCGTCAAGTTTTTGATGGGGAGACGCGATGATATTC
>NZ_JAMYQL010000070.1:0-10660 GCF_040320865.1 Mesorhizobium sp. M0598 | reverse complement strand
CATATCGGCCGGATCTGCCCTTGCTCGGCATTTTGCCCGGCGTGCCGTGACGCTACGCCGGGACAACTACCAAACCTACCGGGCCCGGGCGCCGTTTCAAAGCGCGGCGCCCTTCGTGTATCGGAACGCCCAGTGTTTCGGGGCGCACCGAAACGCGTCACACGCACGATGACGAGGACCAGATGACGGTGAAGCCCCTCTACCGACGTGTCTTGCTGAAAGCGTCGGGCGAAGCGTTGATGGGCGAGCAGCATTTCGGCATCGACGTATCGGTGGTCGACCGCATCGCCGCCGACATCGCCGAGGCCCGCGCATTGGGCATCGAAGTCGGTGTCGTCATAGGCGGCGGCAACATCTTCCGTGGCGTCGCGGTTGCGTCAAAAGGCGGAGACCGCGTCACCGGCGACCATATGGGCATGCTTGCCACGGTTATCAATTCGCTGGCGCTGCGCACCTCGCTCAACAAGATCGGCGTCGACGCCGTGGTGCTGTCGGCGATCGCCATGCCCGAGCTTTGCGAAAGTTTTTCGCAGCGTCAGGCGACCGCCTACATGAACCAGGGCAAGGTCGTCATCTTCGCCGGCGGCACCGGCAATCCGTTCTTCACCACCGATTCGGCTGCAGCCCTTCGCGCCGCCGAGATCGGCGCCGATGCTCTGTTCAAGGGCACCCAGGTCGATGGTGTCTATTCGGCTGATCCCAAGAAGGACCCGCATGCGACACGTTTCGAGCGGATCAGCCATGACGAAGTCATCAAACGCGGGCTTTCGATCATGGATACGGCGGCGATTGCACTTGCGCGCGAAAACAACATTCCGATAATCGTCTATTCGATCCACGAGAAGGGTGGCTTCGGCGATATCCTGAGGGGCGGCGGCCGTTGCACGGTTGTCGCAGACGATTGACCGGACCATGAACCCGAAAGGGACCGGTTGCGGATGAGGCTCGAACAGGGCCTAAGCAGTGAACCCGGGTTAACGGGTCGAGGAGACGATGATGAGTGGCGAGTACGACGATCTCAAACGGCGCATGGACGGGGCGATCGCCGCGTTCAAGCATGATCTGGCTTCGCTGCGCACCGGCCGCGCGTCGAGCAACCTGCTCGATGCCGTCCAGGTGCAGGCCTATGGCACCACCATGCCGATCAACCAGGTGGCAACAGTGTCGGTGCCGGAACCGCGCATGATTTCGGTTTCGGTTTGGGACAAGTCGATGGTCAGCGCAGTCGACCGCGCCATCCGTGAAGCCAATCTCGGCTTCAATCCTATCGTCGACGGTACCAATCTCAGGATTCCGCTGCCCGAGCTCAACGAACAGCGCCGCAAGGAACTGGTCAAGATCTCGCACGGTTATGCCGAGAATGCCCGCGTCGCCGCACGCCACGTTCGCCGGGACGGCATGGACTTTCTGAAAAAGGCGGAAAAGGACGGCGACATCAGTGAGGACGACCATCGCAAACGAGCCGACCAGGTTCAGAAACTGACCGACGAGACAATCAGCACCATCGACCACCTGCTTTCCGACAAGGAAGCGGAAATCATGCAGGTCTAGGGTCTGGCCACGCCTGGCCCGGAAGCGAGAATATGGCAACGCCCGCGCATGTCGCGATCATCATGGACGGAAACGGACGCTGGGCCAAGGCGCGCGGCTTACCGCGGCTGGCCGGTCACCGCGCCGGCGTCGAGGCGCTGCGCAAGACAGTGCGCGCCGCCCCCGGCCTCGGCATCTCCTTCCTGACCGTCTACGCTTTTTCGTCGGAAAACTGGTCACGGCCGAAATCCGAAGTCAGCGACCTCATGGGCCTGCTGAAGCTTTTCATCCGACGTGACCTCGCCGAGCTGCACCAGAGTGGGGTGCGGATCAGGGTCATCGGTGACAGGGCAGGGCTGCAGCCCGACATAAGGGGGCTGCTCGAGGAAGCCGAAACGCTCACTCTCAGCAACGAGGCGCTGACACTGGTCATTGCCTTCAATTACGGCGGGCGCGACGAGATCGTGCGCACCGCGCGCAAGCTCGCAGCGGCGGTGGCGCGCGGTGAGATCGAGAGCGAGGCGATCACGGCCGATTCCTTTGCCAGCTCGCTCGATACAGAGGGCATTCCGGACCCGGAACTGGTCATCCGCACCAGCGGCGAGCTTCGGCTGTCCAACTTCCTGTTATGGCAGGCCGCCTATAGCGAACTCGTTTTCCTGCCTTGCTACTGGCCCGACTTCAGTCGCGAGCACCTGTCCGATGCACTGCGCGATTTCGCCGGCCGCGAGCGCCGCTTCGGCGGACTTGCCGCCCAAGATGTCGCCTCAGGCTGAGGAATGAGCAACCTTCAGCTCCGGGTCATTTCGGCCGTCGTGCTTGCCATCGTCACGCTTGCCCTGACCTGGCTCGGCGGACTGTCCTTCCGGTTGCTTTGCGCCGCCATGGCGGCGGTGATCTTCTACGAGTGGACGCGGATGAGCCGCCCCGTTGCCCCGGCAGGTGCTGGTGCTACGGCAGGTCTCGGCTTTCTGCCCGAGGCGCTGATCGTGGTCTTTATTGGTGCCCTCGTCGCCGGCCTGCCTGCGTCTTTGCTGCTGCCGCTCGTCGCGGCTCTGGTTGCTGTCACTGCCGTCGCTTCTTCCATGCGCAGGGCAGGACCGTGGGAAGCATCCGGCCTTGCCTATGCGGCCGTGTCCGGCTTGTCGCTGGCCTTCTTGCGTGACGGCGACCATTCAGGGCTGCTGGCCATTCTGTTCCTATTCGCCGTGGTTTGGGCGACCGATATCTTTGCCTATTTCGTCGGCCGCTCCATCGGTGGTCCAAGGCTGGCGCCGTCGATCTCGCCGGGCAAGACGCGGAGCGGGGCGCTCGGTGGGTTGGTCGGCGGCGTAGTGGCCGGGCTGCTTCTGGCCGCCGTAGCCGGAACGGGCAACCTCGTCGTGCTTGGCGTGGTCGCACTGGTGCTTTCGATTGTCGCGCAGGCCGGCGACCTGTTCGAATCATGGGTCAAGCGACGCCACGGCCGTAAAGATTCCAGCACGCTGATACCTGGCCATGGCGGCATCATGGATCGGGTAGATGGGCTTGTCGCGGCGGCTTTCGCCCTATACGTCATCGGCTGGATTTCCGCGACCGCCGACCATCCGGCACAGGGGCTGTTTCCGGTTTGAACGGCATCGTCGGTGGGCCGACGCGGGGCTGCGTCATGGATTCGCCTGGATTGATGTCACAGTCGCGGCGTGATCTGTGCCGTGGATGAATTTGAGGGCATGAATTGAACGAGATTTTTCACGCGGTTTTCAGCACAGAGGGCTTTGTCCTCGGCACGCTGGTGCCTTTCCTGTTCGTGCTGACCGTGGTCGTTTTTGTCCACGAAATGGGCCATTACCTCGTCGGGCGTTGGTGCGGTATCGGCGCAAAAACCTTTTCGATCGGTTTCGGCCCAGAGATCATCGGCTTCAACGATAGCCGCGGCACGCGCTGGAAGCTTTGCGCCATACCGCTCGGCGGCTACGTCAAGTTCGTCGGCGACATGAACGCGACGTCGAGCCAGCCCAGCTCGGAGGAGATCGAGGCGCTGAGCGACGAAGAACGCAAGGTTGCCTTCCACACGCAGCCGATCTGGAAGCGCGCGGCGACCGTCGTGGCGGGGCCGCTGTTCAACTTCCTGCTGACGATCGCCGTCTTTGCCGTGCTGTTTTCCGTCCATGGCCGGCCCGTGCTGGAGCCGATGGTGGCTGAGGTCACCGTCGGCAGTCCGGCCGCCGCGGCCGGCATCATGCCCGGCGACCGATTCGTCAGCGTCGACGGCAGCAAGGTCGAGACCTTTGCCGACGTCCAGCGTCTGGTCTCTGGCCGCGCCGGCGACAGCATCACCTTCGTCATGCTACGCGCCGGCAAGGAAATCACCGTCACGGCGACGCCGCGCTTGATGGAACAACAAGACGCACTGGGCAACAAGGTCCAGGTGGCCGTGATCGGCGTCGTCAACAACAAGGAACTCGGCCAGCCACGGCTGATCACCTATAGTCCGGCCGGGGCGGTCGGGGCAGCGGTCCAGGAAACCGGACACGTCATCCAGCGTACCGGCCAGTTCCTGCAACGTTTCGTTGTCGGTCGCGAGGACAAGTGCCAGCTGGGCGGCCCCATCAAGATCGCCAAGATGTCGGGTCAGGCAGCAAAGCTCGGCTTTGAATGGCTCGTGCAGCTTGTTGCATTCCTGTCAGTCGGGATAGGGATTCTCAACCTTTTGCCGATTCCCCCCCTCGACGGAGGGCATCTTCTGTTCTACGGCGTGGAGGCTGTCATCCGGCGGCCGGTGTCCGAACGCATGATGGAAATGGCTTACCGAAGCGGCCTCATATTGGTGCTCGGGTTCATGGGCTTTGTTTTCTGGAACGATCTGTTTGGGTGCTGAAATCATGAAGGAATTTGGCTTCGGCACGAGCACTGTTGAGACGCCGTTTACCATGCGTGGGGATATGCGTGACGCGAAAGCCACGCCGCAGGGTTAAGTAAATACAAATTAACCAGAAGCCTTGCGTGTAGGGAAAATCCGGTTAATACGGTAGGGGAAATTACCGCACGTCCGGTTTTCTCGCCGTGGGGACTTCGAGAAAAGGTACAAAAGCCCGATGAAGGCAGCATCCAAGTTTCTGAGCGCCGCGTCCGCGGTGGCTATGTCCGCCGCTCTGGTTGTACCAGGCGCGCTCGCAGTGCAGTTCGTTGCCACATCGGCCGCCGAGGCGGCTGTCGTCTCCAGAGTCGAAGTCACCGGCAATCAGCGTGTCGACGCAGACACCATCCGCAATTACGTGACGATCAAGCCAGGGAAGGCGTTTTCCAGTTCGGATATCGACGATGCGGTCAAGGCGCTGTTTGGCACCGGGCTGTTTTCGGATGTGCAGATCAACCAGGTCGGATCGACGCTGGTCATCAAGGTGTCCGAATACCAGGTCGTCAACCAGGTGTTGTTCCAGGGCAACAAGAAGCTCAAGGACAACGCGCTTGAGGCCGCGGTGCAATTGAAGCCGCGCGGCACCTTCTCGCAACAGCAACTCGATGCCGATGTCGAGGCGGTCAAGGCCGCATACCGGCGTATCGGCCGCGACGATGCCGCCGTGACCACCCAGATCATGGATCTCGGCGACAACCGGGTAAACGTGGTCTTCAACATCAACGAAGGCGGCCGCACCCAGATTGCCGCGATCAATTTCGTCGGCAACAGCGCCTATTCGAGCCGCCGGCTGTCGGACATCATCTCCACCAAGCGTTCGTCCTTCCTGTCGTTCGTGCTGCGCGACGATGTTTATGACGAGGACAAGCTGCGCGCCGACCAGGAGCTGCTGCGCCGCTTCTATTATAATCACGGCTATGCCGACTTCCAGGTCGTCTCGGCTGTCGGCGAACTCGACGACACAACCAACAAATACACCGTCACCATCACGGTGCAGGAGGGCGAGCGTTATACGTTCGGGGATGTCAGCGTCGAAAGCACGATCCCCGAGGTCGACGCCAAGTCGCTCGAATCGGTGGTCGAGACCCACAAGGGCGATGTCTACAACGCCAAGAACGTCGAGGACACGATCATCGCCTTGACCGAAAAGGTCGCTGGATCCGGCTATGCCTTCGCCCAGGTGACGCCGCGCGGCGACCGCAACTTCGAAAACCACACGATCTCGGTCGTCTATACGGTCGACCAGGGTACCAAGGCCTATATCGAGCGCATCGAGATTCGCGGCAACGATCGGACGCGCGACTACGTCATTCGCCGCGAGTTCGATGTCAGCGAAGGCGACGCTTTCAATCAGGTCCTCATCCAGCGCGCGAAGAGGCGGCTGGAAGCGCTCGATTATTTTGAAAAAGTCGAAATTTCCACCGTTCCGGGTTCTGAGCCGGACCAGGTTGTGCTGGTGGTGGATGTGGTCGAGAAATCGACCGGTGAGTTCACGGTCGGCGCCGGTTATTCGAGCGGCGGTGAAACGTCAGGTCCGTCCGTCGAAGGTTCCGTCAGTGAGCGCAACTTCCTCGGTCGCGGCCAATTCATCAAGGTGGCAGCGGGCGGTGGCAAGAACTCGCGCGACTACAGCTTCTCTTTCACCGAACCCTATTTCCTCGGCCGCCGCATCGCGGCCGGCTTCGACATCTACAAGCAGAGCCGAAACTACGACCATTACGACAGCGACACGACAGGCGCGACCGTTCGCTTCGGCCTGCCGATCACAGACAATATCTCGACGCAACTCGCTTATAATATTGCGCAAGAGAAGTACGAGTTCGACGAGGGCTGCACCCCCCCTCCAACGGGCAGTTGCGACGTCTCCAAGGCGATCCAAAACGGCGTTAACGAGAGCCCATGGCTCAAGTCTTCGGTCAGTCTCGGTCTGATTTACAATACGATCGACGACATGAAGAACCCGCATGACGGCATTTATGCCAATGTCGGCACCGAAGTGGCCGGCCTCGGCGGCGATGCCAAATTCATCAAGGTCACGGCGCGCGGCAGCATTTATCAGACGCTGTCCGAACAATTGGACCTGGTGGGCCTCATTTCGGGCGGCGCCGGCCATGTCCAAGGCTATGGCAACGGCGATCTGCGTGTCTTCGATCATTTCCAGAGCAGCGACCGTATGATCCGCGGTTTCGAATATGGCGGCATCGGCCCGGTTGCTTTGGACAACAGCAATGACCATCTCGGCGGCACCACCTACTTCAATGCTTCGGCGGAAGCGCAGTTCCCGCTGCCGGTCATCCCGGAAAGCTTCGGTTTGCGCGGCGCGGTGTTCGCCGATGCGGCAACGCTCTACGGCAGCAAGATTGCTAGTGGTCTTGTCGATCAGTCGACGACCGGCATGGAATGGCGCGCTTCCGTCGGTGTCGGTTTGATGTGGGCATCGCCTTTCGGCCCGATCCGCATCGACTATGCGATCCCGGTCAAGAAGGAAAAGACCGACGACGTGCAGGAATTCAACTTCGGCATATCGACCCGCTTCTGATGTAGCGGGCAATGATGCTTCCGGCTCGTTTGGATCCGGATGGCAGTGATCCGACACTACAGCGCAGCGCGTCCTATCGGACGCGCAAAGGACGTTGTAGCACTTTGATTTGCGCATGATCCTTTCCGAGGGTCGATCTCCGATTTTCGGGGTCATGCGCTAGCTGGATATTGCTTCTGGAATGACCGATCCGGTGTTCTTCGCGCCCTCACGCCGGTATACGGCCGGCGAAGTCGCGAATCTGACCGGTTCGACGCTTGTTGATTCCGGTCTCTCCGATGTATCGATCGAGGCTCTGGCGCCCGCCAACGAAGGCGGCGAGAACGCCCTTGTCTTCGTCGATGGCAGGCGCAATTTCGCCCTGATGCAGTCACTGCGGGCGGCGGCGGTTCTCTGCCCTGCCGAATTTGCCGGCAAGGCGCCGGCGGGCATCGCGGTGCTGGTGCATCCGCGCCCGCAGCAGGCCTTCGCAATGGTCGGGCGTCTGCTTTTTCCGGCGGCTGCAACGCCTGGACCGATGACCGGCGAAACCGGTATCTCGCCGCACGCCCATATCGATGCGACCGCCCATGTCGAGGCCGGTGCGATCATCGAAGCGGGTGCGATCATCGGACCTCGCGCTGCCATCGGCAGCGGGACCGTCATTGCCCCGCATGCGGTCGTCGGTCCGTCCTCGCAGATTGGCCGCGACGGCTATGTCGGTCCAGGTGCCAGCGTGCAATATGCGTTGATTGGCAATCGCGTCATCATCCATGGCGGTGCCAGGATCGGCCAGGATGGCTTCGGTTTCGTGGCCGGCTCCAAGGGTCCGGAGCGGGTTCCGCAGATTGGCCGCGTCATCATCCAGGACGACGTCGAGATCGGGTCGAATACGACCGTCGATCGCGGCGCCATGTCCGACACGATCATCGGCCAGGGCACCAAGATCGACAATCTGGTGCAGATCGCGCACAACGTTCGCATCGGCCGCAATTGCATAATAGCCGGGCTTTCGGGTATTTCCGGTTCCGTGACGGTAGGCGACAACGTCACCATGGGTGGCGGTGTCGGCCTTGCGGATCATTTGACCATCGGGTCCGGGGCCAAGCTTGCGGCAAGAAGCGGGTTTATGAGCAATGTGCCTGCCGGTGAGATTTGGGGAGGATATCCGGCGCAGCCGATGGCGGAAGCCATGCGCGAGATAGCGGCCTTGCGCAGACTTGCACGGACGCGCAAACAGGGTGAGGGGGGAAATGGCTGACATCGCAGCGGCGACGCTCGAAGCGGTTGACATAATGCGGCTGATGAAGCTCCTGCCGCACCGCTATCCGTTCTTGATGATCGACCGTATTGTCGACATAGATGGCGACGAATCCGCCATCGGCATCAAGAACGTCACCATAAACGAGCCGCATTTCCAAGGTCATTTCCCCGACCAGCCGGTCATGCCCGGCGTGCTGATCATCGAGGCGATGGCGCAGACGGCCGGCGCCATCTGCATCCGCAGCCTTGGTACGGAAAAGCCGTCGCTGGTTTATTTCCTGACCATCGACAATGCCAAGTTCCGCAAGCCGGTCGTTCCAGGCGACCAGCTGAAAATTCATGTGAAGAAAATCAAGAAACGCGGCAATCTTCTCAAATTCGCTTGCGAGGCCCTCGTCGATGGCGCCAAGGCGGCGGAAGCCGAGATCTCGGCGATGATGGTCGCAAGCGGCTGACAAACGAATGCTAATGAAAATCCAGACAGTCATCCATCCATCGTCGGTCATCGAGGCAGGCGTCCAAATCGGCGAAGGCGCCCGCATCGGGCCCTTCTGTCACGTCGGCCCCGACGCCGTGATCGGCGACCGCGTCGAACTGGTCAGCCATGTCTCGGTGATTGGCGCGACCACCATCGGTGCATCGACCAAGGTCTATCCGATGGCGATACTGGGCGGGCCGCCGCAGAACACGAAGCACAAGGGCGGCCGTACCACGCTAGTGATCGGCGAGAACTGCACGATCCGCGAAGGTGTCACCATGCATGTCGGCACCGATTCCAGCCGCGGCGAGACGACGATCGGCGACAACGGCAATTTCCTTGCCTATGCCCATATTGCCCATGACTGCGTGGTCGGCAAGAACGCCACCTTCGCCAATCAAGCGACGTTAGGCGGGCATTGCGAAGTCGGTGACAATGTCTACATCGGCGGCCTTACCGCGGTTCATCAGTTTGTCCGCATCGGCGATAACGCCTTTCTCGGCGGTTGCTCGGCGATCGTCGGCGACGTCATTCCTTACGCCATCGCCGTTGGCAACCGTGCCAGCCTTCGCGGCCTCAACATCATTGGCTTGAAGCGCGCCGGCCTGCCGCGTTCGGAGATCCACTTGCTGCGCAAAGCCTACAAGACGATCTTCGATCGCTCCCGGACCGTCGGCGAAAACATCGAATTCGCCAAGGCGGAATTCGCCTCGTCGCCGACTGCCATGAAGATCGTCGACTTCATCGCCGGTCGCGGCAAGCGGCACTACGCCGTGCCGTCGCTCAAGGGTAGCGACGGCGACGATACCGATGATGAAGACTGAGGGCAGATGACGAAGATTGAGGCTGCCGGAAAGGGCCTTGATCTCGCGCCAGATGCCAAGGTCGGCATCATCGCCGGCGGCGGCAGTCTCCCGGTCGAAATTGCCCGAGCGCTCGCCCGGCAAGGCAAATTGCCCTTCGTCGTGATGGCGGCCGGCGAGGTCGATCGCATAGCCGATTTCGAGCCCTATGAGCAGGCAACCTTGAGGCTGGAAGACGTCGGCTCGCTGCTGCCGATCCTTAAGCGGCATCACATTACGCATCTCGTAACCGCGGGTCATATCACGCGCCGCCCCAGGCTGAGCGCCATGCGCCTCAATTTGGGCCTGCTCGCGTGGCTACCCAGCCTCTTCGTCGGTGTAACCCGGGGCGACGATACGGTGCTGAAACTGTTCGTGCGCAGGATCGAGCGCAGCGGCATCAAGGTCGTCGGCGCTCACGAGATCGTGCCGGAGCTGGTCGCCGCCGAAGGCCTGCTGACCAAGGCGGCGCCACGCAAATCCGACTGGCGCGACATCGAGGCGGCGCACGCGGCGGCAAAAGCCATCGGCGCGCTGGATATCGGCCAAGCGGCTGTTGCGGTCGGCGGCCGCGCCATTGCGTTGGAAGGCGTCGAAGGCACCGACGGGCTGCTCGAGCGGACAAGGGAGTTGCGCGGGCACGGCAGGCTGGCCGGCGGGAGCCGCGGTGTTCTGGTCAAATGCGCCAAGCCCGGTCAGGAACTGCGTGCCGATCTGCCCTCCATCGGCCCGCTGACCGTCGAGGCGGCGCATGCCGCCGGACTGGCCGGCATTGCCGTCGAAGCCGGTCGCTCGCTGGTGCTCGAAGGTCCCGCCACCATCGGACGTGCCAATGCGCTCGGCCTGTTCGTAATCGGCCTGCCTGCTGCGGAGCCGGCGCATGGCGAATGAGCGGCCGTTGAAGATAGCCGTCGTCGCCGGCGAGGAGTCCGGCGACCTGCTTGGCGCCGACCTTGTGCAGGCGCTCAAGCGCATGACCGGGCGCGAAGTTCGGCTTGTCGGCATCGGCGGCCGCCATTTGCAGGCGCTCGGCCTGGCGCCATTGTTCGACGGCAGCGAGATCGCACTGATGGGGCTTAGCGCCATCCTGCGCGACCTGCCGCGCCTGATGCGGCGGATCGGCCAGACGG
>NZ_JAMYQL010000069.1:0-10974 GCF_040320865.1 Mesorhizobium sp. M0598 | reverse complement strand
ACCCTGACCCTCGAGCGCATTGCCAATGGCTGGCCAAACAGCAATATCGACGCCCTCATGCCATGGAATTACCAGCGCTGAACGGCCTCAGCTGCCCGCTTACCCCATACCGGCGTGCCACAGCACAAACCGTCTCGCCCGCCTCGTAGCTCTCCGCCACTATCCGGGCCTTCTCCTCCGGCGGCCACTCACGCCGCCGACCCGAACCAGTGAAGATCTCCAGCCGACGGACCGGCTCCTCGTCCCTGGACTTAAGCGTAAACTCTGAAATCGTCATATGTCGAAGCCCTCAAAGGCCTCGAACATCGTCCCTTACATCCACGCGCGAAAGGTGCCGCCGGGACAGCGCTTACGGAGTGGAAAGGATGTCAGCGGATAATCGACTTAATAAATCCGCTGAGCCTCTTGCTTTCGGGATGGTCAAATATGCGATCCGGCGGGCCGGATTCGACGATCGTTCCGTCCGCGATAAAATGCACCACATCCGCGAGCTTACGGGCAAAGCCCATTTCATGAGTGACGATCACAAGGGTCATGCCTTTGTCGACTAGGGACCTAATCGTCTCAAGGATTCCCGTCACGAGTTCGGGGTCGAGCGCCGAAGTCGGTTCGTCAAAGAGGATGAGTTTGGGATGCATCGCAAGGGCCCGCGCGATCGCGATGCGCTGCTTTTGCCCTCCCGACAACTGATCAGGGTACGAATCCGCTTTTTCTCTCAGGCCGACCTCGCCAAGCAAGCGGATGGCGTCTTCAATAGCTTCCGCACGCGGCCGCCGTTGGACCAATACAGGTCCCTCGATCACGTTCTCAAGAACGGTTCTATGAGAAAACAAGTTGAAATGCTGGAACACCATGGGCATCTCGCTGCGTGCGGCCCGAAGCATACGCTCTGGTGCGTGGTGAAAGCGCCCTCCTCTCGCCTCGCAGAGCGTCTCCCCATCGAACACTATCTCACCCGAGCTTGGCGTCTCGAGGAAATTGATGCATCGGACGAGCGTAGACTTACCCCCGCCGCTTGGCCCGATAAGGAATGCCACCTCGCCCGAGCGCACGGTGAAATCGACGCCACGGAGAACCTTCAGTGCTCCAAATGATTTGTGCAGTCCCTGCACAGAAAGAAGTGGCTGGCTCATGGTAACATCGCCGTCTTTGCAGTGGGCGTCTTTGCCAGGAAGCTTCTTTGGCGCTGATGCTGCGGTGTAAGCGCTCGCTCGACCATACGCACTAAGCGCGAGGCAATGAAGCTCATGACGAAATAGATGATAGCCACCATCATATAAACTTCCATGCTTCGGAAGGTGTTGGCTATTACCACCGTGCCGTTCCGGAGCAGTTCGTTGACAGAAATGAATGATACCAACGACGAGTCTTTCAGCAGGGCTATGAAATAGCCGCCTACTGTGGGCACCGCGATGCGCAATGCCTGGGGTAGTGTCACCCGTTTGAGAACCATGACGCGAGACATCCCGATTGATTTCCCGGCCTCGCATTGGCCGGGATCAATCGAGATGATGGCCGATCGGAAAACTTCGGAAAGATATGCTCCAAGGTTTAGGCTCAGTCCGAGAACACCCGCCCAGGAAGGGAGATGCCGATCGAAGGCAGCGTGAAGTAAATCACCAGCAGCTGCACTATGAGTGGCACGTCCCTCCAGATCTCGACGTACGCCAGCAGGATACCATTGAGCAGACGGCTTCCGCTGATCCGGCCCAAGGCGACGGCAAACCCGACCACAATGCCGATCACCATACTGAACACCGAAAACCTGGAGGGTGACGAGCGCACCCTCAAGCAGGAACGGGCAGTATTGCGGAACCAGAACAAAAAAGAAGTCGTACATCCCCGTCAAGGACCCAATTTACTTCAACAATTTAACTTGCAGGTCCGACCACATCCCGTACTTCTCGATGATTTTCTTGCGAGTGCCATCAGCGTCCATGGACGCAAGAGCGTCGTTGACTGCCGTAACAAGTTCAGCGCACTCCTTCCGGATTCCGATGGCAAGCCCACCAAGGATGTAAGGAGCTTTTGCTTCAGCTTCGGCCCACTCCGGTTTGGGCCGGTAAGTGATCGGCTCACCTAGGGTGCGGAGATCGTTCAAAGCCTCCTGTTGGCCCAACAGAGTGCCCTGATCCATCACAACGGCGTCGACCTGGCCATTTCGCAAAGCGGTGAAAGGAAGTGCAAAGTCGTTGAAATCCATGACACTTCCAGCCAGCCCTTGCTGCACCAGGACATTGGCGTTCAACGAGTCCAAAGTTCCGAGCGTCGAGCCGAGGATCTTGCCCTTCAAATCCGCCACCGATTTGATGGGCGAGTCCTTTTTTACAATGACCACGTCGTAGAGAAGCATGTAAGGATTCGAAAACGCCACTCCGGCGTTTTGAATTCGCTCCTGCGTCGAAGCCATGCTCGAGAGGATGATGTCCCAGCGCGACGCTTTCAGTCCTGGGATCAGGGTCGTCCACTCGGTGAGCACGTACTCCTGCTTGGCTATACCGAGGCGTTTTCCGAGCTCCTGGAATATCTCCCATTCAAAACCGGCCAGTCGAGCCGTCTTCATTCTTGTAGAGAAACGGCTTGGTGCCCAATGTCGCGTTGCCTGCCTTAATCACACCGGCCTCCTTGATGTCGTCGAGACAACCAGCGTTCGCGACTCCAGTGAAGACCATGAGCGCGGTAAGTGCTAAGGATGCAAATTTACTTTTCATCTTTATTCCCATTTTTTGATTTAGAATGCCATTGTCCACATGTCTCTGCGGTGTTTTACTGAGTTATTCGGCGAAATCAGAGCCTTCGGCAGTTAGGACTCGCTTCATGGCGTCGAAATACATCCGGATCTCGGCACCGTGATCCGTCCCTGGAGCGCCAAGGGAGTTGCGGATCCGCTCCTGCACAGCTTCCGTAATTATGCGCTGCTTGCCGGCTGCCATCGCGATCATTTGCGTCATGGCGGCTCTCTCAAGGAAATAGAGCCGGTGGTAGGCCTTAGCGACGCTGTCTCCAGTCGCCACGGCACCATGGTTGGCGAGCATCAGGATCTTCTTGTCGCCCAGGACACCCGCCATTCGCTCGCCTTCGTCCTGCGTCTCGGCAAACCCGTTGTAGTCGCGGTCGTAAGCAATCATGTCCTGCAGCACCACGCCGTTCTGGCTTGAGGGCTCAATGCGCATGTCTTCCAACTGGCTTAGGGCCGTGGTGTAAGGCATATGTGTGTGCAGGACGCACTTGATACCGCGGTGATGGATCGGCGCGTGAATGCACACGGCAGAAAGGTTCGCGATGCCATTGCCGGCGACCACAGCACCATCCAAAGAGACTTCTATAAGGTTCGAAGCCTTCACCTCTGACCAGTGAAGTCCAAAGGCGTTGAGATAGAACCGATCCAGTTCGCCTGGCACGGTGAGTGTGAAATGATTGTCGATGCCTTCAATGAAGTTGTCCTTCACTGCCAGGCGATGGGCGGCCGCAAGATCGCGCCGGGCTTCGGCCTGAGCCTCTGATATCGAAGGATGCGAGCTGACGGTCTCGTGTGCGTTCATCGGTTATCCTTTCATGAGACGCTATGGCCATGGCGCGAACTAAGCGGTGATTTCAAAAAGGTCTTTCGGGGCGTTATGCAGGATTTCAGCCCCGCTCTCAGTGACCAAGATGTTGTATCCGTAGGAAATCGTGACGCCGTCGAACTGCGATATCGATGGCTCGAGGGAGAAGATCATCCCAGGCTCCAGAATGGTCTCGTCACCTACCAGAATGTCCGGGAACTGCGCAAAGGTCGGAGGGTAAGATAGACCCATCCCAAAGCCCGCGCGGGCCACGATATAATCGGCATAGTCGCCCCTGATCTTCCTGCTGAGGCGGTCGATCTCCGAAGCCGAAGCGCCAGGCCGGATTAGTTCGAAAGGCCGCCAAAACGATTCGTAGTTGATTTTCCAGAGGTCGAGCAGCCGATCGGATGCCTTACCTGCCACTACGGTTCGGCAGAGGTTGGAATTGTAGCGTTTCCAGGATCCCGTGAACTCAAAAAGGATCGGATCACCGGCCTCGATGATTTTCGAGGAGGGGACCGCGTGGAAGGTGCCCGATCGCCACCCCGACGCGATAATGAACGGCAGAGTGGGATATTCGGAGCCCGCACGTGCCAACTCCGACTGTACCGCCGCCAGCACATCAAGCTCGCTAACGCCGGCGCCGAGGGTGTTCGCCAATGTTTCTAAAGCCAAGTCGGAGAAGCCGGCCGCTTTCCGCATATAACCGATCTCTGTCGGCGATTTGATGGCGCGCAGCCGCATGACCTGGTGGGTCACGTCGACGAATTCGACGTCCGGAAACGCCTCCGTCAGGGCCTTGTAGAGATCGGCGCGAAGATACCAATTGGCCATCTCAATGCCCACCCGTTTGCCGGCTGCAGCACCGAGAACGCGCAATTTGTCGATCGTCATCTGAACGGGACTGTGACCGTGGGTCCAAATGGTGACTTCCGAAATCCAGCACTGAAAAACGGTGAGTTCTTTCTCAGCTTTATGAGTGAGCAGCGAAGGTTCCTTCGCTCCTGCCTGGAAAAACACGCATTCATACAGATAGATGCCGAGAGGATCGAAGCCTGTGAAATAATTGAGGCTTTCGGGGGCATGACCGAGATAGATATCGATCTTCTCTTTCTGCAGCATGGTATCAAGACGGCTGACCCGGTCTTCAAATTCCCGCAGTGCGAATGTCAGAACCTTGCCATTGGGATGTTGATTCATGTCATTCGTTTGCGCGGACATCGGTTCTCAATCCTGGTTGGTGTGCGCTCCTCTCCAGAATGGTGAGATGACGCTTGGCGTTTAGAAACTTTGGGGCGGTCTCTCCGCTGACCATTTGCAAGGCTGGCGGCGTCAGCCGTCCCAAACGCTTTTCAATCACTCGGGCGGCGCCGAGCACCTTAGCGTCGTGATAGCGAGGTCCAACGAGCTGCAGGCCCACGGGGAGCCCGGCGTCGTCCAACCCCGATGGAAGCGATGCCGCAGGCTGCTGCGTCAGGTTGAAAGGGAAAGTGAAGGGCGTCCAATCGACCCAGCCGCTGAACCCGTCGGGTTTGTCCATTCCAACGGGGAACGGTGCAACGGCGACGGTCGGAGTGACAAGCAGGTCAAAGCTTTCATGGAAATCGGCCATTTTTGCCGACAAATCGAATCGAGCCTGTTCGGCATCTTTGAAGTCGGAGAGAGTGATTTCCTCACCCCAGATCGCACATTCAAGAAAACCGGGGTCCAGCAGGTCTTTCTGCGCATCGCTCATGCGAGCAATCAGACGTGCGGCGCCTGCAAACCAGAACGTTGCGAATACCTGCACAGGATTGGCAAAGCCAGGGTCGATCTCGACAACATCTGCGCCAAGGCTTCGAAGCTGTTCGACAGCTTCGTCGGTAACGCGCAGTATGTCGGGCGCTACATCGGCATAGCCGAGAGTACGGCTATATCCGATCCGAATGCCGTCCAGGGACTCGGCTTTGTCCGCCCCATCGGCTTTATAAGAAAGGCCGCCATAGCCGTCCTGTGTGTCGGGACGAGTGATAACGTCCATCATCAGCAGCGCGTCATCGACCGTACGCGTCATCGGCCCAATATGGGATAGCATTCCCATGGCGCTGAGCGGCCACTGGGGCACGTAACCGAAAGTGGGCTTGAAACCAAATGTACCAGTAAAGCTCGCGGGAATCCGGATCGAGCCACCGCCGTCGCTACCTTGGTGAAGAAAGCCGAGGTTCAACGCCGCTGCCACCGCCGCACCACCAGACGATCCTCCAGGTGTCAGCTTCGGATTCCAAGGGTTGCGCGTGATGCCGGTCAACGGACTATCCGTTGCTCCCTTCCAGCCAAATTCCGGTGTCGTTGTCTTCCCGAGAATGATTGCACCAGCTTCGCGCATGCGGGCTGTAAGCGGGGCATCCTGATCCCACGGTCCTTCCGCGCTGGTTGCCGCGGAGCCTCGCCGTGTGGGCATTCCGCGGGTCAGTGTAAGATCTTTGATCGTTGCTGGCACGCCGTCGAGCACGCCGATCGGCTGTCCCTTGTTCCAGCGTTCCTCAGACTGCCGGGCTGCCGTCAGTGCCCCATCGGCATCGATGTGGCAAAATGCATTGAATTCGGCGTTGACCGCATCGATGCGGTTGAGACAGTCGCGGACAACCTCTACAGGTGAGATCGTGCCGGTCTGATAGAGCTCGAGGCAATCGAGAGCCGTCAGGGCCCGAAAGGTCCCCGAACCTTTGCTTACGTTCATTTTATGTCGCACTTATGTTGGGTCAGCGGTGTCTTGCGGCTTTAAGGATTGCCGAGTTACCGTATGACCTTCCCCGTTTTTTCCTTTGATCCTAGGAAAGACGGAGGCGATTCGTCAAATTCATAGTTTTTGCGGTATCGACAAAAGACTTTTGTTGACACCGCTTTCAGGCTACATCGTCGTCGGTGTGGCGGACCATGATCTCAGCCTTGATCCAGGAGCTGAATGCCCCCACTGTCGGCGTTTCCGCCTTGGCCGGAGATGAAACGAGATAATAAGATCGGCGGCCTCTAAGCACGAGTTCAAAGGGCATCACGAGCATTCCGCTTTCCAAAGCGGCACGGCACGTGAAGTGGTCGCCTAGCGCCACTCCCTGTGAGTAAACGGCCGCGTTGAAACAGAGGTTTCCGTCATGGAAGGTGATGCCCCTGTGCGCCAGGAAAGGATCCACCCCGGCTGCCGTCAGCCAGATCTCCCAATCGGTCTCATCACCTAGGATATTTAGCAGCGGCACGCTGCTCAAATCCTTTGGATCTTTGAACATTCCATGCTGATGGAGAAACACCGGGCTGCATACCGGAGATATCCGGATGTCGACCAGGTGAGAGACAGTCATCTCAGGCCAATGTCCGTTCCCGAAGGTGATAAATGCATCGACCTCCTCATTCGCGACATTCTCCAGAAGGGTCTGGGTTTTAAGAATGATTTTGACATCAGGGAACGCTTCGTTGAACTTGGCGATGCGGCTGCAAAGCCAACCGCCCGCGAACCCCGGTGTGCTACAAATTACGAGAGTACCGCTTACACTCCTATTCGCGAACCGCTGTGCTGAATCGGAGATCATGTTGAGCGCCGACCGGACATCATGAGCATAGGCTAAGCCCTCAGAGGAGAGCCCGATGCGGGTACCCGCCCGGTGCAAAAGTGAAAAACTCAAGCTGCGCTCGAGTAAGCGGAGTTGGTAGGTTACCGCGCTTCGGGTGAGAACAAGCTCATCCGCGGTCTCTTCAACTGATCCTGTCCGAGCGAAACTGGTGAGAACGCGAAGCGCTTGAATGGACGGATAATGTTTCATGAAACGGAACCGAGTCTGCATTAGCGCCCATTTAAAGACGATGACGCATTTTATACAATGATTTAACAGAACCGAACACCTGATCGCAGAGCCTGCGAGATCGGCGACCGCGTCACTCTCGGATATAACCAATGCGCGCCGCTCCGCCGTCATGAGCGAAGGGGAGGGCATCCGCACTCGATCCCAATCGCGGGTCCGTTTCCGGAACTCGTGATGTCCCGCCCGAGACGGTGGTTGCGGTGACCTCGTTGAATCGGCTGACGTCGACTTCGAACTTCGTGCACACGTTGAGGGGGCCGACCCGAACAATCATCATCAGGCATTCGACCTCGGAAAGGACAATGGCCCCGGCGATGACAGTGCGATACTCGGATTGACAACCACACGCAACTAAAGGGCCAATTCACAGTCACGGGTGGTGATTGGATGTCCTTGCTTTGCAAAAACATCCATGCCGGCTTAGTATCCCAGATCGAGCCTAACTTCTCGCTTCATCGTTGTACCCGATACAAATTCAGCCAGGTTCTGCGAGCCCCAGCGGATATTCCTCTCGAGCACGTCATCGGCATTTGCCGCTTGGTCGTTCGACGTGATCACATTGGGCAACTTGTGGATTCCAAGGCGCGATCCCCAGCCAATCGGAAACGTTTGGCCGTAATTGTACTGCCACCATACGTCGGTCGCGAAACCATGAAGGGTGCCCGAAGTGAGCGCTTCGTATAGCGGCTTCTCCTGGATCAACATGCCGCGCGAGATATTGATGAGAAACGCCGATCGTTTCATGGCGGCGAGCTCTGCGGCGCCGAAAAACTGATGCGTCTCTTTTGTATCAGGCGTCGCCAGGACAACGTAGTCGCACTTCGGCAGAACTTCGTGCAACTCGTCGACCCCGTGCACTGCATCGAAAAAATCGACCGGGGGGCCACCTTTGGTGCGACGCACGCCGAGGGTTTGCATGTCGAACCCCTTGGCGTGTTTGGCGATTCGCCCGCCGATATTTCCAATTCCAATTACACCGATTGTGCGACCGTGTAGCATCCCCGACCTGTATTCGTCATCATAGAGAGGGAATAGCAACCTGCCTTCTTCTGTCGCCCGGTGCTTGAGAAGAGTCTTTTTTGCAAGAGCTAGTACGAACATCATTGCTTGCTCCGCGACCGCAACCGCATTCGCGCCGCGAATGTTTGCGAGCTTGACGCCACGCTGTTTGAAAAGATCCAGCGCGCCCATCAAGCCAAGGTCGTCCACGCCGGAATGCAGCCACGAGAACACCTTGAGCTTTTCCGCCATCTGAAGGATTCCTTCCGGGACGCTAAAAGCAATGATCGCATCGGCGTCGGGCGCCAGATGCTTCACGTCTGAGTAGTCGCAATCGAAACGCGAGAGATATCCGCCTCTCGGTGCCACCACCTCGGTTCCCGGAGGCAGCACTTTTTTAATTAGGCTGATCTCAGTGTCCGTGGCATACCACAAGCATAGAACTTTCATTCCTGGTCCTCCTGAATTCTGATAATCGGTCGGTGCGCAGATAGATCGCTTCAGACAGTGAGTAGCTTTCCGAATCCCGACAGTGGCTGTGTGTAGCCGGCAAGTCTAAGTGCATCCCAGAGCATTGCTTGGTGAGCGGTGATCACAGGCTTGCCAATTCGTGCTTCGAGGGGCTGGATGATTGTCGAAGTCCTCAGACCAGTGCATGGTATGAACAAAGCTTCGGACTCAGCGGAATTTAGTGCTTCGGCTGCCTCTATGATGCTCTCCGGCTTGATGTTGATGATTTCATAATCGTTGTCGATGTGGAATGAACCACACGACACGACTGAAATACCTTCGTCCTTCAAGCACTCGGTCATCGCCGCCGTAACGTCGTCTGGATAGGGTGTCAAAAGATCGACCCGCCGAATCCCGAGCTGGCGAAAAGCCTTGTAGGCTCCTGTCATCGGCGATGTTAACTTCGCGCCTGGTGCAGTTCGGTGCAGTTCTGCTTCAAGGGTCGTTTGCAAAATCAGCGCAGATCCAGACGTGCAGCCGTAGGCGAAGACATCCACGGACTCACGTGGCACGAACAACTCGGCAGCTTTGGCAATTTCATGCGCATGGCCGCGCAGATTTTCGATCGTAATGGGGTTTTTCGTCTCAATTCGGGTTGCTGAAATACTAACGCCATCCTTAGGGAGCATTCTCCGCAGCTCGTACTCAGTCACAACATCTGTCGAAAGAGCAATCAAGCCGATTACGACCTGGTTCGACATCCCTCCGTCCATAGCTGCGTTAAGATGTTTGATTGGTGACGTGATCATGACGACATGCCCTCGTTAGCTGAAACTTGAAGGTTTCTGACGATTGCCCAAGCAGCGCGCGCCGCGCGTAACACATCATCATCGGAGACACCGAATTCCGCCGTGTGAACATGGGTTATGTTTCCAAGCGCTTCATTGTAACAGCCAAACCAGAAATAGACTGACGGGAGCTTTTCGGCGTAGAATCCGAAGTCGTCAGCCCCTGCGAGAGGTCTCGTCGGAACGAGCGACTCCCTTCCAAACATGTCGGCAATCGCTTCCCGGGCCGTTTGACTGATGGCTGGATCGTTTACGACGGCAGGTTCTCCCGGAACCAATTTGAACTCTGCCTCTCCGCGATGCATCGCGGCGATCTGACGAGCCAGTTCCTCCAAACGACGTCGAAGCCTCTGACGGGCGTCTGGCGAACGTGTGCGCAGCGTGCCATCGAGAACGACGCGTTCGCAGATGATATTGGTTGCTTCGCCACCATGGAAACGGCCTATTGAAATAACCGGAGCTTCGTCAGTGTGGCTCTCACGCGATATGAGCTTCTGCATCTCAGTGACGAATGTGGACGCGATCGCGATCGCATCAACACCCAGCTCTGGCCACGCCGCGTGGCTCTTCTTTCCTTTGAATATGATCTGGAATTCATCGGATGACTTTGTTACCGGACCCGTCAGGACGGAAAAAGTCCCTGAGGGTGTTTCAGGGTTCACATGCATTCCAATCGCGCAGTCAAAACCGTCGAGCAGACCTTGTTCAGTGACAGATCGGCCGCCGAGGGGTTCTGCTTCCTCGGCCGGTTGAAACACAACGCGCACCTTTCCGGCGAAGTGCTGACGATGGGCAAGCGCGGCCAATACAACGCCCAATGCTGCAGATGCATGCGCATCATGGCCGCAAGCATGCATCTTGCCGGCGACAAGAGACCTATATGGAATATCCGGCCGAGCCTCTAGGATGGGCAGCGCGTCGATATCGCCACGAACTACCACGTTCATGGGAACTCCATTTCCCTCGCCGACAATGTCAACGAACAAGCCTGTGCGGTGAAAGATCTGAGGTGTTTGCAGCCCTGCACTACCCAAAAACTCCGCTATTTTTGCCCGAGTGTTGTGCTCCTCATTTGATAGCTCCGGGTTTGCGTGCATGTAGTGCCGGAGTGCGATGATTTGCTGCTCGCATCCCGCCGGCAAATGGAAAGCGTGACTGGCCCGCTTGAGGTATGCGTCCGATGCATTCATTGATCGATCACAATCAGCTGCCGTGGCGACTGTGCCAGGCACTCGGCCTGCTTGTCGGTGATAAGGATGCTTTCAGTGATTTCGATGCCCCAGTCGCCAAACCACA
>NZ_JAMYQL010000068.1:0-11334 GCF_040320865.1 Mesorhizobium sp. M0598 | reverse complement strand
AACCGAAATCTCCACCCCGCGGGTTCCTTCCCTGGAGGCTTCCGGACGCCGGCCTCGAGCCACGCCATCTCAGTAGACGGCCGGCATCCGAAACCCATCACAGGAGCGGTCATTCGATGTTCTGCCGTTGAACGGCTTCATTCGCCAGTTTAGCGGAAATTGGGCGATTGCCTGAACAGGGAAGTTCGAAACCCTCTTGGTCCGCGAATCCCGCTGATTGCACGCTGCGGTGCGATATTCTGCAAGATAGCCACCCAACCACCGCCGATAGCCGCATTGCTCTCGACAAGAGCACTCCTGCCGCAGACCACCTAGCTGGCAGACACTTGGCTGATCCCGGCATCGACCCAGGCACGCGTCTGCTCAAGCACTTCATCCGAGAGCGCGGGATCGTCGATCGCCCGGGCGAGGATTACTGCCCCCACCATCGCTGCCCAGCTTCCGATCGCCGCGCGGCGTCTGTCTGCCGGATCCAACTCCGGCAGCGCCTTGCCGATACGGTCGATCTGCGATCGTAGGCCTTCCGTCATGGCCGAGCGTGCAGCCGGGGTCTGATGGCGGATGGCTGCGGCAAGGCCCGCCGTCGGGCAACCGCCGGCGCAGTTGTCGCGATGCCGGGGCGAAAGATAGGAACCTACATAAGCGCGAAGATCGCCCCCTCCGCCTGAGTCCGCGGCGAGGACGTGGGCAAGGGTCTGCGCGATCAGGTCGTCCTTCGAACTGAAATGGCCATAGAAGCCGCCATGGGTGAGCCCGGCGGCCTTCATCACTTCCGCCACGCTGACCGCGTCGAACCCCTTCTCGCGAAACAGCCGGCTGGCCGCATCCAATATCCGGTGACGGTTCTCCGCCATCTGCTCTCGACTGACCTTCATTTCAAAATTCTCCGTCGGCCCCGTTGACATTTACATGATGCCCATCATATTTAGCCGCAATCATGATGATCGTCATGAATATAGGTTCCATCAGAGAAAAGAGCAATGCCATGACCACCATTCCATCAGTCCTCATAACCGGCGCCTCCACGGGCATCGGAGCTTCCTATGCCGAACGGTTCGCCGGCCGCGGACACGACCTCGTGCTGGTTGCCCGTGACGTGGCACGAATGGAGGCACTGGGAGCCCGGCTCCGTCAGGAAACTGGCGTTGCGATCGACATCATCCAGGCTGATCTTACGCAGCCTGCCGAGCTTGCAACGGTAGAGACGAGGCTGCGCGATGACGCCCGCATCGGGATTCTAGTCAACAATGCCGGAACAGCCATCGGCGGAAGCTTCATCGAGCAGAGTACCGATGACGTCGCACGGCTGGTTGCGCTCAACACGACCGCACTTCTGCGGCTTGCCAGCGCCATGGCCCCGCGTCTTGCGAAAGCTGGCGAAGGGTCGATCGTCAACATCGGCTCCGTGGTCGGCCTGGCGCCGGAGTTCGGCATGACGGTCTACGGCGCAACCAAAGCCTTCGTGCTGTTTCTGTCGCAGGGGCTCAGCCTCGAGCTCGCGCCGAAGGGTGTCTACGTCCAGGCCGTGCTGCCCGCCACGACGCGTACGGAGATCTGGGACCACGTCGGCGCCGACATCAACACGCTTTCCAACGTGATGGAGGTGGACGATCTGGTTGATGCGGCGCTGGTCGGCTTCGACCGCCGCGAACCGGTGACCATCCCGCCGCTTCCCGATGCCGGGCAGTGGGACGCGCTTCAGGCCGCGCGCCAGGCCATGCTTCCGAACTATCGGAACGAACATCCCGCCGAGCGGTACCGCAAGGTCGCCTGAGCACCAACGAATCCATTTGATAACGACCTCGTCGCGGCGGGGACAAACAAGGTGACCTATGACCAACAAAGCACTTTTTGAGCCTTATTCTCTCGGCTCGCTGACGCTCTCCAATCGTATCGTCATGGCGCCCCTCACGCGCAATCGCGCTGGCCCGGGCTTCGTTCCGGGCGATCTTGCCGCCGAGTATTACGGCCAGCGGGCCTCCGCCGGCCTGCTGATCTCCGAGGCCACGCAGATCTCGCGGCAGGGACAAGGTTACCAGGACACGCCCGGCATCTATTCTCAGGCTCAGATCGACGGCTGGCGAAAGGTCACGACCGCGGTGCACGCCAAGGACGGGCGGATTTTCCTGCAGCTCTGGCACGTCGGCCGCGTCTCGCACGTCGATCTGCAGGAGAACGGCGCCGCGCCCGTCGCGCCCTCGGCAATCCGGGCCGCGACCAAGACGTTCGTGAACAACGGCTTTGTCGAGGTTTCGGCGCCCCGCGCGCTGGCGCTCGACGAGCTTGCGGGGATCGTCAACGATTTCCGCCAAGCAGCCGCGAACGCCATTGAGGCCGGCTTCGATGGCGTCGAGATTCATGGCGCCAACGGCTATCTGCTGGACCAGTTCGCCAAGGACGGTGCCAATGTCCGCACGGATGCTTATGGCGGATCGGTCGAGAACCGCGCCCGGCTGATGCTGGAGGTTGCGACTGCGGTGGTCGAGGAGATCGGCGCAGAGCGCACCGGCATCCGGATTTCGCCCGTCTCGCCCGCCAACGGCGTCTCGAGCAGCGCCCCCCAGGCGCAGTTCGACTATATCGTCGATCAACTCGATGCTTTGGGCATCGTCTATATCCATGTCGTCGAGGGCGCCACGGGCGGATCGCGCGATGTCGCGCCGTTCGACTTCGGATCGCTCCGCCGGCGCTTCAACAATACCTATATCGCCAATAACGGCTATAACCTCGACCTCGCGGCGTCGCGGCTCGCCGAGGGCAAGGCGGACCTCTTCGCCTTCGGGCGCCCGTTCATCGCCAATCCCGACCTTGTGGAACGGCTGAAGACGCGCACGCCGCTGACGGAGTTCAACTCGGCGACGCTCTATGGCGGCGGCTCCGCTGGCTATACCGACTATCCCGCGATCGCCGCCTCAAGCCGCCCATGAGCTATCGGAGGGCGGCGCCTGCGAGGCAGCCATCCCACGTGACAGCAGCGCCTCAGGGCATCTCTCTGGCGCTCCGCTCGAACTGGTGACCAAACCCAGGGATTCAGGAGGGCCATGGAGGGCTATAGCAAAGACGTTAGCTGCTCTGGTCCGCCCAGGACCAGCCAGACGAGATTCGTAGCACGTCGTACGTTCGCTTTACAGGCGCAAGCGGACCCATTCACCGTGATTTCGACTGTCGTGAATGGGTCAATCCTTCCGGTTCACGAACAGGAAGGATGCGCCATATCGCGACATGGTGCTTCTCCAAACCTGCCGTTCGCGCTCGGCCGAATTCACGCCCATGACCTCTTGCAGACGGTCAGACTAGTTCTGTGCAAGGGCCGACTGAAACTCCTTGGTGTTGTTGCGATTGGGATAGGACTGGTCCGGTACTGCCACGCCAAGATGCAGGCAGAGCGGCTCCCATCCGTCGCCCAGATTGTGGACCAGCAGTCGACCCGGCGTACTGTCGCAATGATCGCCGTTACATTGGCTTCGTAGACGGCTATGGCATTGGCGCGATCGTGCGGCCGGCCGCCGAAGACCTGCCTGGAGACCAACGCAAGACCCAGTGACTCCTGATCCGTGCTCTGGCTGATAGCTGCCAGGATCGTTTTCTCGAAGCTTTTCCACCAGCTTCCGGCGATCGGTATGTCAGGATGACCAGGGCGTCCGGATAGAAGTCAATCAGGTCACGCCAATAGTGTGCCGAGGGCGAGTCGATGCAGGACGCGTAGCCCGCAAACAGCTGGTTCCAGTCTGGTGCCGCGCCCTTCGCTAGCGAACGCCAAAGCCGTTTCTGGTCCTCATTGGCCATGACTTCGAACATGTGGTGACAGGGGCCGAAGCCAAGAATCGTCAGCGCCTCACGCATCGAATCCGTCCCCGTCCGACCGAAGCCCGCTCCGATTACCCTTATCGTCATTGTTCCCCCGTTCAGGCCCACAGCCGTCAGATCAGTCTTTCGCGAGCACCATCCGCAGTCGGTTTCCCTCAGGGTCGGAGAGGTCCAGTGCCCCGTCAGTTTGCAGCGAGGGCACGTGCGCATCCTCGAGACGTCGCGCGACGCCCGCAAAGTCTTCCTGGGTGGGAAGCACGACGGTAAAATGCTCCAGACCTGCCGCGCCGAGTGGTGGCTCCTTCAGCTCGTCGCGAGCCCAGATGTTGAACGCCACCATGTGTGGGCGTTCCTCGGTGCCGCAGTCGAACAAGCCAAACGTTGCAGACTGGATATGTGGCCTGAAGCCAAGCACGCCGAGGTAGAACGCCATCAGCGTTTCGGGCGACCGCGCGCGCATATGAATGTGACCGATGATGGAATCCGCCGCCAGCGGGACTTTGACACGGTCCGCCGGGTCGAGCTCCTGCAGCAATCGATCGATATCGAGAGGTTCGAGCCCGGAATGTCTCGTGCCGTCCTTGGCGACAAGCAAAACACCGCCGCCAGCCATCTCTTCCCTGGAGGCCAGGCGCTCGGGCGTGTCGAAGCAGATCTCGATTCCGTTGCCTGAAGCGTCGGAAACGTAAAGGGATTCCGAGATCAGATGATCCTGAGCGCTGTGCCTCAGGCCGGAGGCACGCAGCTGGGCGGCGACTCGGGCCAATTCCTTGCGGGTCGTGACGTGGATGGCGACATGAAAAAGATCGCGGGACTTTGACGGCAGGACGGTTGTTGCCCCGGCGTGCAGCGCAATAAGGGTCTTGCCGTCGACGCCGAGTTCGGCGATCCCGCCGTCCCTGGTCAGGGTCGAGAGGCCGACCACGTCACGCCAGACCGGTAAGGCGGCGGGAATGTCGACGACGCGCAGATGAACCGGGCCGAGACGGGTGGTGTTGGCCAGAATTTCTTGACACTTCATCGGCCGTTGTCTCCCTGCAGCGCTGGAACATTAGCTGCGAAAGATATGCCTGTCTGGCGCCTAGTTCGGGTCGACCGTTCCCGGCGCGTATTCGCCTGTGGTAGCCGGGCCGTTGGGTCACCAAAGGTAACTATTTGAGCAAACTAGCCGACGCAGGCCCGTAGCAGTAATTGCGCAAGAGATCATCGATTCAAGGCAGCGGGATCGGCTTGTCACTGAGTGTGCGCAAGTAGGCGATCAGGTTGACCCGTTCGGTCTCGTCCGGGACACCAGGCGTCTCCATCTTAACGCCCGGTGTGGTGAGCATAGGCCCGAAGAGATATCTGTTCAGGTCCTCGTACGTCCATACACCCTCCCAGCCCAGCAAGGCGTCGGAGTAACGCATATTTGCCATAGATGCCTTGTCGCGGCCGACGACGCTCCACAAGTTCGGTCCTATTTTGTTCCCTCCCTTTGGCTCCGCGTTGTGGCAACGGTTACACGCGCGGGTGAAGGTGGTTCGGCCTTTCTCGACATCGGCAGAAGCCAACTTCATTGAGACCGGAGCTGGTGTTGGCAAGACCACGCCGTGGGATATGAGATAGTCGGCAATTTCGCGTTGCCCCTGGCGTTTTGCCAGATGGAGTGGTGTCTTGCCGTCCATTGCCTTCGCATTCACGTCTGCGCCGGCCTCGACCAGTGCCTTCACGCAGTCGAGACAACCGAGAGTGACGGCGACATGAAGAGCGGATTCGCCGCCACGGTCGGACTTTGGATCTGCGTCATGCTCCAGCAAAAGATTTAACAGATCGATCTTGCCTACCCCTACAGCCGCCATCAGCGGGGGACCCCAAGTCGTCTGGGCGTTGACGTCCGCGCCACGTTCTATGAGCAGTTTTGCCGCTTCTATGTGGCCCATCATGACCGCAAAATAGAGCGGCGTTGCGTCTCCATCGCTCTCATCGACGCCGGCACCTGCATCGAGCGCTGCCGTGATCGCCCCGACGTCGCCCTCTTTCGCGGCGTCGTGAATGTCGGCCGCATGCGATATAATCGGGATGTGTAGAAGCAGTAGCGGAATGAAGAGCAAGAACCCGCGCATTTAACATCTCCTAAGGCAAGCCGGAGGACGCGGCACGATTTCAAGGCGGCAAAGTTTACCTCAAAATCCTTGATGCTACCACGCCCATCTGTTGCCTAAACAGATTGTGGAATCCCTTAAGAGAATGAGAGTTTTCAAGACCGGCTACCTCGCTGGCTGTCTCGCAACGGGCGGTGAGGTCCCATCCGGGTCACGACCAAGCGCTGGCCAAGTTGGCCGAAGCAAACGCACCCATGGACCGGCTCGCGCGGCATCAGTAGGCCACCCTCACGCCCGCCTTCGCATCGGCGCGATGTGCGGCGGATTATGCGGTCCATAAATCCACTGATAACCTGCTCTCATTAAGCGGTGCAATGCTCATGCCGCTTCGTGGCACGGCTTAACTTATTCGTTCGGCACACGGGGGGAGAATGGCCATTGACAGCAAACGGTTATGAAAGGCGCGACGGGCCGGAGCCTGATCGGGTTCCTCCGCTGGGCCTGGGCGGCTCCGCTGCTCTGTTCGGCGCGGGTGCTCTGCTGCTGTTCCTGACAACGCGGGTAGCCGTCCCGGCGTTCGTCTCCGCCACCGGGGCAGAGCCTGTGGTGATGTGGTTCCTGGCCGCAAGCATCGTCCTTTTTGGCCCCCTGCTTCTCACGGCTGCCCTGCTGTTGTATCGGGAACGGCGTTCAGGAAGGCCGGGGTCGTTGGGCGCGCGGCTGTGGCTTCGCCCGATGAATGGCGGCGACTGGCTCTGGGCAATTGGAGGGCTGGCGGCTGTCGGCGTGCTGACCGGCGGCATCGGCGCCGCGCTCCTGATGCTGCAAGACGGGAAGACTCTTCATCCCTCGTTCATGGCTTTCGAGCCGCTCGGTCCTGGGCGGTACTGGATTCTCGGCGCGTGGCTGCCGTTTTTTGTACTGAACGTCATTGGGGAAGAGTTTGTCTGGCGGGGTGTCGCACTGCCGCGGCAAGAGGTTGCCTTCGGGGAGCGGGCTTGGCTGGTCAATGGGATACTGTGGTTGCTGTTCCACGCTGCCTTCCCCTGGCAAGTCCTGTTGACGCTCGTGCCGATCACGTTGCTCCTGCCCTATGTCGTCCAGCGGCGTCGCAGCACACGGGCCGGGATCGTTATCCATGCCGGGTTCGGAGCAATGGGCTTCCTGGTCCTGGCATTCGGGCTTGCCTAAGTGTCCTCACAGCGCCGAACCATCCGCTGCAGCAGACGGCGGCAGCGATCTTGGTATCTCGGAGTTCAGCCGCCGGTCCACGGCCGATATCTTCGTTTCAGCGGCCTGGCCAGAGAGATTTCTGCCTACTCCATCAATTTGGGATATAGTCCGGGGAACAGAGCAGCCCCCCGCAGCCGAAGAGGAGAAGGGGCGTGGATATCGCGGCATGGCTCCTGAGCCTCGGCCTGCAGCAATACGAGCCGGCTTTTCGCGAAAACGACATTGAAGCTGATACGCTTCCCCAGCTCACCGCCGACGATCTCGTGGCGCTCGGGGTCATATCGATCGGCCACCGCCGCAAGCTGCTCGCCGCCATCGCCGCCCTGCGCGCGACTTCGGATACAGCGGTTACCTCGACCACGCGATCCCTGGCGGCGATCTCAGGGGCAGCCACGCCGCTTCCAGACGCTGAGCGGCGGCAGCTAACGGTCATGTTCGTTGACGCCGTCGGCTCGACGGCACTCGCAGCCCGCCTGGACCCCGAGGACATGCGCGAGGTGATCGGGACCTACCATCGCTGCGTCGCGGAGACTGTTGGTCGCTATGGCGGCTTCGTCGCAAAGTATATGGGGGACGGTGTACTGGTCTATTTCGGCTGGCCACAAGCTGATGAGGCCGATGCCGAGCGCGCCGTGCGCGCTGCTTTGGCTACGCTGGAGGAGGTCGGCCAGGCCGCCCCGGCCGGCGAACGGGTTACCGCACGCATCGGCATAGCCAGTGGCCTCGCCGTCGTCGGCGACCTGCTGGGCGCCGGCGCCGCACAGGAGCAGACGGTGATAGGCGAGACCCCAAACCTCGCCGCGCGCCTACAATCGCTCGCTGATCCTGGCTGCGCATTGATCGACGCAGAAACACGGCGGCGCATCGGCGGCTTGTTCGAGTACCGCGAGCTTGGCGACTTTGATCTCAAAGGCCTGCCTGGCCCTGTGCGCGCGTGGCTGGTGCTGGGCGAAGCCTTGGTTGAGAGCCGGTTCGCGGCAATGCATGCGGCTTCCCTCTCGCCGCTGGTCGGGCGCGATGACGAGCTCGGCCTGTTGCTGCGCCGCTGGCAGCAAGCAAAAGATGGTGAAGGGCAGGTGGTGCTCATCTCCGGCGAGCCCGGCATCGGCAAGTCCCGCCTGATCGCTGCGCTCGAGGAGCGCGTGGCCGGGGAGGCGCATCTCAAACTCAAGTACTTCTGCTCGCCGCATCACCGCGACAGCGCACTGCAGCCCATAATCGCACGCTGGCAGAACGACGCCGGCTTCGTGCGCAGCGAGTCTGCGGGCGCACGGCTTGACAAGCTGGAAGCCCTGCTTCTCCCACTCGGCGCCACCCTGGAAGAGGTAGCGCTCGTCGCCGAGTTGCTCAGCGTGCCGGGCGGAGAGCGTTATCCGCCACTAGCTCTCAGTCCGGAGCGCAAGAAGGAGCAGACCTTCGGAGCGTTGAACCGGATTCTGGACGAAAAGGCACGTCGGTCCCCCGTGCTGATCCTGTTCGAGGACGCGCATTGGGCCGACCCAAGTTCGCTTGAGCTGTTGGACAGGTTAATCATGCGTCTAGCCGCATTGCCAGTGATGGTGATCATTTCCTTTCGGCCAGAGTTTCAGGCGCCTTGGGTCGGCCAAACCAGCGTGACCTTGATTGCGCTGAGCCGGCTCGGCAATCGCCAGGCAACGGCGCTCGCAAGCCAGGTTGTCGTCGGTCAGGCGCTACCGGCTGGGATGCTGGAGCGGATTGTGGCGCAGACCGATGGGGTGCCTCTGTTCATCGAGGAATTGACCAAGGCCGTGCTGGAGCGCGCCAGTCAGCCCGATATCGCGGGCTCGCTTTCGGTGCCGAGCACCTTGCAGGCTTCACTGGTGGCACGGTTGGATCGGTTGCCGTTCGCAAAACAGGCGGCGCAGATCGGCGCGGTTATCGGCCGAGAGTTTAGCCATGAGCTGCTGGCCGCGGTGGCGAGAATTCCCGAGGCGGCATTGACGCAAGGATTGGACCAGCTCGTGAGCGCCGGTCTCGCCTTCCGTCGCGGCACCTCGGCCGAAGCTACTTACTCCTTCAAGCACGCTCTCGTTCAGGATGCCGCCTATGTGAGCCTGCTGCGTAGCACACGACAGAAGTTGCACTCGCGGATCGCCAAGGTGCTGGAAGAGCGGTGGCCGGACGTGGTCGAAACCCAGCCTGAGCTGCTTGCCCATCACTTCACCCAAGCCGGCTTGATGGAGCGCGCCGTCGATTACTGGCAGCGGGCTGGCGAACGCGCGTTCCGGCGCTCGGCAGCTGCGGAAGCCACAGGCCATCTTGCCAAGAGCATCGAACTCTTGCGAACCTTGCCGGAAGACCGCGCTCAAGCGGAGCGCGAGCTGCATCTCCAGACGATGCTCGGCCAGGCGTGCATCGCCCGCCACGGCTACGCCGCGTCTGAAACCGCTGCCGCTTTCGCCCGCGCCCGGGATCTGGTCGAGGCCATAGGCGACGTGTCACAACAATTCCCCGTGCTGTATGGGTTCTGGGCTGTCCAATACGTCCGGATGGCGGTTCGAGAGCAGCAGAACCTCGCCCGACATATTCTCGCGTTGGCCGAGCAGCACCCCGACCCGGAGCGACTATGCGTAGCGCACCGGATTTGCGGGGCGACCAACGAAATGACGGGCGAGTTGCCCGCCGCCCGGGAGCACCTCGAGCAAGCTATTGCGCTGTACGACCCGGAGCGGCACGGTTCCACAGCCTTTACCTTCGGACAAGACCTTGGGGTTGCCGTGCTGTCGCACCTGGTTTGGGTGCTGTGGCTGCTGGGCTACCCCGATCAAGCATCTCGCCGCCAAGCCGAAGCACTGGCGTTGGCGCGCCGTGTTGGCCACAAGAACACGCTAGGGTTTGCCCTGATGTACAGCGCGATGGCGGGTGCCTATGGCCACAACGCTGGAGTGGCCGCTGAGCACTCCGCATCCTTGCTGGAATTGGCCCGGGAGCAGAAATTTGATCTGTGGCGCGCCGGCGCGACGGTGGTCAATGGCTGGGCCACTGCTCGCCAAGGGCACGGAGCAGTCGGCATTGCGGCGATCGAGCGCGGTCTCGCGGAGTGGACGGGCAGCGGCGCAGAATGGATGCGACCATTCTTTCTCAGCCTGCTTGCCGACGCCTGCGCACTCTCCGGTGACGTGCTACGGGCGCTCGGGGAATTGGATGAGGCTAAGGCGGCGGTCGAGCGGACGGGGCAGCGCTGGCCGGACGCCGAACTGCATCGATTGCGAGGGCAGTTCCTGACAGCTTTGCCGGACGGCGGAAGACCAGGCGAGGCAAGCGCCGCGTTTCAGAGTGCGATCCAGATCGGCCGGCGTCAATCCGCAAAGTTCTGGGAGCTACGTGCTGCCACCAGCCTCGCCCGACTCTGGCGCGATGAGGGCAAGCATGCCGACGCCCGCGATCTGCTCGCGCCGGTGTATGCTTGGTTCACCGAAGGCTTTGAGACACCCGACCTCAAAGAGGCCAGGGCGCTGCTCGACACCTTGAGGTGAATAGAGATCCACGCTACTCTCGTGCGGCTTCCTGAGCCAGAAAGCGTCGGACGAACCGCGGCGCGTTGCCATCCCATCTGCCGCGGGTGGAAGGAGCGTCGACATCGAGGACCATGCCTGCCCACGCTGCCGCAATGGCTTGCATCGGATCGGCGAGGACGTGAGAGAGCGGCTCGACTCGGTCCGGCGCAGCTGCGTGTAATCGTGTGCGCCGGCCTAATATGCCTGCCCCGCGGCCATTCTGCGTGCCTGCCTGCGGCGCAGCGATCAGGATGAGATTCAGCATCAATCAAGATGAGACTCGGCGGAGGTGGTGTGACGCAGTGAGGCGTAGCCCGAACGGAGTTACACCACCTCCGCGACGCCCACTGCCGACGTCTGTTGAGCGCGGTTGGCTGAAGTACCTTGGCGATTTTCTGAGAATGGAGAATCACCTTTGTGCCACGCCGTCATGTAACCGACCATCAGACGGCTCTTTATGAAGTTACGACAGGAACACACGACCGAGATTGCCGCGGCCAAGGCGTCGATCAGCAGAGCGACGGCCTATCGCATCAAAAAGCATCCGGACCTGCCATCGCAAAAGCAAAAGGCTCGCGGCCGGCGACGGCCTGTACGCCTCCGGCGAGGGCCGCCTTGCGGGAGCATGGCCCGGTAGCGAAGCTGCGCTCTTAAGGTCGTCCTTTCGAGCGTAGTTAGCAGCACAGCATGAGCCA
>NZ_JAMYQL010000067.1:0-11535 GCF_040320865.1 Mesorhizobium sp. M0598 | reverse complement strand
AGATCGAGGAGACCACCTCGGACTACGACAAGGAGAAGCTGCAGGAACGTCTCGCCAAGCTGGCGGGCGGCGTTGCCGTCATCCGCGTCGGCGGTGCGACCGAGATCGAAGTCAAGGAAAAGAAGGACCGCGTCGATGACGCCCTCAACGCGACCCGCGCGGCCGTCGAAGAAGGCATCGTTCCCGGCGGCGGCGTCGCCCTGCTGCGCGCTTCGCTGGCCATCACCGTCACTGGCGCCAACTCCGACCAGACCGCCGGCATCGCCATCGTGCGTCGCGCGCTGCAGGCTCCGGCCCGCCAGATCGCGGCCAACGCCGGTGCGGAAGCATCGATCGTTGCCGGCAAGATCCTTGAGAACAAGGGCGCGACCTTCGGTTACAACGCCCAGACCGGCGAATATGGCGACATGATCGCCATGGGTATCGTCGATCCGGTCAAGGTTGCGCGCACGGCTCTGCAGGACGCGGCCTCGGTCGCCGGCCTGCTGGTCACCACCGAAGCCATGATCGCCGAGGCTCCGAAGAAGGAGTCGGCTGGCGGCGGAATGCCTGGCGGCATGGGCGGCGGCGGCATGGGCGGTATGGGCTTTTAAAGGTCCTCGCATGTCGACAATTTCGAAAGGGCGGCAAGGAATGCCGCCCTTTCTTCGTGCCCATTGCGCCGGTTGTCGGCGACCCGCAAGCCGGGGTATATGCCCGCCAAGGGTTGTGCTTATGTTTGGACGGATACTGCCTTTTTTCCTGGGGCTGGCTTTACTGTTGGGCAGCGGCTGCGCGCGCAGCGATGATGGTACGGTGGTTATTCCGCGATCGCTTGATGCGAGGCGATTCTTTGACAAAGAGCCGCCATCCCTGCAGCAGCCACAGATCGAAACCAGCGTGTTTCCGGTTGCGCCACAGGAGCCGGAAAGGCTCGAACCGCGCCGTACGGCAAGTCTCAAGACATCAAACAGACGTGCATCGCGGGTCGTAAGTCCTCCGCTCTCCTCTTCCGAGCCGCACAAGCTGCTTGTCTGCAAGAACGTCAGCGAGCCCGGCAAGCGGTACCGTATGGTTTGCGAATAGGGCACTTGGTTTGGCCAGCATTCTACCCTCAGAGGGTCGCGGCGCCTTTCCGGATGAGGTTGTCCAGAGCGACGTCCCCCTTCTTTCCTCATGATCCAGTCATTCTATCATTCCCAGCTTCACGAAACCGAACGAATTTGCCGGCGGCTTCCCGCGAAGCGCTTGGCTAGCGATCAGAACCGTCTTTGGAAGAAAAGGCCACGCTCGGCCGCGATCGCAACCGCATGCGCCAAGCTTTTGGCACCCAGCTTGGCCCGTGCCAGATCAAGATGAAATCGGACCGTGCGAGGGGATAGCGACAGTATCTCTGCGGTCCGTTTGACCTTCTCTCCCCTCGCGTACCATTTCAGGCATTCGATCTCTCTATCGGAGCATACCGTCTGATGGCGTGGCCTTCCTTGGATTCGACCGATAGCATTGTGAAATTCGCCGGCGAGATGCTGGAAGTCGCGAACCTCGGATTTGAGAAACGCCTGCCACGCCGCTGCGTTCTCGTTGCTCGTCACGCTCAGAATGCCGCGGTCGCCGTCGACACCCCTAACTGGGAACGTGACGCCATGCTTTCCGGCCCCATGTTCCCTCGCTTCACCGAAGAATGTCCGCACAGCCTTGTCCGATAGGTCGATCTCCTTCCAATCAACCAATGTCACAGCACGCAGCCCGCAGGGAAGCACGGGATCGATTTCGAAAAAATCCTTCTCGATGTAGCGTTTCACCCAGTCAGGCGAATAGGTGGTCACGTAGAACGGCTTACTCGGTTCCTCATAAACCGGCCTGACGGTAAGAAAGGCCGCCGTCTCCAGGCCGTAACTTTCGACAATTGTGTTCAGAAGGTCCGTTGCGTCCGCAGGAGAGGCAACTGCTCGAATACCCTCAGTCATGTCATCAAAATTTGAGTCAAATTGCGCCATACCCAGCTTACCTCCTTGCTATCGACGTGCCTCTCCAAGCCATTCGCGCGGGCTATTTAACTAGGTTGCTCCTCGCTGGATTCCAGCGTCTCGCGACCTGTCAAAAGTGACAGGCGAAACCGCCAGTATACTTAGGTTGCAACCCCCTTTATTCCAGATTGCATGGCCACAACCGGCGTGGAGGAAACGCCTTGGATACGATCGTACTTTCGTCAAACGATGTGGGTCGGCGGACTAACCCTACGCGTGCCTCGCGCCGTGCATCACATCGGAGTTCCGGAACGACCGACCACGAGGTTTGCCGTTTCTGTTCGGAGCTGGAACAATTAGACGCTGATAGGGATGCTCTCTTTGCTTTGTCCCCTCCACCTGTGCCGGGCAACCCTGCGCAGAGCAAGCAGTTCTTCACAAAGCTGAATGCGATTACGTCTCGCTATTTAGCGCTCGAACAGCGGCTTCGAGAGGCTCGCAGCGACATCAGGCAAGGCTACCCACGAAGCCGCTGAGTTCGTCCAGTCGGATGCCGCTGCATAGCGCGCATTCAGAGTATCGATTGCCTGATGGTACCATCCCTTGCCGAAATCCAGAAAGTCAGACCGCCCCGCGCCAACTCTACACCGAGGCCCCTACCCGGCCCATCGTGCACCGATCCGGATACGAGCACCCTCCTCCCCTCGCTGGATATGAGTCAGAGACACTTGCACGGCGATTTGCAAGATAGTTTATTGATTCAATGAATCTGAAGAGGAGTGATTCATGGGAACCAGCAATCAACTTGTCGTGCACCTATCGCGGCGTCGACGGCTGCGACCTGGGCCAGACCGCGACGCTGGGAAAGCAGACGTGGCCTTGCCATGGCATGGCTCGTAACCGCCACCTTGAAAAAATGGGTTGTCTGCTCGCCGATCCGGAAAGACGAGGCTATCGTCCGGGCGTTGTGCAACCAGCGAAATGGCCGACGTCGCCGGCGAGAGGCTGAAAGCAGGCGTAGCCGTCACCCTCCCCGATGATCCCGATCGTCGCATCCCCCTCTACGCCCAGATCGGGCGCGAGGCTCGCAAAACCCATCGCGGCATTTCGGCCAGCCCCTTCCAGATGCCTTGGCTCTACCGGAAATCCTCACCTGCGAAACCCATGACCCTCGAGCACGACATGCGTACCTTTCGTCACATCCTCCCCATCGTCGCATCCGCGGCCTTGCTCGCCGGTTGCGCCGGGCGAGTGCCGGATGCTGCACATTCGGCCCCGCGTGGACACGTTTCGGCTACGGACGCCTATTTGAAGCCCGATCGGGTCAGTCGCAGCCGGCAGGAATATGCGCCTGACTGGGGCCGCTTCCCGCCGATCATTACCCAGCGTACCGGCTACCCAACCGAAGCTCAGGCGAATAACGCCTTGCGCCGCTCGCATTGGAGCTCTGTGCCCGTGCGCACGCTCATCACGAAGGAAGGCATCAAGACGATCTCCGTCCCTGCGGAAGCCCCGGACACGATCGCTGCAGGCGTTCGCGTCTTTGCCTGCCGGCCAGGAGCGCTCAATGGCTATACCGGCCGCGTGCAATATTACGACGGCCCCGTCGTCGCCTGCGCTTCCGACCTCCTGTCTGCCGATGGTCGCGTGCTCGCCCGAGTACCCCTCAATTTCTACTACTGGCAGCAGGCTTGGCGCGTCCAAGACCCGAGGCCGTCCTACAAATCCGTCCCGTGGGCTTATCAGGAACCCTCGCCACCCAAGAGCAAGGGCTGGTTCGGCAACCGCTACTAAGCGGCGGCCGTCACACTACCGCGCGTGTCGGCAGGCCAGATGCGCACAGAAGCCGACGGCCCGCGGGTATCGTGCATTCAGGATTCCGGGGGATCGAGCGGTACGCTGCACAGCCTCCCAACACCGTAGCTACTTCACGGTCGAGGTCATCTACCGGTTAGGTTCTGCTCTTCTGCTGGGGGCTCGCATCGCACGAACACCTCCAGCACTTGCGATATCTACCCCTGACGGCGATCCGTTGCGCACCATACCCCTCGATACCGCCGAGCGCATGGCTCCAATGACGCAGCATGCCGCGACGAGCGCTGCCAGGGCATCGCCGTCGGTCTCGGTCAATAGCTGCTCCGCCAGCGCCCTCGCTCCTCGCGGAATTTGATCGGCATCTTCACCACCAACCGACCACTGACGATTTTCTTCTGTCACGGCGCACCTCCCGGACTGTTCGATTTGACCATTGGCGGCCGAGTTGGCGGAGCGGATCTCCGATCGCCGCTGTCAGCACATGAGACAGCCCGATCGCAATCACGATCGAGAGCGTTGCCGTCGCCGGAGCGCCCAGGAATTGGCCAAGGGACCAATTGAACATTGCCAGCACCGGCAGATGGATCAGATGGAGGGCATAGGAGATGTCTCCTAGGTGGCGCAGCATCCGCCCCGGCCAGTTCACAGAACCATTCCGCAAGGTCGCCCTTGTGACGATCCACCCGCACATCAGCGCCAGTGCGGCAGTCGCCACGCCATGTGTCCCCGGCGGCAAGATCGACAGCATGAAGGCCCCGGCCGTCATCCAGAACCCCGCTTCCATGTTACCGATCGCCCGCAGGTGTTCCGCCAGTCGTGGCCACGCGCTTTTGCCCATGGTTGCTCCGATCGCCAGCCCGACCGCGATTGCATCGATGCGGAACGTCCAAAGCGTCCCGCCCCATGGCCGCAGCGTGAACGTCCCGACCACGAGAACGAGTCCGGCCAGCGCGACGAGCGCCCGTCGCGGTAGCAAGAACACCAGGAGCGGAGCCAGTAGATAAAATTGCATCTCGGCGGCGACCGACCAGAATGGCCCAAACGCAAAGGCGTTCCCGCATCCTGTAGCGCCACCGAAACAGGGCGCCCAATGCGCATTCGAGATGAAGGCAAATGCCGCCTTCGCGTCTGCAGGCTCAACGCCGCTTCCCGGGATGATCAACCCGATCGAGAGGAAGGCGCCGACGCACCAGGCTAGCGGCACGATCCGCATAGCACGCCTGACATAGAAAGCGGAGGCCGCCTCGAGCGCTCCGAACTCGAGCCGCAGGCTTCGCAATGAGCGTTCCACCAGCAGGCCGGAAATCACAAAGAACAAGTCGACCCCGACGCTCCATGCCGGCGCAAACAGCAGAGCGGCGCTCGTCCCGCCCTCTCCGAAGACCGGCCCGACATGCGACAGCACCACCAGCCCGATCGCCAGACCACGCAATTCATCCAGCCCCGATAGGCGAGCTTCCTGGTTCATTCAAATATCACGCTCGACAATCACTAAGACATTGATTTAATCATAATCCAGAAAAGCGAGACAAGGAATGCACGAACGCCTGACATTTGTCGCAGTCGCGACTGCCCTTACATTGGCGCCCCACGCTTCGGCTCAGTCGCTCACGCATGATCCGAACGCCTGGCGCGCCGTCGCCTACGCCGATCTCGAGCTCCCGAACTCGGAAGCTGTGCCCTACGCCTCCCTATGGGCCGACCGGCTGAAGAAGAACAACGACGCCTACATGGCCAAAGGCGATACGCGCTTTGCGGTCGCCAACGCGCCGGCTTCCGAGAGTCACATCGTGGTGCGCAGCCCGACCAAAACCGTCGTCCTCTCGGTCCTGCACACGCTCACCGGCTGCTCGCCGATCCGCACCGATCCTGTCGGCAATGCCACGCTGAAACGATGCCCCATGCGCCTGGCGATCTATCAGAATGGTCGATCCACGGTCGCTGACGCTGGCTCCGGCTGTTTCATCGAATATGGCGCGCAACCGAATAACGTCCGCCCCGACCTCGCTCGGAATGGTGCAATGGGTGCATATGATGTTCAGGCCCAAAGCATTCGCGCCGGCATCGTATTCGAAGGTGAAATCGCCCCGGAATGCCAATTCCGGGTCCCGGTCCCGCAACCCTAGGGGAAGCCGCGGTGCCCGGTGTGTTTCCGGCAGCCTCGATATTCGGAAGGAGCGCAACCATGATCGACATGGAAAACCTGACCTTATTCAGTACACCAGCCTGCCACCGGCCATCGCCACCGGATCAAGGCTTCCCTCACGGCGCGCGATGCGCGGCCTTGACCGCGGCTCCTGCCGGCGGCAGCGGCGGGATGATGTTCAGAATATCTGCCATGGCCAGCCCGACAATCTTCACGACTCTAGCCGTCTTGATCTCGCCGTCAATCGCGCAAGCGCTTGATCCGCTCAAGGCTCCGCAGGGATCATATGTAGCGTCTACACACACATGTGCCGATCTCGACCAAGGCGTCGGCGCTCTCGAACTTGCCGAGTTCGACGGCGACGCAATCACCGTCGGCGCAAGCACCTGCAAGATAGCTGGCACCCGTCATGCAGGCGATGCGTTCCAAGCCTCATGTACAGAGCGTGGCAGCAGTTCCCCGGTCATGACGCCGATGAAGATTACGCGCCCATCCAACGACGCGCTCTCCATCAATGGCACCATCTATAATTTCTGCCCGGGGAAGTAAGATGCTGCGTCCCGTCCCAATACTCCTCTCCGCGCTCCTGATCGTCGGACAAGCGCCTGTTGCACAAGCGAATTCCTTCGACCAGGATGCAAGTTCTTGCGACCTCAATGACAACACGACTTTGCGCTCCCTTTGTAAGAACGGAGCGGGTCTGCCGAGCTATCCGTCCACGCAAGAGATGATGGAGCGCAGCCCGAACATCGCCAATATGATTGTAGACGCCGCCAACAAGTATGGCCTTGATCCCAAGCTCGCTCTTGCCGTGTCCGCTCACGAAGGCGCGATGTCAGCATGTGCCGGCTCCTTCAGTGGCGTTCTTGGACCGATGCAGCTTACGGGGGCGACCGGCCGTGCCTACGGAATGGATCGGGGCATCTTGTCCGAAAACATTGAAGGCGGCGTAATGACGCTTCGCGATGCCGTCAAATCGTGCGGCGGCACGTCAAGTATTCGCTGCCTCGCCGATCGTTACAACGGCAGCACTGAAAGCCAGCGCCGTAACTGGGCGAACGACGTAAACCGCCGCTATGCCGGCCTCAATTCGGCCGGCCAATCCATTCCTCAGGGATGCCGCGCGCAAGCGGTCTGCCAAATGGGACCAGGCGACTTTCCGACGCCCAACGGTGATGACACAAAACTCGCTTCATCCGCTCCCGGTCCCGCCGGCAGCGACATCAACGTTGCCTCTGGTCAGGTGTGACTCCGTCTCCCCATTGAGGGCCACGCCGTCGGCCCGCCGCCTTCAATGGGAGAGATTGCGCGGCGAGAGCTTTCCAAATCCCCGTTTCAGATGGCTCGCCAACTCCTGGCGCACATCATCAGGCCATTGCTCCATCCCAACGCAGTTCACTTCGGCCGCAACCAGCGACCAGTACAGCAGGTCCGCGTGTCGTCCTTCGAACAGGGCCGCCACGATGAACTGTCCGATCACCAACATGATCGTCTCGGGCTTGCCTTTCTTCCGCAGAAATTCGGAAACCTCTTCCGCCCATGGTTTCGGATGGCAATCGACGAACGCCGCCGCTTCCTTATAGAGCGCATTGTCTCCTGCGACTTGCCAGAGATTCGCTTGCATCGTGAACCCTTCAGCAAAATGATGCCAATGCATCGACGCTGGCGGATTTTCGAATGCCCGTCAAAGAAATATAAAGCATATTTTCAGTCTATCGTAGCAAATGAATCTACGCCGATTGGTTAGCGGCGTCCACTTTTCTTGTATGCTACTGGCTTGTCCTGGGTCTCTTTTTGGCCAGCGGTAGCTGCTTCTTCTCGGAGGTTGCCCCAGCGGGGATGGCTGCCTCTTTCAAAGAAGGTACACCACTGAACTCCGTCATCGAGCGCTTCACAGCACGCGTGGCCTCAATATGCCGCGCAATCTCGTTGAAGTTGAAGCCGAACGTCTCGATGTCGCGCTTCACGCTGTCGTCGTCACCAGTACGCCCAATGAGCGTCCACACCGGCACCTTCAGGTGCCGTGCCAGCCGCTCCAGGGTGACGAATGTCGGGTTCCCCTTCCCCGTCCGCAACTGGTAGAGCGTGCCGCGCGATAGCCCCGTAGCGTCGGCAAAACTCGCATAGTCCGGGTACTCGTTCTCGATTTGGCGAAGTCGCAGGGCGAGCAGGATCGAAAGCCAACCATCGCTGTCTTCTGTCTTGTTTTTAAATATCGGCACGGTTGCACTCCTGTTTATCGGTCGGAATATGACGGCCATTTTTTTGTAAAATGTCTAGCGCTCAGGCTGTTAGCCGAAACGATGACTCATTGCCCTATTAAAGTGTCGTGGCATCCTCCCCATACTCCCGCAAAGTGACGGCGTACAGCTTTTGGCCGCCGCTAAATCGTTCCAGAGCACGATAGCATTTCGATCTGCATGCCCTGTTGAAAATGAATAATTAAATGATCCAGTTTGGATGGCCCGGCCATCCGATTTATGAATTTGTCGTGTAACACCTCACCCGGATGGACAACCCTGTTCTCTGCCCCTGCGGCAGGCAGGCCCTGCAATCGTTGCCCCATACCATTTTCGAATGACCTGGTTCAGATCGACCAGAAGCGAAACCTCGACGCCGCTGTTCAAGAGCGTGGATGATTTCCCGGCTATGTAAAATCTTAGGCGGCCGCGCAGTTCATTTTTGTTGCCGATTACGCTCAAAACGGGCCGCCAGGCTTGGCCCCCCGGAGTCGGCGAGGATCCAATCTCTATCCCTGTTCGAGCTGGAAAAGGCGCCGGGCGACACGTCGCACTCTGAAGCCGATACCGCGAAAGGCGGCACCATGCCCCCAGCCTTCGAAAAACGCTTGATCAATGAGGGGCCATCCCATCTCCGTTGATCATTATAATAACTCTTGATCTGTGATATTATAATGATCTACATGAAAATAGGAGGCTCTGTGTCATGCTCATGAGGTTCGCGTTCGCAATTTTCGCCGGCGGCGTGCTCGCTTTCTTCGCCCTGCCCGATCAGGAAGCCGGCCTTCGCATGCTCAGCTTTTCCACTGCTTTCTTGATCCTGTCCCTCGCCGCCGTCTGTGTCATCGAATTTCTAACTCACAGTATCGGACGTTATCGCCTTCGCTCGTCGTTACAGCCGTCGCGCTGTGATGACGATCTTCCTTTGCATGACGCTGCAAAGTTCGAGCGCTCCGCCTGGTCGACGTCCGGCGTCAACCCTAAGGATCCGAACCTGGTTTGGCAGTACCGCCTCAATGATCAGCGCCTTGGCCGCTTCAAACTTTAACAGGTCCTACCGTGCCAGGATCTGCTCAATCACGCGCACAGCCGATCCTCCTGTTCCGTCAGGTCTGCGATCTCCTGATACCGTAGCCCCAAATGCTTCAACGCTTGCGCACGGCGGCGTCCCGAATTCCCAAAAGGCCCATAGCGAGACGCCCAGGGACGCCGCCAATGTGCCGATCGTCCGAAGGTCGGGTTCGCGCGCCCTCGCGCAGTGATAAACCGTTCCTGCGCAGACACCACTATGCTGTGTTCGCGCGCAAGTGGTCCTCGTAGTTACCTGATGCAACGGCTCCTGGTCGCCAATCTCGAGGTTTGCGAATGGCGCTCTCAGCGATGCAGGCTTGGGCCACCTGGCCGAGGCGATCCTGCGGTCACGACAGCTAAGTCCTGGCCCTTGCTCTCTTGTCCCAGATGCCGGATGCCCAGCGCGGTTGGAGCACAACGTACCGCTGTTCGCGAATCTATTCCAAGCGGCAGAACGCGTGAAGCGCCCCGGCTATTTCGCCGGGTTCGACTCGCTGTTAAATCATTCTATTGATCCGATAGCGGCTTGGCGGCATTATCAGGCCCATGACAAAGGTGTCATGGCCAAGCGCTGCCCAGGTATATCGCGCCTTGGGAGGATTCCCGGCGCGCGGGAGCTACTTGTGCCGTTGCCCAGTACCAAGTCACGGGCAAGGGAAAGGCGACCGCCATCCCTCCCTCTCTGTTCGTGACGGGGATTATCGTCTTATGCTCCACTGCTTTGCGGGCTGCGATCCCGTCGACGTCGAGACCGCCATTGCGGACCTGGATTTGTCGAAGCGCGCGGCCGAGCCTCTGCGTCGTGTTCGTCCGGCTGTGACGACGATGTACAGAATTTAAATCTGATCGTGGGCGCGGCAAGGTCATCCCTTATTGATGCTGAGGTAACCGAAATGACTGTCTTGCGTTTTGGCCTCGCATTGCAAACAGCGTCCGTGGCTGGATTGGCCCTGCTGTCCTCACCCCTGTGGTCAAACGCGGTGGTCCGTCGGCAGAGCTAATTTGCGCCTCCGCGCGACTGATGCCCGACAAGGCCATTGCCGAACTAATCAACCGGTCAGGAAAGCGAACGGTCGATCGGATGGATGGTCGCAGTCACGTGTGCGGGGCTTCCGCAACCCGCACGGCATCGCGATCTACAGGGATGGCGAATGGTCCGAGCGCGGCGAAGTCACGTTGACTGAAGCCGCCCCCAATCTGAGCTCCGCGACGGTCCATCGCTGGCTTGCCGCCGGCTGTCATTCCTGCCGAGCAGTATTGCGAATTGACTTCCAAGACCGAAATCAGAGAAGGCTCTCAGAAAGGCTAAACCCGGCAGTAAAACTGCGCTCAAGAAATCCGCTCGACCGTTTCAGTCGCCGAGCATTTGATTAGCTGGGATAACTCGCCTCGAGTTAGCCAAATGAGCCAGTCATCATCTTCGATGTCTCGATCAGGCAAACTCAAGACGGATCCATGTGCTTCTTTGTGAAGATAGCCGTATTGATCGGCGACTCCCTTTTGGATAAGCCAAGTAGGCACAAGCGCATAGATGAAATCGGGGGACCATTTCGCCCATGCTAGCCCAAAAGCGACACCTGCAAGCGTGGGTGCTAAGCCCAGTCCTCTAAGGTCACTTCGGAGCCATAAATCGCCGTGATACGCTACGATCCCGCTTATGATCCGAGCAGTCGGGGCGACACAAACACACGACGAACCCGGGCCGGCATACCTTGCAGGATCCACATAGCAGGCTTTCAATGACTCAAGATGGTCAGCCAAGTTGGTAGGCGCCAGATCATCCACACGAAGCGCCTGGACATGCGCTACTTTCCCGAATTTATCTTCTCCAACGACCCAAAACGCCTGGCCGGGCCCAAGCTGTGAACAATCTGGGCGGAAGTTCGGAAAGGTAGGATATTTCCCCGCAAGCTTACTTGTAATTGAAAGGTACTCCTCAAAATCTTCCCCCATCCTGAATTGCACGCCCGCTTTGCGGGCCTTTCGGTCAAGCGAACAGAGATATGTCGATACCTCAAGTGTGGTCGCGTCGTCATGCATCGCAGGTACTCTTACCGTTAGATTGATAATCCGTTGGATTGATAATGCACTGCTCGTGTGGGTCAGTGTAAGGCGGCTAGAATGGTGACCGACGGCGGAGCCGAAGGACCCGTATCTCGCAGCCGACGTAGATTGAGCTCCCTGGGGCGACTTGAGGTCGCCGGTCGCATCATCCACCTCGCGCCCCCCAACTGCACGCTTTCGCAGCTCGTCGTCTGAACCCGCCGGGCTGTCAGATTCTCCTTATTGAAATCCCTGACGATCATGATTCACCTCT
>NZ_JAMYQL010000066.1:0-11819 GCF_040320865.1 Mesorhizobium sp. M0598 | reverse complement strand
CCCACAAGAGCCCGGCCGCCGAGGCAGCGATCCGGGCCAGAGGCGCATGGCTGCTCTTCCTGCCGCCCTACAGCCCAGATCTCAATCCCATCGAAATGGCATTTGCCAAGCTCAAGGCGCACCTGCGCGCAAAGGCCATCAGAACCATCGACGCCCTGTGGCAGGCCATTGGCGATATCTGCAATCTCTTCTCTCCAATAGAATGCAGAAATTACTTCGCAGCCGCAGGGTATGGACTCACATGAAAGTCCGCCGCTCTAGCGGAGCCTGGCGGCATCTACATCTCCGGTAAGGTTGCTCGCGAAGTCGAAAGGAAGCTTCCCTTTGGCTTCGAATCGATGGGCGAGCAGCATGTCAAGAACATCGCTGAACCGCTCCCGGTCTATCGCGTTCTTCGCCAGCGGTTCGTCGCCGACATGCAACAGCTCAGATCGCCTTCGTTGCCCAACAAGCCGTCCATCGCCGTGCTGCCGTTCACCAACATGAGCGGTGATCCCGAGCAGGAGTATTTCACGGACGGGCTGGTGGAGGACCTCATCACTGGCCTGTCGAAGATACCCGGTCTGTTCGTCATCGCGCGGAACTCCACTTTCGCCTACAAGGGCAGAACGCTCGATATCCGGCAGGTCGCAAGAGAGCTTGGCGTCCGCTACGTGATGGAAGGGAGCGTGCGGCGGGCTGCCGACAGACTGCGCATAACCGCACAGCTTATCGAGGGCAAAGATGCAACCCATGTTTGGGCAGACAAGTTCGAGGGCGCGGCGGAAGACGTGTTCGACCTGCAGGACCGATTGACCGAGAGTATCGTCGGGACGCTTGAACCCACCCTGCGGCGCGCTGAGATCGACCGAGCGCGCCGCAAGCGGCCGGACAGCCTTGACGCATATGATCTCTTCCTGCGCGCCTTGCCACATACCTACGCCAACACGCCGGCCGATACCAACGAAGCCCTGCGCCTGCTGAACGAGGTCTTGAGCCTCGACCCGAACTACGCTTCCGCACATGGCTATGCGGCCTGGGGATACGAACAGCGCTTTCTGCGCGGAGGCTTCCATCCCGAAGACAGGGCTGCCGCGCTGAAGCACGCCAACATCGCAATGGCGATCGGCGCCGACGATCCCCAGGCGCTGTCGATGGGGGCGTTCGTTCACGCCACGATTACCCATGACTACGCACGGGCCATCAGCGCTCTCGATCGAGCTTTGAAGCTAAACCGCAACTTAGCTCTGGCATACGGCTTCAGCGCGATGGTGCACATGTACAGCGAAATCTATGAACGTGCGTGCGATCACGCGTTCAAGGCACTTCGCCTCAGTCCTTTCGATCCCCTGAACTATCATTCGTATCTGGCGCTGGCCTGGGTCCACCTCTTCACTGGCCGGTATGATGACGCGGTGAACTATTCGACGCTGGCGATCCAAGTAGCGCCCGGCTTCAGCGTCCTCTATGCCAGCCTCGTCGCAGCCTATGTCAATCTCGACCGCCTGGATGCCGCACGCGCAGCCGCCTCGCGGCTGTTGGAGGTCGCGCCGGGCTGGACAAACAGCGCATTCGTGCGGATGAGCGTCGTCCGACCAGAACTCATGGAAATGCTGGCGTCGGCGCTGCGAAAGGCGGGATTGCCGGAATGACCGGGCGAAGCAAGCGCAGGCAGGAAGGGCTGTCGAGAACCATGAAGCCGGCGGCTGGCGCGCCGTCGGTGCACCGGCTAGGCGTATCGTTGCGGCGTCTGCAGAAAGTGTGCCGAGCGCGGCGAAACGATAATGGCCCGCCTGTGGGACGAGCCTCTGAATCGTGCAGCCGGGCTGCTCATCGTGCCGGATGCGGCGAAGCGGACCATAACCGACATTGCATTCCGCTGCGGCAGGAGAGCCGGAGCGTCGCGCGATCCATGGTCTCAAGAGGCGTGATCTGTGGTATCAAAGGCCGGTAAGGGCACGCCGGAGGCGCCGATCCTACCCGCCTCTGACCTGCGGCTTGCGTGTCGCGAATCCTAACTGAGGCCCAACATGGAGCGGAAGCTCGCTGCCATCCTTGCCATCGATGTTGTCGGGTACTCGGCGCTCATGGAGGCGGATGAAGCGGGCACCTTCGACCGGCTAAAACGTGGCCGCAAAGAGCTGTTCGAGCCGGAAATCGCAACACGACACGGGCGAATCTTCAAGCTTATGGGAGACGGCCTGCTGGCGGAGTTCGGCAGCGTGGTGGATGCGGTCGAATGCGCGGTCACGCTTCAACGCGGCATGGCGGAGCGTAACGCGAGCGTCGCCGAAGACCAGCGCTTCGAAGTCAGGATCGGAATCAACCTTGGAGAAGTGATCGTCGAAGGGGACGATCGCTATGGCGAGGGCGTGAACGTGGCCTCGCGCCTCCAGCAACTCGCCGAGCCCAGTGGCATCTGCGTTTCAGAGAAGGTGTCCGCGGAAGTCAGGCAGAAGCTGGCGTTTGCGTTCGAGCCTATGGGCGAGCAGCGGGTGAAGAATATAGCCGAGCCGATATACTGCTATCGCGTAAACCTGCAGCTTCCGAGAGCCGCTCCGGTCGGCCGACTGGCATCGCTGGAATTGCCCGACAAGCCCTCGATCGCGGTTTTGCCTTTCACTAACATGAGCAACGATCCGGAGCAGGAAACCTTTGTCGACGGCTTGACCGAAGACCTGATCACCGACCTATCTCGCTGCGCCGGCCTCTTCGTTATCGCGCGCAACTCGACCTTTGCTTACAAGGGGCGGTCGGTCGATGTGCGTTTGGCCGCGCGTGATCTTGGGGTGCGCTATGTGGTTGAAGGCAGCGCCCGGCGAGCGCGTTAATGCGCAGCTGATCGACGCAATCGGCGGCGATCATATCTGGGCCGAGCGCTATGACAGCAGCCTCGAGGACATCTTTGCAGTGCAGGATGAGGTCACGGCCAAGATCGTCGAAGCCCTAGTCGGCCGATTGGCCGGACGGCCGGCGCGCAAACGGCCGACGAGTCTCGAAGCCTATGACCTCTGCGTGCAAGCGCGCGGCGTCAGTTTTCAGACCGGGTTAGGCGCGCGGGAAGCGCGCATGCTCCTGGAAAAGGCGATTGGTCTCGATCCCGACTATGCCGAAGCACATAGCTGGCTGGCCCTCAATCTTTGGCTCGGCTGGCTGTTCTGGGACGAGCCGAAGGAAGCCAACCAGCCTCGCTCGCTCGCGGAAGCGCAGCGGGCAGTGGCGCTCGACCCTAACGATGCCGGGAACCGCTGGGTGCTGGGCATCATACTTGGTCACGAACGGCGTTTCGCGGAATCGGATGCTGAGTTCGAGGCGACCTTCAAGCTCGATCCCAATCATGCCGATGCCTGGGCGATGCGCTCGGATCTCATCACCTTGAGGGGCGACGCGGTCAAAGGCGTCGAATTCGTGAAGCGGGCATTGCGGCTCAATCCGCGCCCACCGGGGTGGTATTATTGGATGGCGGGCCAAGCCTACTATGCGCTCGGCGACTATCAATCCGCGGTCGAGGCTTTACGCAAGCCGGAAACCTACCGCACCACGTCGCGGCGCATGCTAGCGGCAGCCCTCGCGCAGCTCGGGCGCCAGGATGAAGCCCATCAGGAGGCGGAATTCTTCATGATGAGCAATCCCCATTTCAGCATCAGGCACTGGGCAACATCGCAGCCATTCGACGACGAGGAATTGCTCCAGCGCTTCGTCGAAGGCTACCACAAGGCTGGCCTTCCCGACTAAAGGGCGCATCGCTTTGGATCGCCTACTTGCTCTCGTCAGACATAGGCTTGTTTTGGTCGTGAGGGCGATGGCCGTGGGTTCCGATCAATGTCCGTTAATGGCCGGTTGTGCCCCATTGCGAAGGTGCACTTCATCGGCATCGACAACCAACAACTTTCAAACCGAATCCTTTGTAGCGCTTCCAGGTGAGACGCTAGAATTCGCGGGCTCACGTCGAGCGCTGCGGCTGCGGAGGGCGGCATGGAGAAGAACCATGCCCAGCTGGAACAGAGGCCACATTGTCGGTCAGAAGCCTCCTCTCAAGCCGTGCGAGGTCTGGAGCATTAGAACACGACTGCAGGTGTCAGGCGCGGCACGTGATCTGGCACTGGTCAATTTTGCCATAGACAGCAAACTTCGATGCTGTGACCTCGTCACGATCACGGTCGGCGACGTCGCACTATCCGGCACGTTTCGCGACCGGGCGGTAATCGTCCAGCGCAAGACCGGACGACCAGTACAATTCGAGATCACGGAGCAGACTCGAGCTGCCATCAGCGCCCAGCGTCGGGCTCGATCCCAGGCGATACCGAACTCATTCGATGAGGCGTACGAAAGCCGCGCAGATCTACACGAAGACGGGAAACATTGCGATCTCTGAACAGATCGACCTGTGAAATGAACCTGCGACAACGGACAGAGCGACGCGGGCTGGAAGCGTCGCTTTGTGACCCTTTCGAGACCTTCCAGAGTCGAATTCTCTTCTTGGAAGCCGACATTGGCCGGAACCAGCATTCGTGATCCATTGCAGACCTTTGTGTCCATCACTCGGAACGACCGCAAATTGATCTAAAAGCCGCTTCCTATAGTCCAGCCGCCTCGCAGTCCTGTCTCGCGCCAGCCAACCCGGCGACGCTTACCCCGGCGGTAGCGCCAACGCCACGCATGCACTAATGTCTCAGCCCCCTGGGCTGGCCAGTGACCTGTTCAAATTAGGGAGGTACCCATGACCGAACATTGCTGTGGACCGGGCTATGCTTCTCCCGCCGAGGCCACGAGGGCACCCCGCGAAAAGTTGCTCTATACGATTGCTATCTACACTGGCACGGGCATTCAGAAGCCGGACTATTTGTGTACCATTGATGTCGACCCGGAGAGTTCGACCTACAGCCAAGTGATTTCACGTTTGCAAATGCCGGGTATTGGCGATGAGCTTCATCACATGGGCTGGAATGCCTGTTCGTCGTGCCATGGCGATGCGAGCATGGAGCGCAAGTATCTGATCGTGCCCGGTGTGCGCTCGACCAATCTCCATATTGTTGATTGCGGTACCGATCCCCGCAATCCGACACTGTTCAAGGTGATAGAGGGCGCCGAAATCAAAGCCAGAACCAACCTGTCGGCACCGCACACCGTGCATTGCCTTGGTTCGGAGATCATCATCTCAATGCTTGGCGACGCTCAAGGCAACGCGCCAGGCGGTTATTTGAAACTCAACAAGGAGTTCGAGATTGTCGGCCGTTGGGAAAACTCCATGGGCAGGATCAAGTTTGGTTATGATTTCTGGTACCAGCCGCGACACAACGTAATGGTCAGCTCGGAGTGGGCCGCGCCTAACACTTTCATGCCTGGTTTCGACCTTGAGGAGGTGGGCCACCTGAAGTATGGCCGAGAGATCCATTTCTGGGATTTTGAGAAGAAGGAACCAAAGCAAACATTCTATCTCGGTGAAGATGGCTTGATCCCGCTGGAAGTGCGATTCCATCATAATCCCGACAGCAGTCACGGCTTTGTTGGCGCGGCCCTTTCCGCAAACATTATCCACTGGTGGAAGGATGCAGCGGGTGACTGGCAATGGGAAAAAATCGTGGATGTCGAAAATGAGCCGCATCCCGAATGGCCCATTCCGATACCGGGCGTTATCTCAGTCATTCTGCTCAGCATGGACGATCGATACCTCTATCTGTGCAACTGGTTGCATGGCGACATCCGTCAGTATGATATCTCGGACCCCCACAACGCCAAGCTTACCGGACAAGTGTGGATGGGCGGACTTCTCGGACGTGCGCCTGAGGTCAATGGCGTGAAAGTGACTGGCGGGCCGCAGATGATACAGCTCAGCCTCGACGGCAAGCGCCTTTATGTGACGACCTCGCTCTTCTCGACCTGGGACAATCAGTTCTATCCGGAAATCCGCACCAATGGCGGATGCATGCTGATGGTCAATTGCGATACGGAAAACGGCGGCATGGAAATTGATCCGCGATTTGTCGTCGATTTTGGCAAGGAACCAAATGGACCAAGCCGCTGCCACGAAACCCGTTATCCCGGCGGTGATTGCACGAGTGACATCTGGGTATGACCAACTTCACCATCACTCTCGTCAATCAAGGCGGTGCGGCCTTTGACGTCGATCGCCGGAAGCCCCTCTTGCAAAGCTTGCGCGAGCAGGGCGTGGACCTGCCCTACGGGTGCAAGTATGGCGGCTGCATAAGCTGTGCGGCCAAGATAATCAGCGGCAAAGTCAATCAAAAAGCGCAGCGGGCGCTGAACAACCGCCAGATCATCAATGGCTATATAATCCTCTGCGTTGCCCGCCCTATGAGCGACTGCACGCTGGAAGTCGGCGTTGAAAGCCACGACAAGCTCTATCGCAACCCTTTCCTTGACCCCTTGGCCGCTCATGAATTGAAAGCCGATATTGCGACCCCGTTGGAAGCAAAGAAATGACCCACATGAATCATGATGAGCCCTATTCGGAGGCTTATCTGCAAAACATTCTGAAATCGGTCAAAACCATCGCGATGGTGGGGGCCAGCCCCGACAAGACCAAGTTTTCCTATGGCGTACTCAGGGTTCTGCACGAAACCGGCTATGACATGATCCCGGTTAATCCCACTCCCGGTCTGGATGAAATTCGAGGGCTCAAGGTGTACGCGTCACTGGCGGCCATCGACCGGCCTGTGGATATGGTTGAGGTTTTTCGCCGCTCCGAAGATCTGTTGGAAGTTGCACAGGAAGCCATCGCAATTGGTGCCAAGGTTCTGTGGAGTCAGATTGGGGTGCGCGACGACGCTGCCGCCCTGTTGGCGGAGGAAGCGGGCTTGAAAGTTGTGATGAACCGCTGTCCCAAGATTGAGTTGTTCCGCCCCTTCTGGAAGTCGAAGTTGCACTTGGGAATATGATTGCAGAGTCACGGAATTCGGCGTTGTCGCGGTAGCTGACCTGTTCCCTTGGCCTTAGACGTTGATTGATTTTTGCTGAGGTAAGATGCCAGATGGTCGCTGAGATCACGCGCGTCGTCGCCGGCGCCGTCGATCAGCGCAGACTTGCGGCGGCGGAGAAACTGCATCCCCATCAGGTACATGCCCGGATGTTCCGCAACGCCGCCGTCGTGACGGAGGTGGCCCTTGCGGTCGAGGACCGGCAGCTCCAGCCAGGAGTAGTCCGGCTTGTAGCCAGTGGCCCAGATGATCGTCCTGATCGCGCCTCCGGTAAGATCGAGGCCGAGCGGCGGGTTGTCCTCGACACGGGTCGGCGGCAGGCGATCCGGCGGCCCGACCGTAGCGTCAAGGCCGTTGGCGCGGGCCCATTCGTCGATGAGGTCGAGCAGCCGGGCCATCTTGAGATCGGAAAGCGCGCACATGTTGCGCAACGACCCCGCAAACTGGGCCTTGGCGTCTTCGGTGATGCCAGCGAGACGGCCAACGAGCCTGACGCCGAGGTCGACCAGCGCATTGAGGTCGAGGGTGGTGCGATCGGGAGTGCCGGCAAGCTGCAGCGAAGGAACCCGTCGCGCCCGCCTGATGTCGTCTACCTCGTCGTAGCGCTCGTCGAGCACGCCGGCGGCGTCCATCCACCACTCCAGGTCCTTGCCGCGATAGACGCGCGGCGCCCGGATGTGCTCGCCCACCGACAGGGTTACTTGACGCCCCGAACGCTGCAGCTCCTGTGCGATCTGGGTGCCGCTCGACGAGGCGCCCACCACCATCACGCCGCCGTCGGCGACCTGAGCCGGATTGCGATAGGACTGTGCCGTCAGCATGGCGACCGACGGCGGCACGCGGACGGCCAAATCGGGCAGGCGTGCGATGTTGCACGCGCCCGACGCCAGCACGACAGTTCGGCAGCGCCACTCGCCGTGGTCCGTGCGCACGACATATCCCGCCCCGTCGCTGCGAACCGAGGTAACGGTCGTGTGTGTTCTGACTGGAGCCGCGATCGCCTTGGCATAGTTCCCGAGGAAGTCGATCACTTCAGGCATCGTCCGGTAGCCGTCGGGGTCGTCACCATCATAGCGGAAGCCCGGCAGCCGGCTCTGCCAGTTCGGGGTGAGCAGCCGCAGCGAATCCCATCGCTCGGTGCGCCAGGTATGGGCGATCTCGCCGCGCTCCAGCAGAACGTGGTCGATAGAGCGCTCCGCGAGGCAGCGGCTCATCGCGAGCCCCGCGTGCCCTGCGCCGACGATCACTGTGGTGACGGAACTAATCGCGCCCTCTCAGGAGAGTCTACGGCTCGAAGCGCCTTTCAATTCACCACGACCGTGACGTTCGTCGGATTGGTTACAATGTCATAGACAGCCGACCGCTTCTGTGACTGAGCGACGAGAGCCTCGATGTCCTCGCGCTTGGCGTCGGCGTCGATGTTGTACTTCACCGTGATGCCGCTGAAGCCGTTGCGGACGTCGCTGTCGATGCCGAGTATACCCGCAATATCCATGTCGCCTTCGATGGTCGCCTTCACCGACTTCAACTGGATGTTCCGGTTCTGGGCAACCGCGGCGATGCCGGCTGTCAGGCAACTCGCCAGCCCGACCAGCACGTATTCGACAGGCGTGGCGCCCTGATCCAAGGAAGCAAAGACCTCCGGATGATCGGCATCGAATGCGAAGGTGGTCTTGCGATGCTGGTCCTGGCCGAGACCGTAGAAACTCTCGACCGTCGAGTGGCTGTGGGTGCCATCCTTCCATTCGCAGGCCGCGCGCCACTTGAACTGCGCGGCCTCCGGGGCGTTGGTAAGCGCTTCGCGTGCGCCGAGCAGCGCCTCGACGTTAACGCCATTGTTTGCCTGTACTTCGGAAGCCATAGTTATCCTCCCTACTTTGCACTGGCTTAAAAACCCGACCCATCCCACCGACCTCCTGATCAGATTTCACCATGACTTGACATGCTATGGGTAGCGAAGCGTTTCTTCAAGTTGTTTTCCGCAGAGGCAAGGTCGTCCCTCGTGTGCCGAGTTGCGTCTTGCAGGTCAAGGATGCCCTGTGTCGGTCGGCGTTGGTTCGGCATCCAGGTGTCGGAATCGTGATGCATTTTCTTGAAGGGCCGGCAAGCTCAGTCGACTGCAATCCCGCCGAGCGATCTTTGGCGCTGCGAACAGCTGTTTCGCTGTCGCGAACGGGCAATCCAAAGCTGCGAAGTTAATTTCGGCTTTTGGCGCGTCCCGCTGGTTCAAACATCCCCCCTCGAGAACACCTCTAAATGAGCGTCGAATGACTCGGTTGGGTGGAAAGCGGTCCTTGGTCGACGGTCAGCGACGGGCCGGCTGAAATAGCTCGACGACGTTGCCGGAGGGGTCGACCAGTAGGATCTGAGACCCGCCGGGCCCGGTCACAATGTCGTTGCGGAACTGCACACCGGCCGTACGCAGCCGCGCCACCTCGGCGGCAAGATCGTCGACGATGAGATGAATGCGATTCCAGCCGCCGGGCGCAGGTTTCTCGCATCGATGTTGCAGACCAAATCTTCGCAGCACGGTCGCCAAAGTGCGTGGTAAGACCGCGACGGCGCAATCAGCGGAGTCTGATTTGACCATGCCTTCTTCTACCACCAAGCGTGCGCTGATCACCGGGGCGGGTGCTGCCGACGGCATCGGCTTTGCCATCGCGCGGCAGCTCGGCCTTGCCGGTCTGCCGTTTTCCTGAACGGTGCCAGCGCGCGTGTACTCGATCGCGCCGCCGAGCTTTGCGCCGAAGGCATCAATGCCAAAGCCGCGGTCGCCGATCTCACCATCGCAGCCGAAGTCGCGCGGCTGCGGGCTGATATTTCCGGCGAGCTGCCGCTTCACTGCAGCCGCAATCGCGCCCGCCAGCGCAAACACGCGCCGCCCATCGTCCAGTTCGATCGCCACCATGCCGTCCGGCGGTCATACGAGATCGCGCAAGGGCGCGGGCGCCGGCGGCTCGTTTTCTCCTCTATCGGCTAGCTCGACCACCGCCAGTTGCGGCGCCTTGCGGGCGTTCAGGCCGAACTCTTCCCGCCAGCGGGGCCATGCTGGTGGCAATGCCATGGCGGTGGCAAACCGCCGCCATGCTGACGCCGGACTTCTCGTCTCGTCATTGCTGAAGAGGATGCCAAGCAACGCATTGCAGAACTCAAGGCACAGCTCTCTCACATCGAGGCGCAACTCTCGAATCTCGATGAGCCACCCTCGACCGTGGCTCTCCATCCAGCGACGCTGCAGCGCTACACCGAAACCGTCGATGCTCTTTCAAAGGGCTTTTTTCCGCCGCCTTCGGCTTTGCATCGCGAAACAAAAAGGCCGTCGCCGGCCGCCTTCCCACTGCGTTTCAGCCCTAGGGGTGCGGCCCGATCGTCTCCGGTCTCACGACCACCATCGAGGCCACGATGGGCGCGGCCCGAGAAACAGAAGGAACCTACAATGGCTACGATCGGCACTTTTTCCCGCACCGCGAACGGCTTCTCCGGCTCGGTCAAGACACTCAACCTCAACGTCAAGACAGTGTCGTTCACCCCGGCCGAAGGCGACAATGAAAAGGGTCCGGCCTTCCGCATCTTCGCCGGCGCCACCGAGTTCGGGGCGGCATGGAAGAAGACCTCGCGGGAGGGACGCGACTACCACTCCGTCAAGCTCGACGATCCGAGCTTCCCGGCTCCGATCTATGCAAGCCTGGTCGAGACCGACACCGAGGGCGAGTTCTCGCTCATCTGGTCCCGCCGCGCTGCCGAGTGGTCCGACCTAACGCGAAGCCCCGCCGCAAGCGGGGCTTCACCACGTTCAGGTACGCCACTGCCTGGCAGCTCTGTCAGGTGCAGCACGCTACGCTTTGACGGGTGCCTTGCGCGCTTTCTTCACCGGCGACTTGATTGCCGTTGCGGCTGTCGTCGCTGACGCGCGAGCAGCTCGTTTTGGTTTTTCTGCCGCAGCTGTTGCTGGCGCTGCCGCCTTGCGCCCGAGCCCTATTGATTTCGCCAGGGCCGAGCGGGTGGCCGCGTAATTCGGCGCCACCATCGGATAGTCTGAGGGCAGGTTCCATTTCTGACGGTATTCGTCCGGACTCAGATTGTAATGCGTTCCGATATGCCGCTTCAAGGATTTGAATTTCTTCCCGTCTTCCAGGCAGATGATGAAATCAGGTGACACTGACTTCTTGATCGACACCGCCGGCTCCAGTTTGGCTGCGGCCGGAGCCACAGGTGCGCCGATCCCTTGCAAAGCGACATAGACATCCCCGATCAGCTTCGACAACTCGCCGACCGGCAGCGGATTGTTCGAAACGTAGGCGGAAACGATGTCGGCGGTGATTGTTACGAGATCAGCCTGGTCGCTTGGGTCTGGAGAAACGGTCATCGAATTTCCTCTTGTCCAAAGGGCGCTTTGAAAACGGATAGTCTGTCTATTCGGCAAATGATTGATTATTCTCCAACAAACCTCATTCGTCGCAAATATCAAGCCGGCAGGCTTCGCCTCCATCGTTCTGTCCGGCTGCGGACAAAGCTGCCGATAGCGTCGGGGAAGCAGGAACACTTGCCCCTCTTCTCCCGCGCGAGGGCGCAGATCCTACGCACGTAGGCTCTACGAAGCCCCGCCGCTGCATCGCAGATTGAGCGATGAACATGCGCGCTCGATCCTTCGTGCCAGAAGCGGTCGTCGATGCTCAGAAATCGGCTTCCTCGAAGTATTTGGCCTTCAGCCATGTGTTCGACGGTCCGCTCCTGTAGCCGCTGTCGGCGCGCTTCGAGATGATGCTCTCGAGCCCCACCTCCTCGATGGCCCGAAAGATCGCTAGTCTCTCATGTTCCCTGTCAAGGTTGAAGGCAAGAAGGCTCGCCTGCTTGGCAGGTTTGCGAAGCAGTCGGACCGGCTGAAGCTGCACAGGGCTGGGG
>NZ_JAMYQL010000065.1:0-12195 GCF_040320865.1 Mesorhizobium sp. M0598 | reverse complement strand
TTAGCGCCTTGAAGCGGCTCAATCGGGACGAAGATCTTTCGATCCTTGTCGCCGAGCAGAATTCGGCAGTGACGCTGAAATATGCCGACCGCGCCACCGTGCTTGAAAACGGAAAGAGCGTGCTGGAAGGGTCGGCCGCCGACCTGCGCCAGCGCGATGACATCAAGACCTACTATCTCGGCGGCACGCCACTTCCATCGCAACATTTTCCCCAGGAGACCGCAGCATGACCATCCAATCCAAGCAGCCGTCCGACGCGCGTGTCGCCGTGCCTCCGGTCGAGCGCCCGTCGGCCAGAGCGCATGTCATCAAGACCGATGCCGAGGCGATCGCCGTCGCCGAAAAACTGGCTGCCGAGTTCGCCAAGGATGCTTCAAAGCGGGACCGCGAGCGCATCTGGCCGAAGGAGGAACTCGACGCCTTCTCGCAGAGCGGCCTTTGGTCGATCAACGTGCCGAAGGCCCATGGCGGACCGGAGCTCTCCTATGTGACGCTGTCAAAGGTGATCAGCATCATCTCGGCGGCCGATCCGTCGCTCGGCCAGATTCCGCAGAACCATCTCGGCGTGGTCGCAGCCATCCGCACCGTCTCTGATGAGGCCCAGAAGAAGTTGCTCTTCGCCGAAGTTCTGTCCGGCACGCGGTTCGGCAACGCGTTCTCCGAATTCGGCTCCAAGCGGGCGGCCGATTTTGAGACCAAATTCGTCGACGCTGGCGACCACGTCGTGGTCAATGGCCAGAAATTCTATTCGAGCGGCGCGCTGCTCGCCCATCTGGTGCCGATCGTGGCCCTCGATGACGAAGGCCGCGCCTGGTATGCCATCGCCGATCGCGGTGAGCCCGGACTGACTGTCATCGACGACTGGTCGAGCTTCGGCCAGAAGACGACGCTGTCCGGCACAGTCCTGCTCGACAATGTGAAAGTGCCGAAGACGCATCTCGTCCCCGGCTACAAGGGCTACGACAGGCCGACGGCCGACGGCGCCATCTTCCAGATCATCCAGGCTGCTGTCGATCTCGGCATCGCCAACGCGGCAATCGACGAAACCGTCGGCTTCGTGCGCACCAAGTCGCGCGCGTGGATCGACAGCGGCGTCGATCATGCCTGGCAGGATCCCTACACTATCCAGGCCGTCGGTGACCTTCGCCTGCGGGCCAATGCGGCGCAGGCCGTTCTGGACAAGGCAGGGCTGGCGGTCGACCGCGCCGTGGCCGATCCGAACGATAAGACCGTCGCGGAAGCGCAGATCGCGGTTGCCGAATCCAAGATCCTCACCACCGAGATCGCCATCAACGCCACCAACAAACTGTTCGAACTCGCCGGCACGCGATCCACACTGGCCGAGCACAATCTCGACCGGCACTGGCGCAACGCCAGAACCCACACGCTGCACGATCCGGTGCGCTGGAAATACGCGATCCTCGGCAACTATTACCTGAACGACGTCAATCCGCCGCTCCACGCCTGGAGCTGAGCGAGAACGCCGTAAAGTCACAAAGGACTGTTCATGAGCACTGCCATCCCCGACAGAATCAAGGTCCTGTGGTTTCTTCCGACCCATGGCGACAGCCGCTATCTCGGCACCTCCGAGGGGGGCAGGGCGGTCGACCTGCCCTATCTGACCCAGGTCGCCAAGGCCGCCGACGCCATCGGCTATTACGGCGCGCTGCTGCCAACCGGCCGAAGTTGCGAGGACAGCTGGGTCGTGGCGTCGGCGCTGGCGCCGTTGACGCAGCGGCTCCGCTTCCTCGTTGCGGTGCGGCCGGGCCTGCAATCGCCGACGCTCGCCGCGCGGATGACCTCAACGCTCGACCGCATTTCCGGCGGGCGCCTGCTTATCAACGTGGTCACCGGCGGTGACCCGGTCGAAAACAAGGGCGACGGCATCTTCCTCAGCCATGACGAGCGCTATGAGGTGACGCGGGAGTTTCTCGATATCTACAAGGCCGTGCTCAGCGGCGAGACCATTGCCTTCGAAGGCAAGCACTTCCGCATCGAGGACGGAAGGCTGCTGTTCCCGCCTGTGCAGACGCCGCATCCGCCGCTCTATTTCGGTGGTTCGTCGGAGGCGGCCAATGCGGTCGCCGCCGAGCAGATCGACAAATATCTGACCTGGGGCGAGCCACCGGTCGATGTCGCCGCAAAGGTCGACCATGTGCGCGGCCTTGCCGAGAAGGCCGGACGCCAGGTGAGTTTCGGCATCAGGCTGCATGTCATCGTTCGCGAAACCAATGACGAAGCCTGGGCCGATGCCGACCGCCTGATCAGCCGCCTGGACGACAAGACGATCGCCGAAGCGCAGAAGGTGTTCGCGCGCATGGACTCGGTTGGCCAGTCGCGTATGAGCCGGTTGCATGGCGGCCGCCGCGACAAGCTGGAAATCAGCCCGAACCTGTGGGCTGGCGTCGGCCTGGTGCGCGGCGGTGCGGGCACCGCATTGGTCGGCGATGCGGCTACGGTGGCGGAACGGATCGATGAATACCGGCGCATAGGCATCGATACATTCATCCTGTCCGGTTACCCGCATCTGGAGGAAGCCTATCGCTTCGGCGAACTTGTGTTGCCGCAGTTGCCACTCGATCACGAGATCTCAACGCGGCCCACGGCCGTCAACATGGGCCCCTTCGGCGAAACCGTGGCCGGCGACCATCGCCCGTCGGCGCTGCGCGCGAGCCAGTCTTGAGCGCCAGCGGACCGATCATAGCGATTGTCGGCGGCGGCTTTTCAGGTGCGGCGACTGCGTTTCATCTGGCGCGACTGCTCTCGGCCGGTGCATCCGATATCGTGGTCGTCGAGCCCCGCGAGGGGCTCGGCTATGGTCTGGCTTATTCCACGGCCGATCCGGCACATCGTATCAATGTGCCGGCGTCGAGAATGACGCTGATCTCCGGCCAGGACAGCCACTTTGCCGACTGGCTGGAGCAGACCAGAGCCATTGTAGACGATGCCGAGGCTATTGCCGCCTACGGAGCACTCTACCCGCAGCGTCGCGTTTTCGGGCGCTATGTGGAATCTCATCTCCGGCCCTTCCTTCTCAGCAAAACGATCCGCCATGTCAGGTCCGCCGTCGCATCGGTCGAGCGCACCGGCGAGGGCTACCGTCTGATCCTCGCTGATGGCGGGGCGCTCGCTGCCGACGCCGTGGTGATTGCGACGACGCATCCGCCGCCGGCCTTGCCGATGCCCCTGAAGTCCGTGGCTGGCACAGCCGGGCTGGTGGCCAATCCCTATGATCTCGAGAGGCTGGAAGCGATCGGCCGCGACGACCGTGTCCTGGTCGTTGGCACCGGACTGACGTCGGCGGACGTGATTGCAACGCTCGGCCGCAAGGGACATCGTGGCCACATCGTCGCGCTGTCACGTCACGGCTATCGCTCGCGCAGCCAAGCCGCGATGCTGGCCGATCCAATTGGTGATTTCACGACCCTTCCTTCACGAAGCGCAACGGCACTATTCAGGCGCATCCGGGTAACGATCCTTGATGCCAAGCGTCGGGGCGAAGACTGGCATCCGGTGCTCGATGCCGTCCGACGTCAGGGACAAACCATCTGGCAGGCCTTGCCGCTGGCCGAGCAGCGACGTGTGGCGCGCAATCTTCGTGCGCTCTGGGACGTGCATCGCTTCCGCCTCGCTCCACAGATCGCGGCCGTGCTTGATCGCGGCGTTGCCGACGGCAGGCTTGCCTATCGCGCCGCAACGATTGTCGGCGCCGAACAGGTCGACGGACGCATTTGCGTCAGGCAGCGGCTGCGTGGCCAACGCAGCCTCGTTGTCGAGGCTTTCGACAGTGTGGTCGTGACGACCGGACCGGCGCACGCCGATATCTTGCGGACCAACACGGCGATTGCGGCGCTCGAGCGGATGGGATTGGTCCGGCTCGACCCGATTGGTCTTGGTTTGGAGACCGACAGCCAAGGCCGTGCGGTCGGCACATCCGGGCGCCCGACCGACAGCGTTTTCGTCAGCGGGCCACTGGCGCGAGGCAGCGTCGGCGAACTGATGGGAATTCCCGAAGTCACCGCACATGCCGAGCGCATCGCCGCCGAAATTCACCAATGGTTGGGATACCAAACGGCGTTGCGTCGCAAGGCGTCGTGAAGCTGTGATTAGCATGAGTCTTTTCAGATCACACTGACGGAACGCATCGCCAAGATTGAAAGCGCATTCGAGGTTTATGAAAGGGCCATTGGTCGCAGTGCCGCTCCTGGCGCTTTTCGCGTTTGTCGCCGACGCCGCCGAAGTCGCCCAAGTTCAGGTGGAGAAACTGCGCGTTTGCGCGGAGTACGGTCTTCGGAGTTGGATTCTCGGAGAGCACCGAACTACTCTAGGCGACGAGCTTGGCTGCGTGTGCCTTCAACTACTGTTGGCTTCTAACAACTCCAATCGGATGTCAGGGGAGTGACGCCTCTGAAAATTTGTCGATAACTGTGAGTTCGGATTTTGACGACGATCTTCACCATAAAGCGATGAGCTGCAATTTCTAGCGACGGCCGCGCTAGGGACGGGCCTCCAGCACCATGTTGAACGGCGTCTCCGTGGCGCGACGGAATCGCTTGAAGCCGCCGCCGGTCACCACCTTGCGTAGCCTCGCCTCGCCGGCCTGGGCGCCAAGCCCGAGCCCGACTTCCTGCGACAGGGACGCGGGCGTGCACACGAACGTGGAAGCGGCATAGTAAACGCGTCCGACGGGATTGAGGTTCGCCGCTAGATGATTATGCGCGAACGGCTCGACGATCATCCACGTGCCATCCGGCTTGAGCGACCCGTGGACATGGGTGGCGGCGCCCGCCGGGTCGCCCATGTCGTGAAGGCAATCGAAAAAAGCGACGAGGTCATAGGTGCCGGGATAGGTCTTGGCGGCCGCGACCTCGAAGCGCGTGTTGGCGCCGACGCCGGCTTCCTCGGCGGCCTTGCGGGCGCGCTCGATCGAAGGGGCGTGATAATCGAAGCCGACGAAGCGCGAATTGGGGAAAGCACGTGCCATGAGCACCGTCGATGCGCCATGACCGCATCCGACATCCGCGACATCCACGCCGCGTTCGAGCTTCTCGACTACGCCCTCCAGGGCCGGCAGCCAGGAGTCGATCAGATTGGCATTATAGCCTGGACGGAAGAACCGTTCCGTACCGCGAAACAGACACGCGCTATGATCGTGCCATGCAACGCCCTTACCGGACTGGAATGCCTGCCTCACCTTTTCTTCGTCGAGCCACAGCGCGGATAGGAACTCGAATGCGCCAGCCATGAAGGCCGGGCTATTTTCATCGGCGAACACCAGCTCCTGCTCGGCGTTGAGATAGAACTGGTCGTTGGCTTCATCGTAGTCGACGTAGCCCGCCGCCGCCTGCCCGGAAAGCCATTCCCTTACAAGGCGCTCCTGGGTACCGGTGCGTGTCGAAAGTTCGGCGGCCGTCATCTTGCCGCCTTCGCGCAATGCCTTGAACAGGCCGAGTCTGTCGCCTAGCAAGACAGCCGCGCCCGTAGCGATCGCACCGAGATCGCCGACCATTTTCCCCAAGAATGCGTCCAACTTTTCCTGACTCGCTTCAGACATCGGAATCTCCCTTTGGGCTCGATCTCTCCCAGTAAAAGCCTCACAAGGGGAGAAGAATGGCGAAATTGGAGCCCGGGCCCATTCTTTGGCGTCCACGCGCGGGCCGACCACCATAATGGCGGGTTCGGCCGAAAGCAGCTTCTTCGCCGCTGCCTCGACTTGGTCGATCGATGAGGGCGGCGCGGCACTGGTGTAGCCGATGCCAAGACCCGACAAGCGTGGCTGCAATCGAACTGGAGGAATCCAGATTGTTGGTAGCATAGGTGCCGATCAGATATTTCTTGCTCGCTTTTAGCTCGGCCTCTGTCGGCCCTGTTTCCGCCAACTCCCTGATCACGTGGCGTATCAGCCCGAGCGTCTCGGTCGCCCTGTCGGCGCGCGTCGCCGTGGTCACGACAAGCGCATTGGAATGCTGGTGGTCTTTCAGGCTGGAATGGATACCGTAAGCAAGGCCGCGCTTTTCGCGCACTTCCTGGAACAGACGTGAGGTAAATGGCGAGCCTCTGAGTATTTTGCTTATCAGCTGTGCGGCTTAGAGTTCCGAGTCGCTGCGTCCGATGCCGGGAAAAACAAGCTGCAGCGAAGTCTGCGGCGGGTCGTAGGCGACCAATTACGCCGGCCGAGCTCGGGGCGACATCGGCCACCGGCGCGATCGCCTGCTTCTGAGGCAAATCGCCGACCGAGTCGTGGGGCCTTTCACTCAGGCCTTTGGCATCAATGTCGCCGACGACCGCTACGTGCAGCCCGTCACCGACGAAAGCGGCCTTGTGGAGGGCGCCTAGATCGACCGGCGTTATGCCGGCGAGGCTCTCCTTGGTGCCCCTCGTCCGGCCTCGAATAAGGATGCGTGCCGTAGATTCTGCGCCGCTTGGCGCGGATGCGGTCGACGGGCTCCTGGTCGAAGCGGGGGCTGTTAGGCGCGAGCCTGAGCAGATCGAAGGCGGCGTCCTTCCGTTCGGGCAGCATGCGCATCTGCCATAAATGCCGTCGCGCTGCGCGTCGAAGCTCATCTCGGCCCCGGCATGGTCAACCGTCGCCTGGAAGGCATCACTGTCGAGATCGCCGGCGCCCTCGTCGAACAGGCCGGTCATCAAATTGGCCAGTCCCTCCTTGTCAGCCGAGTCCTGCGTGGTGCCGCCGTCGAAGACGAAGCGGATGGCTCCGGTTGTGGTGACGGGACGGACGATAAGCAAGGTTCGGGGCGAAGTGATTTGTTCCGCGGCGGCGGTATGTTTTGGTGAGGTGATCATGCGACGTCTTCTTTCGTCGGGCACGTGTTTGCGGATGATGGTGCATGTACCGTGCCAAATGAGAAAACCATTTATACGCAGTCTGGTAGATCTGACCCTGCTACGTTGCGTATCCGACATTGTCGGAAATTGGACAGCGCCGAACGCGAAGCGGCTCGGGGCTTGTGACGATGCTTGCGCGTGCTGCTGCGGAGGGGGATATGAATGCGCCTCGAACTGGCGCGAGGCCTTCGAGAATGCCGGATTACTTAGCAAGGAGAAGTTGCTGGCGGACGACCGCCCATTTGAACCGTTTAAACGAAAATCCACCCCTTAAACGTCCCAAGATGCAATCTCCCCGCTCTCGAAGGCGAGAGAGTGGCAAGGCACAAGCAGGAGCGACATTCCTATTTTTGGCAGATCAGGATATTTTACTTAGCTGCTACAACTTGTTGCAACCAAGTTCGAATGTCGCGATGTCAGCAAAGTAGAAATGTCGCATAACGGTGCTGCCGGCTGCGACGTGAGCGCCCGATCGGGCGTCAGCTGGTCGGGGTTGCGCAGCCCGATCGGGGGCGATCCAGTAGATCTCCCTCGGCTTTAGCTTTGAGAGCCGCGTGGCCCTCGTCGAGCTAAAAGCCGGCTTCCGTTGTCGGTTGAGCCTTCCGGTTGATTGGAAACTCGTCCAGCACTGCGAGGACATCCGCAATACGATGCCTATCGCTCTCCGTGAGCGTCAGATCGACTTTGACGGCCTGGCTCTCGACCTTGGCTGCCGGCATTCTGGCAAGCGCCTGCTCACGCCGCACGACGACTGCGGGGTCCTTTGTGAAATCCGCCTTCTTGCCGGGCTTGCGGCCACGCTTCACATAGCCATTGCTCTGGCTGCCATCGGGAATGCCGAACATGTGGTTCGTCTGTCCGGTGCGCCGCGGCCCGCGCTGGCTGCGATGAAGCTCCCGGCCAGCCTGCATCTGGGCGACCAGTTCCAGGGCGGCATCAAGCCGCTTGTTCTCGACGATCTCCGATCTGTGAACTGAACGCAGCTTGTCGAAGGTTCTGTAGGGCAGGCTAATGCCGTCGTGAGTGACCTCAAGGCGAGCGGGATAGTCGCAGACGATGACCTTTTTACGGGCAAGTCGCTTTGCGGTATCGGTCGGATCGAGAATGAAAAGCACCTTGTCGTAGCGCAGCGTCAAAGCCTGAGACAGCGTGCGAATCTCCTTGCGACACATGGCGCCGTCCAGATTCTCATGATCGGGCGCATAGGCGTTGGCCGCCTCGATCGTGCTGATGTCGCGCAGGCGCAACTCCTTCACAAGCCGGTCCTGGAGCGTTTGGTTGGCGCGCTCGACGCGACCCTTGGCCTGTGGGGTGTTGGCGCAGATGATATCGATGTTGAGCTCATAAAGAGCCCGGCCGAACTGCGTCAGGCCGCTGCTTCTATCCTTCTCGGAACCATGGGTCGTTCGGAAAATGCCATGCTTGTCGCTGTAGAACGCAAGCGGCTTGCCCCAGTGCCGCAGATACGCCTTGGCAGCATGGAAATAATCGAACGTGTTCTCCGACCCCGCAAAGCGCAGATGCAGGAGCTTGCCGGTCGCATCGTCGATGAAGACGAGCAGGGCCCATTTGGGACCGCGGTTCTCGAACCACCAGTGATGCGAGCCGTCGATCTGCACCATCTCGCCCAGGCAGTCTCGTCGCCCGCGGGGCTGATGCAGCCGCTGCTTGCGTTCACGGCGCGACGTCCAGATTCCAGCCTCCGTCATCCACTTGCGCAGCGTCTCCTTGCTGACCGCGAGCTGATGCCGTTCGATCAGCTTCTCGCGGGCAAGCGTTGGACCGAAGTCGATGTAGTGTTCGCGGATCAGCTCCAGCACGAAGTCGCGAACACCATCGACAATGCGATTGTTGGAACGCCGGCCACGCGCCTTGTGCCGGAGAGCCGCAGCGCCATCCGCCTGGAACGTCTTCAACAGCCGCTGGATCTGACGAACTGAAACGCCGAGCAAGCTTGCCGCCGCAACGCTCGTCATTCGCCGCTCAACAATCTTCGACAAAACCTCGATACGCCGCAGCTCGCGTTCGCTCATCAGAACCAGTCCCAATCTGCAATCTCCCGCGCTCTCAAATGCGGGCAGATTGGCAAGGCAGGAGCGACATTCCTACTTTGCCAGATCCGGACATTTTAACTTAGCTGCTACAACTTAAAGTTGCGTAACGCATATTATGGAACTATCGGGCGATTTTGCCTGTGTTGCTTTTCAGCTCAAACCCCCGTTTGCGAAGTTGTGGATTCTCTCGGTAAACTGCGGTTGTCCGGTTTGAACTATGTTGTCAGAGTCTTCGAGTGCCTGTTTAGTGCGTTCTCCGGCCCTCGTTCGTCGACGACTCGGGTTCTATGTACCGAGCAATCGAGCGAAGATAGGCAACGATCTCCGGTAGCAGGTGATCACGATCGCCAAACTCTTCCACGATTCTTTTTACCTTGCGCCAGGGTACCTTCCCGTCAACATCGCCCAGTGAATAGCCTAAGTGACCGATCGCGCAGATATCGCAGCCAGCCTCGATCACCTTGTCAACGAAGGCGGGAATCTCGCTTGCTTTCATTAGCCGCATGTTGCTGGTCATCGCAGATATCTCCGTTGGTGGTCGGCATGGAAATTGCGCCGATGCCCATTGTGCTCGAACCTGCACGCACTTCGCTACCTGTGCACTTGCACAGGTTGTAGGGTCTCAGGCCTGCCGAATGTGGACTGTTCTAGCAACACGGTTGAGCTGATTTCGATATTCTTGGCGGGAGTATTGAGTTGCCCGCGCGATTTCCGGCGGGTTTGCAGCGACCTCGGCCCAACCTACTGGACTCCAGGGGAAAGAGCGCGTGCGGCTCGAGCGACTTGCGAGGAAAGGAAATGGCGGGAGAACCGCAACGGGCTGGCGGTCGATGCAACGTTGACGCACGCCACCGGCAAGGGCCGAGCGGGAAGCGGCGCTTGTTATGCTCGACCGGCGACAAGGCAAACATCGCATCACGCCGATCGGTGTCGATTTCCACCGGTTCAGTCACCGTGGGTGACGTCCTACTCCCCCTACCATCCCCGATTTAATTCAAATTTGTCTTTAGATATTGACGATTGCGCGACCTTCACCGTCGTAGACGGCAATGCGGGCGGGTAGAGAGGGTCCTATGACAAGCGATTTTTCCACCGCCCGAGTGCATTTAGATCGAGCGTATGACTACCTCTGTGGCGATGACCCGATGAGTCGAAGGGGACGCGAAGCCTTGGACCTGTTGATTGAGGCGATTGCCGTCGAAGAGTTCAAGCAGCCACGCCAAAACGCGGAGGTGCTAAGGTTTCCGATTGGGCGCCGCTTCTGAGGCAATCTCCACGGCCGCCATGTAGCCTCAGGTGAGGCGCTCACCGGACGGGTGCGGCGCCACTATGAACCATGGTGAGCAAATCCTCCCAGAACGCCAAGAAGCCCGCCCCGCATGAGCCGAGGCGGGCAATATAAAATGGGGGGCCAAGCGCGCGTTCATGAAACAGCGCCGCAGGTAAATTCAGCAGAATGTCCATCCAGGCGCCTTCAGCGGCGATTCGCAGCCAGTTCTTGGGCCGGTAGGGCACGTTTGTCGCGCGTATGGCCGGGAGGAACCATCAGGAGCGACATAGGCGCGATAAAAGCCGAAGTGGCCCGTGTGGCGCGGCCGCATCCAGTTGTCCGTTTGGCCGCCGAAGTTGCCGATGCCGAGCGCGGGCGCATAGACGAGGCGCACGTCCTCAATTTCGAGCTTCTGCAGGAGATAGTAGGAGGCGCCGCCATAATAGGCCCCTACGTCGCAATGGCGATTGGGCTGTGCGGTTCGTGGCGAGCCGCTCATAGCGGGCAAACCCGTTCCGCTTGTCCGAGACGCTCTTGAGCATTTCGGCGGTCACATCCCGCATGTCCTCGATCACATAGTTCGGCTGCCTGGCGCCGCGGGCAATTCTTCACCCAGGGCTCTTCGCCAGAAAGCCGTCTGTGAGATAGTCCTAGCTCTCCTTGCTGTGGTATTGGATGGATTCTAACACGCAATGATGATTGGTTGCGACCAGCCCTTGTGGACTGACGAACGAGGCGGAGCATCCGCCCAGTGATACGATCGCGTTGAGCGGGTCAGCGTCCAGACGGCCGCATGGCCGCGCCCACTTCCGCAGTCTGGCCCGGCATCCAGATACCTTCGTCCGCCGACGTAGCCGTGACCGTCCAGAGCAAGGCGATGGCAGTTGCTTTGGCCAAACATTTCAAATTCGAGTTCATGCTGACTGTCGCTGTCATCTTGCCTCCTGTTCTCCGCAGATTGGATTGGTGACTATCGGGATGGCCGGAGTCCTGGCGCCCGCGCGGCGGCCAACACCGTAAACACCGAGTGGACCCGTTAACCGCAGTCCTGATGGCGCTCACCTCTCATATTTGTCGCGCGCAACGTTTGCGGATCATCCGCTGCACCAATCGTGCCAAATGAATAAAGCCTTCAGTTACAAATGGTGAGCCGCCCCATCCATGTCCGATCTCCGACGTCTTTCACGTAAAGGGCTCGGTGCTTCCACGCTCGTTTGCTCTTCGCCCGTCCCTCTTCCGTCTTGACTAGCAGGAGCCTACGGCCTATCTCACTGCCGCGTTAGCACTCGCTTCTGGTGAGTGCTAAACACGCTCCGGCAACGGAGAACCGTTCAACATCCGCACCAGGGAAATCCAAAAATGGCAAAGTCGAATTTCCGGCCGCTGCATGACCGCGTGGTCGTTCGCCGCGTCGAGTCCGAAGCGAAGACCGCCGGCGGGATCATCATCCCCGATACGGCTAAGGAAAAGCCGCAGGAAGGCGAGATCATCGCCATCGGTTCCGGCGCCCGTGACGAGGTCGGCAAGCTGGTCCCGCTGGACGTCAAGGCCGGCGACCGCATCCTGTTCGGCAAGTGGTCGGGCACCGAAGTCAAGCTCAATGGCGAAGACCTTCTGATCATGAAGGAAGCGGACATCATGGGCGTCATCGGCTGACACGCCGCCTTTCATCCGCACCATCCAATCTGAATTTCGGGCGAAATGCCCAGGAGCTAAAAATGGCTGCCAAAGACGTAAAATTTTCCCGTGATGCCCGCGAGCGCATGCTGCGCGGCGTCAACATCCTCGCCGACGCGGTGAAGGTCACGCTCGGCCCCAAGGGCCGCAACGTCGTCATCGACAAGTCGTTCGGCGCGCCGCGCATCACCAAGGACGGCGTCACCGTCGCCAAGGAAATCGAGCTTGAAGACAAGTTCGAGAACATGGGCGCGCAGATGGTCCGCGAAGTTGCTTCGAAGACCAACGACATCGCCGGCGACGGCACCACGACCGCGACCGTTCTGGCGCAGTCGATCGTCCAGGAAG
>NZ_JAMYQL010000064.1:0-12801 GCF_040320865.1 Mesorhizobium sp. M0598 | reverse complement strand
GGGCGGTGTTTTTTTTTGTGCAGCCCGGCCGACGGGGGTGTGTTGTGTGTGTGTGGCGCCTTTGCCGTGGCCCCGTCCGTGACCCTGCTGCCTGGGGGCGGGGCTTGGCGCCCGGCACCGCGCAGGAATATGGCGGGTTGATCAAGCACGGCGCCAAGCTTCTGTTCGCCTATGCCGAAGCGACCGTGCCAAAGATCACCATCATCACCAGAAAGGCCTATGGCGGTGCCTATGACGTCATGGCGTCAAAGCATTTGCGCGGTGACATGAACTATGCGTGGCCAACGGCGCAGATTGCGGTGATGGGCGCCAGGGGCGCAGTCGAGATCATCTATCGCAAGGATATCGGCGACGCGGAGAAAATTGCAGCGCACACAAAAGCTTACGAGGATCGCTTCCTGTCCCCCTTCGTTGCCGCCGAGCGTGGCTATGTCGACGAGGTGATCATGCCGCATTCGACCCGCCGCCGCATCGCCCGCGCGCTCAGGATGCTGCGCAACAAGGATATGCAAAACCCCTGGAAGAAGCACGACAACATTCCGCTGTGAGGGTTGATGTCGCGCCTGGTCCTCTATGTAGGAGCGCGTTTCGGCAGGTTTGCCATCCTGCTCTTCGCCCTGCCGCTGTTTTGCCCAATACTCCTGTGGTTCTGGTTCCTCGATTGCTATCCGCTCGCTGTCATCGCGGCTGGCGTTGTTGCGATCCCGGCCGCGATGCTGGCCATCGTTCTGTTGATCGGGACATTGTTCGCCGGTTTTCGACCCAGCAAGGTGGACGGGATTACTCGGGAATCAGCCCCGAAATTGTGGGCTGTCTGGGAGAGTATTGCCGGCAAACACCGCGCCAGCCGCACGAGCATCATCCTGAGCGACGATCTCAACGCTAGCATCGGTGAAGAGCGGCCGTTTCTGGGCCTGCTTGGTCGCAGGGCAATTCTCACCGTGGGCCTGCCGCTGCTCGCAGCGACCGACCAAAAGGGGTTTGCGGCGATCTTGGCCCATGAGGACGCCCATCTGAAAAATAAAGATACAAATGGCGGGCTCAACCTGGCCGAATTCGAAAAGAGCTTCGATCTAATCTTCGACTTCGCCCCACCGGGAAAAACCGTTTCAGGCAGCCTGTTCTACTGGATGCTTGGCCCGCTGTCGCGCACGCTGGAGCGCGAAGAAATACGGTTGTCGCGGCGGGCGGAAATTGACGCGGATCGTCATGCAGCGATGTCCGGCGATGCATATGAAACGGCGCGCGCCATGCTGCTGATCGGTGCTGCCAGTGCGTTCTTCGATGACCAAGTGTATATTCCGCTTAAACGTGAACTGCTTGGCACCATGGTACCGCCTCGTCCACCACTTGAAAGAGTTCTGGCGGCCGCCAGTCACCTGTCGAGGCTTCCCATCCTGCAAGAATATGCGCAAAAGGCCTGGGACGCGCCAGATAACGAAAGCGCGGATCATCCGCCCTGGTCCGAACGTTTGACTGCTCTTGGATTTAGCTCGGCTCCAGAGATAGAACCAGTTCTGGTTTCCGCCTTGTCGAGCCTGCTGAGCGATGAGATCGTCGCCGAACATGTCCGCCATTTCGACGGCGAATGGACATCGAAGATCGCCGACTATCTCGATCGATAGCTATCCACCTGAAACTATAGCGGCTAATGCCCAGTCGGCGCAGGCTATTCCGCTTCCGCCGCTCCGAACCCGGCCCCCCTCGTCGCGCGGACAGCGCCCGACCATGGCGTGGCGTGATTGTCGATGCGCATCTGGAAGATAAAATAAGTCGGCGAGCAGAAGCCGATGCCCTTCACTTTGCCGATACCGGGAATGTCGGGCGGCAGCGACTGACACATGTAATCCTCGCGGCAGAAATGGTCGGCCGAGCAGGCAGGACGATTGCCGCGATTGACGGCGCCGCCCAGGCACTGGTCGAAATTATTGGTCGCCACGCAGGTGTCGAATTTCTTGCCGCCGACCAGCCCGCAAATCTCGTTGGGCATCGGCTTGCCCGTCTTGAAGGCGGCAAAGCTGCGATCCCGGTCGTCACAGCTGCGATAGGCGATACCCGCCGGCACGCCGATCTGCGGCGGTCGGCAGGTGTAGGCGGCGCGCGAAATGCTTGGTGCGAACGCGGCGAACTGACTGGTGATGGTATAGTGGTCATTGAAAGGCTGTGCCGGGTTGCTGGCGATGGATCCCGTTAAACAGGGGTGGCCGGAAAACATGTCTTCGCTGTCCTTGGGCAACAGGCATTGCGCCAGCTTGGTGCGTACGCCGGACGCGGTCGCCAGCTGCGTGCAGACCGTGCCGCCGCCGCACTGCCATGTCGCGCCGAAGCGGGCCGCATCTTCCGGCATGAAGCACGGCATCGCCATTTCGGCCGGCGAATAGGCAATTTCGCCGGCATCGTTCCATGTCGCCGGCGGCGCGAAGGACAGCGGGCGGAAGCGGTTCGGTTCCTTGCCGTCGGCAGTCGCGTGCAGCCAGGCGACGCGGCGCGGGATGTCGGCGTGGAGATGCGGCGAGATGCCGACCTCGATGCGGTTGAGCGGCGAGGTCGTCTTGTCGTCGAGGCCGATGAAATGGAAGCCGGCGGTCGAGCCCGCCTGATGGCAGCCCTGGCAGGCGCCGTTGTCCAGCCGCTCGACCAATGCCTCCGGCGTGCGCACCAGCTTCAGCGCGGAGAAATCGACACCAGCGAAATCCGCGGGCTGGAACAGTGGCGTGAACGGGTGGTTGGCCTGCCTTGCACTGCCGAAGGTCGACCACGAAATGACCTTCCTTGCCAAGAATTCATCGGGGATTTGGTAGACGCCGAGATCGACCGCCGCGACACTGGTGCGGATATAGTCCGCAAGTCTTGCTTTCAGCGCGACGTCTTCGGCGAGACGTGCCGTGTCGGGCGTGTTTTCCAGCGGCTTTTCGCTGACAGCCGCTCCGTCGATGCCGAAAATTCGCATGAGATAGGCAGCCTGCCCGCCGAATTCGGTCTCCTGGCCGGAGGGGAAGCGCACCACTTGGGCATTGAGCTCGAGCTGCTTGAAGGTGAGCGCCGCCCTTTCCAGTGGCCCACCCGTCAGCCAGCCGGCATCGACGCTCTCGTCGAGTTGTGGTGCCCAGCGTCCGGCGACGCCGACACAACTGCCGTCGGCATCCGGCGCGGCATTGTAGACGGCACTGAAATTGAACGGCAGGCGCGAGGCCAAAACCTTGCCGTTCTTCTTGAAGCTGTAGGCGAGGCGATAGATGAAGCGCACTTCGCCGCAACTCGTATCGCCTTGCAGCGCGGCGAAGTCGCGCCGGTCGAGCCGGTTGACGATGCCGACGAGGCGGAAGCGCGCGGCATCGGTCCTCAGCCAGCGCATGTCCATGACACGGCCAACATTGCCGTCGGTCACCTCGTAGAGCGGCCGACCGCCGGCCTTCATCTCGGCCCGCAATGCCGCAACGTCGCTTGCAATCGTTTCGACGATCGCGTGATAGGCCGGCGCCTTGTCGTAAAGCGTCTTCAAATCGCCCATGCCATCGACGCTGAAAATGCCGGCCAAGCCAAAACCCTTGGCGTCGAGGGTGGCGAGAACCGAGGGATCGTCGACGATGGTCACTGGCTGCTCAGCGGCATTCGCCGACTGTGCAACCAATGCGGCCATGACGAGCGTGGTGAGAAGGAGAACAAGGCGTCTCATAGAAGGTCCGGTTGGCTCTCGACTAATTCGCGCAACACCGGCACCAGAGCCAGCGGCAAATCCTCAGCGATCAACCCTGGACCGAAGCGCCTGCTGGCCTCGGCATGGATCCAGACCGCGGCGCAGGCGGCCTGGAAAGCCCGCATCCCCTGCGCCAGCAGCGCGGCAACGATGCCCGCCAGAACATCGCCTGACCCGGCTGTTGCCAGCCAGGGCGCGCCGTTGGCGTTGATCGCCGCCCGGCCGTCCGGCGCCGCGATCACCGAGTCGGCGCCCTTGTAGACAATGACTGCATTGGCACGCGCTGCGGCGGCGCGGGCCTTGGCGAGCTTTGACTGCTTCTTCGATTTGGCAATGTCGGGAAAAAGCCTGGCGAATTCGCCTTCATGCGGCGTCAGCACCAGACTTGGTGCGAAGGTTCGATGTGCTGCTTCAAAGAGAACATCTGGAGCGTCGCGAAACGAAGTCAGGCAATCGGCATCAAGCACAATGCCTCCAAACAGGCCCATGCGTTTGAAATCATAGACCTCGTCCTGCTCGAGCAACCGCAAGGCGAAGTCGCGGGCTTTTTCGCCGACTCCGAATCCGGGGCCGAGAACGAACGCAGTATGCTGCCTTTCGTTAATGAACTCGCCTGCGTCCGCCACCGTATCTACCGCACGCAGCATGATCGAGGTCAGATGCGCGGCGTTCACCTGCATGGCATCGCTAGGCGAAAGCACGGTCACTGCCCCTGCTCCGCTTCTGGCCGCGGCCATCGCTGACAATCTTGCCGCACCAGTCGCATTCGGCCCGCCCGAAAAAACGCCGACTTGGCCGCGTTTGTATTTGTGCGTATCGGCAGACGTTCTCGGAAACTCCCATCGTAGCCAGAGGTCCGGCGTGTTCTCGAACGTCTTGATCTTGAGTTGGTCGACGATCCCATCCGGAATCCCGATATCAGCGACAATGATTTCGCCGCACATACTGCGTCCTGGCATCAGTAGATGGCCTGGCTTTTTCCGCACGAAGGTCACAGTCACCGCAGCGTCGAAATAGGCATTGGTCAATCCGCTCTCGCCCGACACGCCGGATGGCAGGTCGATTGAGACGACTGGCACTTTCTCCGCTGCGCTGCGGCCCGAGAGGGCTGACGCATGTAGGGAAATATCCTTCGACAGACCTGCACCGTAGAGTGCGTCCACGACCACTTCACCCGCTTCTGGATAACAATGGGCAATATGGTTCACCGGCAGGTCGCAAGCTTCGGCCGCCAACGCCGCATCGCTCCCCGCTTTCTGCTTGCCTTCGGCCCAAACGGCGACCTTCATCCCGGCCTCTGCCAACAACCGCGCCACGACATAGCCGTCGCCGCCATTGTTGCCGGGGCCGCAAAGCACATGGACGCGCGTTGCGTTCGGGTAGCGCTTGAGCACCACGGCAGCAACCGCAGCGCCGGCATTGCGCATCAGGCCGATGCCGTCGAATGGACCAGCGGCAATCGCCAGCCGGTCGGCCTCGGCCATTTCGGACGGAGAAAGAAGTTCGTGGCTCATGCAGGCGAAATGCACATCATCTGCCGAAGCATTGTCCAGTTTTTGATCCGACGCAAACTACGAAGGTCCCCAAGCAATTTGGCGGCGTACATCGTTCGGGACGACGGCGCGCAGCTGCCCATGAAATACCCGATCTGCCCAATTTTTGTGCGGACGGCAGGACCGGCGGTGTGTAGGCTCGCGGCATTCATGGCGCATCCAACGCTGCGAATGACGCGAATGTACATTCCCGCGTGGCATGGTATCCAAATCATGTGAGGCCGTTCGGCGCCCCATCAATTGGCACAGTTCGTGCTTGATTGAGGCGCAAGCGGGGCTCACAACCCGTCTTTTTTGGCAGTGGAGGCCACTTTTTACATGAAAAAGATCGAAGCGATCATCAAGCCGTTCAAGCTAGACGAAGTGAAGGAAGCGCTTCAGGAGGCCGGCCTGCAAGGCATCACCGTTACCGAGGCCAAAGGGTTTGGCCGCCAGAAGGGCCATACCGAGCTTTATCGCGGCGCCGAATATGTCGTCGACTTCCTGCCGAAGGTGAAAATCGAAGTCGTGCTCGGCGACGATGCGGTCGAAGCCGCGATCGAAGCCATCCGCAAGGCGGCCCAGACCGGCCGCATCGGCGACGGCAAGATCTTCGTCTCGAACATCGAGGAAGTGGTGCGCATCCGCACCGGCGAAACCGGCATGGACGCCGTCTGAATTTTCCCGTTAAAAGGCCATGTTCAAAACGTCATCACATAGGGAAGCAGGGACATGACGACAGCCAAAGACATCATGAAGCAGATCAAGGACAACGACGTTAAGTTCGTCGATCTGCGCTTCACCGATCCGAAGGGCAAACTGCAGCACGTTACGATGGATGTCGTCGAGGTCGAGGAAGACATGTTTGCCGATGGCGTCATGTTCGATGGTTCCTCGATCGCCGGCTGGAAGGCGATCAACGAGTCCGACATGGTGCTGATGCCGGATTCCGATACGGTGCATATGGACCCGTTCTTCGCCCAGTCGACCATGGTCATCCTGTGCGACATTCTCGATCCGATCTCGGGCGAATCCTACAACCGCGACCCGCGCGGTACCGCCAAGAAGGCCGAGGCCTACATGAAGGCCGAAGGCATCGGCGACCAGATCTTCGTCGGTCCTGAAGCCGAGTTCTTCGTGTTCGACGACGTCAAGTACAAGGCCGATCCCTACAACACCGGCTTCAGGCTGGATTCGACCGAACTGCCGTCCAATGACGACACCGACTACGAGACCGGCAACCTCGGTCATCGGCCGCGCATCAAGGGCGGCTATTTCCCGGTGCCGCCGGTCGATTCGGCGCAGGACATGCGCTCGGAAATGCTCACCGTGCTCGCCGAGATGGGCGTGCGCGTCGAAAAGCACCACCACGAAGTGGCCGCCGCACAGCACGAGCTCGGCATCAAATTCGACACGCTGGTCCGCAACGCCGACAAGATGCTGATCTACAAATATGTCGTGCACCAGGTCGCCAACGCCTATGGGAAGACGGCCACTTTCATGCCGAAGCCGGTGTTCGGCGACAATGGCTCGGGCATGCATGTCCACCAGTCGATCTGGAAGGAAGGCAAGCCGACTTTCGCCGGCAACGAATATGCCGGCCTGTCCGAGAGCTGCCTGTTCTACATCGGTGGCATCATCAAGCATGCGAAGGCTATCAACGCCTTCACCAACCCGCTGACCAACTCCTACAAGCGCCTGGTGCCGGGCTATGAAGCGCCGGTGCTGCTCGCCTATTCGGCACGCAACCGCTCGGCCTCGTGCCGCATTCCGTTCGGCTCGTCGCCGAAATCCAAGCGCGTCGAGGTCCGCTTCCCCGATCCTGGTGCCAACCCCTATCTCGCCTTTGCGGCCATGTTGATGGCCGGCCTCGACGGCATCAAGAACAAGATCCACCCGGGACAGCCGATGGACAAGGATCTCTACGACCTGCCGCCGAAGGAATTGAAGAAGATCCCGACCGTCTGCGGGTCGCTGCGCGAAGCCCTGCAGAGCCTCGACAAGGACCGCGGCTTCCTGAAGGCCGGCGGCGTCTTCGACGACGACCAGATCGACAGCTATATCGAGCTCAAGATGGCCGAGGTGATGCGCTTCGAAATGACGCCGCATCCGGTCGAATACGATATGTATTATTCGGTGTGATCCGGATCCTTACAGCCAAACAGAAAAAACCCCGGCGGAGATCACGCCGGGGTTTTTTGATGTAATGCGATGGGAAAGACTGTTACGGCGCGGACCCGAGGCCCGCGCCGTGAACGTTGCTCAAGCCGCGGCCGAAACCTCGGCGCTGGTCGGGACGGAGGCGATCGTCTTCAATATCTGCGAAGCGATCTGGTAGGGGTCACCCTGCGAGTTCGGGCGGCGATCCTCGAGATAGCCCTTGTAGCCGTTATTGATAAAGGAATGCGGCACGCGGATCGAGGCGCCGCGGTCGGCGATGCCGTAGCTGAACCTGTTCCACGGCGCAGTCTCGTGCTTGCCGGTCAAACGCTTGTCGTTGTCCGGCCCGTAGACGGCGATGTGATCCATCAGGTTTTTGTCGAAGGCTGCCATCAGCGCCTCGAAATAGCCCTTGCCGCCGACTTCGCGCATATAAGCGGTCGAGAAGTTGGCATGCATTCCCGAGCCGTTCCAGTCGGTGTCGCCGAGCGGCTTGCAGTGGTATTCGATGTCGATGCCGTACTTCTCGGTCAGGCGCTGCAACAAATAGCGCGCCATCCACATCTGGTCGGCGGCCTTCTTGGAGCCCTTGCCGAAGATCTGGAATTCCCACTGGCCTTTGGCCACCTCCGCGTTGATGCCTTCGTGATTGATGCCGGCGGCAAGGCAAAGGTCGAGATGCTCCTCGACGATCTGCCTGGCGACGGAGCCGACATTGCTGTAGCCGACGCCGGTGTAGTACGGGCCTTGCGGCGCCGGATAGCCACTCTCGGGGAAGCCGAGCGGACGGCCGTCCTTGTAGAAGAAATATTCCTGCTCGAAGCCGAACCAGGCGCCCTCGTCGTCGAGAATGGTGGCGCGCTTGTTGGACGTATGCGGCGTCACGCCGTCCGGCATCATGACCTCGCACATGACGAGCGCGCCATTGGTGCGGGCGGGATCCGGATAAACGGCAACCGGCTTCAAAACGCAATCGGAGCTGTGGCCCTCGGCCTGCATGGTCGAAGAACCGTCGAAGCCCCACAGCGGAAGCTGGTCGAGCGTCGGAAACTCGGCATAGTCCTTGACCTGCGTCTTTCCGCGAAGATTGGGAACCGGGGTGTATCCATCGAGCCAAATGTACTCGAGCTTGTATTTCGTCATTCTAGCCTCTCGTTGCTTGATCACCGAACCCTGGATGGCGCCGGGGCGAGCCGGCCTATCCAGCAGCCGACCTGCCGGATTACTAAAATGCAATTCGTGTGCCATTCTCGCCGGCGATGGATGCGGCAAAAGTGAGGTTGTATCCGCCCAAAATCGCTGGTCCGCCGTCATGCTGCGCTCGGATCATCCACAAGCATATTTTGCACAAATAATGTGCAAGTACTGATCTTTTTGTAATCATGTTGCCTATTTTGATTGCTGAACCTATGTTGGGGAAAGGTTGAATCGGCAAGGTTCTGTCGAAGAAAGGAAACCGACAATGGAAATCACTTCCACTCGTCAGTCGGCCAAAATCCTGATGTTCCCGGTGGCAGCGCGCGCTTCTGCCTCAAATTTAAGCGGAAAGGCTAAGTTCGCGGCAGAACTTGCTTCGTTGCGCAACCGCACGGATTTCGGAAGTGCCTGGTATCATGAAGCAGCGATCGAGGAAGCGAACCAGGATCGGAAGAGCTAGGCTTCTCCGTCCGCGTATTTGATAAATTGGCAAAGCCCGGCGCGATCGCTCGCGCCGGGCTTTGCTTGAGCCGGGACAGGTCGGCTACTGCTTAGTGTGCAGGTCTGTTCCAAGGGTATCCCTGACGAAGATCATGCCGATGATCAGCGACATCGCTGCAACAGCGACCGGATACCAGAGGCCGTAATAGATGTTGCCCTTAGCCGCGCTCAGCGCGAAGACGGTCACCGGCAGTAAACCGCCAAACCAGCCATTGCCAATATGATAAGGCAGCGACATGCCGGTGTAGCGGATGCGGGTCGGGAACATCTCGACCAGGATCGCAGCAATCGGCCCGTAAACCATGGTCACGTACAGAACCAGGATGAACAGGATGCCGATGGTCAGCGGCCAGTTGATCTGCGCCGGATCCGCGAACATGGCAAAAGCGCCGGACGCGGGAATGTTGTAGACTGTCACCTCGGTTGCGCCAGCCGCTTCTTCCTTGGTCAGGATCTTGTCCGCGACTGCCTTGTCTGTCGGGACGGTTGTTTTTTCGCCGGCACGAATCGCGGTGGCATCGAGTTTAAGCTCGGGATTGGCAGCCACAAAAGCGTCGAGCTTCTGGTCGGCCACTTTCGATGCCGCACGCTTTAGAGGATAACCTCCATCCTGTAAGGCGATATTGATTGCCTTGCCGAAGGCTGTCTCCTTGGCCTTCAACTGGTCGCCAGCCGCGACCGCGTCATAGGCTTCAGTCGTTTCGTTGCCGATCTTGACCGTTGCAGCAGTTCCGGGCGCGGCTGTCGTGACCACATCGTATGGCACGGAACTCTTCGCAAGGAATGCCGTGGCAACATCGCACGAGCTGGTGAATTTCCATGTTCCGGTCAGATTGAATTGGAAACTGCAGTCGCCCGGTGCCGCGGTGACGGTTGCTCGAACATTTTCCTGCGCGGTAGCTAGAGTGGGATTAGCGGCGCGGGTCAGTGCCTTGAACAGTGGAAAGGTGGTGACGATCGCCAGCGCCAAACCCGCCATGATGATCGGTTTGCGGCCGATCTTGTCGGAGAGCCAGCCGAATACGACGAAGAAGATGGTGCCAAGCGCCAGCGCGATTGCGATCATGATATTGACCGACTGCGGATCGACCTTGAGCACGTTCTGCAGGAAGAACAGCGCGTAGAACTGGCCGTTGTACCAGACCACGGCCTGGCCAGCGGTAAGGCCAAGCAGCGCCAGCAATGCGATCTTGGCGTTTTTCCACTGGCCGAAGGCTTCGGACAGGGGTGCCTTGGAGCCTTTGCCCTCGGCCTTCATACGCTGGAAGGTCGGAGACTCGGCAAGTGACAGGCGAATCCAGACCGAGATGGCGAGCAGGACCGCGGAAACCAGGAACGGAATGCGCCAGCCCCAAGCTGTGAAATCTTCCTTGCTGAGGGAATTCTGCACAATCAGAATCACGATCAGCGACAGGAACAGGCCGAGCGTTGCGGTGGTCTGGATCCATGAGGTGTAGAAGCCACGGCGGTCATCTGGAGCGTGCTCGGCGACGTAGGTCGCGGCGCCGCCATATTCGCCGCCAAGCGCCAGACCCTGCAGCAGACGGAGCGCAATCAGCATGATCGGCGCGGCAATGCCCCAACTGGCGGAGCCGGGAAGCACGCCGACGAGGAAGGTCGACAGACCCATGATCATGATGGTGACAAGAAATGTGTACTTGCGGCCGACGAGATCGCCGATGCGGCCGAACACCAGGGCGCCAAGCGGGCGAACGATGAAGCCTGCGGCAAACGCCAGAAGCACGAAGATATTTCTCGTTGTTTCCGGATAGGAGTTGAAGAATGCGGTGCCGATCGCGGCCGCCAATGCACCGTAGAGATAGAAATCGTACCATTCGAAAATGGTGCCGAGCGAGGAAGCGAAGATGACCTTCTTCTCCTCGCGCGTCATGCCGCGGCTTGTTTTGCCGGCGGTCGATGCCATTGCCATGAGCGTATCCTCCCGTGTGATTCTGTCAGTCCTCGATGCGGCACTTCATCGTCCTCGTTTTCCTCGCAACGCAGACTCAGTGCAGCCATCGGTGCAAAAAATGACAGAAAGCAGTGCCCAGAGGCAGACCGCCTTTGGGATTATGACTTTGGTCTAATGTGCAGTGCGAAGTAGAAACGACGGTGCGGTCAGCCTTTGAGAGCTTCGAGCAGGCTGACTGCCGCCATCATGTCGCGCTTGCGGGCCGCGCGGTGCGCGACGGCCTCGGCATCATGGCCCCATTGCTCGGCCTGCCAGTCCTCGTCGACATGACCGGCAGCCCAGGCCGCCTCGCCGTCGAGCTCGCCGAAGTCGACGGCCAGCGCCAGCAGCGCCGATCCGGTCAGCGACGTCATGACGTGGATGGCGGCAAGGCGCAGCGGATCGGCACGTTGGGCAAGATGCTGGCCAAGCAGCGCGATACTCTCGCGCGGCTGTTCGACATGGATCACGCCTTCGGCAAGATGGAACCGGGCGCCGAGCGCGCTGCGCACCCAGTCGATAACCGAATCCCAATGCTCGTTCTGCCGGTCGACGAGTCCTTGGGGCGCATCGGCGCGGTAGCAGAGCAGATCGGACGAGGCAAAGCGCAGGATGTCCTCCAGCACGGCCTGGGGATCACTGGCGACGCCATCGATTGCCGTATTGACCAGACGCATCACCGGCATCGTCACCGGGTAGATGGTCTCCTCCTGTGCGGCGAATTCCTCGGCGACGAGAGCAGCCGCCTTTTCGGTCGGCAGCGCCAGCAGCGCCTTGGCCGGCGTGCGGACGGGCTTGCCATCGAGATGGACGGCAAAACCGTCTTCGACCGGTGCTACCGCGACGGTATTGTAGAAGCGCTTCGGCAGCGGCGTCTTCATCTGGATCTGGGCGCGACGCACCGGGTCCGGATCAGAGAGCTGCTTTCCAACTTCGAGGTCGTTCAATATATCGCGCATGCTCATCCGGGACTTTGTTTTCGGGCCGGCCGGTTGACGATGATGAGTCCGGCGGCGATGAGGCCGAGTGCCAGGAAGATACGAACGGTCAGCGGCTCGTTCAAGAACACGGCGCCGCACAGCACACCAAACACCGGCGACAGGAAGGTGAAGCTCGACAGTCCAGATGCAGGGTAGCGCCGCAGCAGCCAGAACCACAGCACATAGGTGAACGCGACAACGTAGACGGCCTGGAACAGCAGAGCCAAGGTTGGCAAGACGGTAAAGTTGCGGACGGGCGGCCCGGCAAAAGGCATCACCAAAATGCCGACGACGGCGGCCCCGGCCAGCTGATAGAGCAGCAGCTTTTCGGCGCTGGCCGTCACCAGCTTCGACCGCTTGATGACGATATTGGTCACGGCCCACAGAATGCCGGCACCGAGACTAAGCAAATCGCCGCCCAATGTTGCGCCGCCATTGGCGCTCAGTTTATCGGAAAACACCGCGATCAGTCCGGCGAAAGCGAGCAGAAGACCAACCAGCTTGCGTGCCGTGATGCTTTCGCCCAGCAGGAAATGACCGCCGACCAGCATCCAGAACGGCATGGTGTTGACCAGCAAGGTGTTGCGCACGACGGTGGTGTGCTCGAGCCCGACATAGAGAAACAGGAACTCGAAACCGAAAAGCGCGCCTGCCAGGATGCCGGCGACGAGGGTCTTGTCGGGCGTGAACAGCGCAATGCCGCGCCAGCGGCCCCATCCAAACACACACAGGCCGCCGATCACCGAGCGGGCGATGGACAGGAAAACAGGGTCGTAGCCCTGT
>NZ_JAMYQL010000063.1:0-12848 GCF_040320865.1 Mesorhizobium sp. M0598 | reverse complement strand
TGCTCAAAGGCCGGACATATGGACGCAAGCGATCGAAAACGACGCAAAACAACCGTTGCAGGCAGGGCGCCGTCCACATATGGATCCCAGGGTCTCCGCGACGGAGCTTCGCTCCTGCTTCGCCCAGGGATGACGAAGGTGAGGGGCCTCGGCCAGCCTTACGGTCTTGCCTCAGCGCGTCAATTGCTGATTCATCCAAGGCGGTTAGCCGCCTTTTCTCCCGACCTGATTCAACGACCTCGCATAACGATTCAAAGCGAAAGGACCAAGCCATGGCCACGACGAAACTTCTGACCGATGCCGAGGTCCAGGCGATTCCCGCCGTGAAGGCTGTGTTCGACGACATCCGCGTGACGCGCAAATCCGATTTCGTCAACAATTTCTGGCGTGGGCTGGCCAATGATCCGGTTTCGCTGAAGCGGGTCTGGGAGCAGCTCAAGGCGGTGATGGTCGCTGACAGCGCCATCGATCCGCTGACCAAGGAGATGATCTACATCGCCGTCTCGACCGCCAATGGCTGCTCCTATTGCGTCCACTCGCACACCGCCGCAGCGCGGGCCAAAGGCATGACCGACGCGCAGCATGGCGAGTTGGTGTCGATCATCGGGCTGGCCGGGCAAACCAACCAGATGGTGACAGCGCTGCAGATCCCGGTCGATCCGGAGTTCGAGGTGAAGTGAGGCGCGGCGCGGCGCGGCGCCTTCCCTTCTCCCCTTGTGGGAGAAGGTGGCCGAGCGAAGCTCGGTCGGATGAGGGGTGCTGGACGGATCGCGGCATTGGAGACGTAAGTGCTTCAAATCGCTGGGACTTTCTCCGCCGAGTTTCTTCCAGCACCCCTCATCCGTCTCGGCGCTACGCGCCGATCCACCTTCTCCCACAAGGGGAGAAGGGATGCGCGCTACACCGGCCGATATACCTTCTCCGCCGTGTTCCAGAAAATATCGGCCTCGGCGGCCGCGCCGTGTTTCGCCACCGCCTCCCGGTGCGCCTTGATCAGCTCGGAATGGCTGGTCCACAGCTTCTCGATCGGGAAGTTCGAGCCGAACATCAGGTGGTCGCTGCCGAGGATGTCGATGGCGTTGTCGACGATATAGGCGATCAGCGCCGGGTCGTTGCGGTGGACGAAGGTGCCGAGGCCGGACAGTTTTGCATAGAGGTTGGGCGCCGCTGACAGCGTGCGCAGGCCGGACTTCCACGCCTCGGTGGTCTCCGGCTCCATGTCGGTCAGCATGCCGGCGTGGGTGAGAATGAAATTCGTCTCGGAGTTGTCGCCGACGAGCGTCAGCCCGTCCTTCATCTGGGCGGGGAAAAGCTGCAGGTCGAAGGACAGGCCGTAATCCTTCAGCCGCGCGACATTGGCCCGCACCTTGGGGTCGATGACCTGATCGGCCGAGGCGGCGAAGCGGAAGGCCGGCGTTCCGTGCCAGTGCAGCTGCATGCGCACGCCGCGCAGCAGCGGATATTTTTTCAGCCGGTCGATCTGGGGCCTGATATCGTCCACCGTCATATCGGCATAGCCGACGATGGCGTGCGGCCAGCCGGTTTCTTCCGCGGTCTTCTGCAGGAAGGCGACCTCTTTCTCGAAATCCTCCTTGGCCCAGTTGGTCTGGACATAGACCGCCTTCTCGACACCTGAACCTTGCTGGTCGGCGAGGAATTCCTCGATCGGATAATCGCGGCGGATCGGCTCGTAAGGGCCAAAGATGCGCGGCACCATCGGCCCGCGCAGCCAGGGCTGGTCCTCTCGGCGCCAGATGTGGAAATGCGCGTCGATCGCCTTCTGCATCACGAAACCCTTTTCCAGATTGCCGCGGCCGCCGGGGCTGGGCGGGCGAGCGACAGGATGAACTCGGTGAGACCGGCGATCGAGGAGCCGTCGACCAGATCGTCGAGCACCGGCAGGATGGTGCGAAGCGCCGCCGTTGCCGGCCGGAAGCGCGGATCGCCGGCCAACGGCGTCGCCAGCGAAAGCCGAAAGGCGCGGGCGCTCAGCCGGCGCATCGCCGTCTCCAGCTCGGCATGATCGCCGCGCTCCAGCGCATCCGACAGGATGACGATTGCCGCCCCGCGCGCAAAGGCGGAGAAGCGCGGCACCGATAGAAACGCGAGCAGCGTCGGTCCCATGCGGGTGCCGCCGTCCCAGTCGTCGACCTGCGCGGCCACACGGGCCAGCGCCTGGTCGCGGTCGCGAATGCGCAGCGCCGAGGTGATCCGGGTCAGCCGCGTGCCGAAGGTGAAGACCTCCGCCCGGTCGGCGCCTTGCACGGCCGCGTGTGCCAGTTTGAGGTAGTCCGATGTGTAGAGCTTCATCGAGCCGGACACGTCGATCAGGATGAGAAGCTTGCGCGGCACTGTCTGCCGCCGGCGCAGCAGCGGCGAGGGGATATCGCCGTCGGCACTGACGATTTCGCGCAGCGAGCGGCGCAGGTCGAGCTTGCCGCGGGCATTCGTGCGCACGGTGCGGAAGGAGCGGCGCGCGGGCAAAGCGGTGGCGAGCTTGAGGCGGAAGGCGGCAAGCCCGTCGCTGTCGCGCTGGAACTCGCGGACGCTCAACTGTTCGCTGGCCGAAGACAGTTCGCCGCCTTGCTCCTGGCGGACCACCTCGATTTCTTCTTCGCCCGTTGCACCATCGTCCTTGATGCGGGTTTCCTCGTCGGCCTCGCCTTCGACCAGCGCCGCGGCGTCCCCATAGAAATGGCTCCGGAAATGCGCCTCGAATTCGTCGCGGCGGTCGGGCGGCGGCGCCAGCGTGGCAAGAGCCGCCTCGCGGATGTCGTTCATCGAGCGGGGCCCGAGCAGGGTTACGGCCTGCATGAAGTCTGATACCTGCTCCGGCGCGACAGCAAAGCCATAGCGGCGGAGCAGCCGGCCGAAGCCGAGCATTGGGGTTGCGGCGCGCGGCAAGCTTTCTCCCCGCATCATTCCTTCGCGCCCCCCTCTGTCCTACCGGACATCTCCCCCTCAAGGGGGGAGATTGGCAGCTTTGACGCTCCGCTCATTTCTGTAACGTTGGAGATTAGCGAAAGCCGGAATGACGTCTGATCTCCCCCCTTGAGGGGGAGATGCCAAGTGGTGGCAAAGAGGGCAGGACAGAGGGGGGTGCTGTCCCGCCAGCGTTGCGGAATGCGCCCGTGAGGTCGATCGACATTCGGCCGTCCCGCTGTGAACGGGGAGAAGGGATCATTGACGTTGTGCATCACGCCAGCGCCTCCTCGACAATCTTGCCGAGCTCCGGCGCGATGCAGGAAAGGTCCTCCTCGTCCTTGATCAGCACGCCAATGGCCCGGCGAAACGCTTCCGGCCACGGGCTGCCGCCCTTTTCGAGGATGGTCGCGGCGTTGGCCCATTCGACCGCCTCGGCGATGCCTGGCGGCTTGGCCAACGGACGGGCGCGAATGTCGCGCACGGCCGAGGCAACGGCGCGGGCCGTGGCCTCGGCGACATCGCCGGCGCGCAGCATGATGATCTCGGCCTCGCGCCCGGCGTCGGGATAGGTGATCCAGTGGTAGACGCAGCGCCGCCGCAGCGCTTCGGCCAGTTCACGGGTGCGGTTTGAGGTCAGGATGACGATCGGCTGCGCCATCGCGCGAATGGTGCCGCGCTCGGGAATACTGATTTGGAAATCGGACAGGAATTCCAGCAGCAGCGCTTCGAACTCATGGTCCGAGCGGTCGATCTCGTCGACCAGCAGCACGCGCTTTTCCGGCGCCTTCAGCACCTGCAGCAGCGGTCGCGCGATCAGGAAGCGGTCGTCGTAGATGTCGATCTCGTGCTCGCCGGCATGGCGGATGGCGAGCAGCTGGCGCTGGTAGTTCCATTCGTAGAGCGCGTGTGCTGCGTCGATGCCCTCATAGCATTGCAGTCGCACCAGCTCACGCCCGAGCAGCTCGGCTATCGCCTTCGCCGCTTCCGTCTTGCCGACGCCCGGTGCGCCTTCGAGCAGCAGCGGCTTGCCCAGCCTTATCGCCAGGAAGATGGCGGTGGCCAGGCTTTCGTCGGCCAGATAGCGCGAGGCGGCGAGGCGCGACGCCACCGCCTCCGGCGATGTCGCGACAGTCTCGGCGCTTCTCTTGGGCATCTCCCGCACTCAGTTCGGGGCTTGCGCCTTCAGCGCCCGCAGGATGCGCTCCGGCGTGATCGGCAGCGTGTCGATGCGCACGCCGACGGCGTCGAAGACGGCATTGGCGACCGCCGGGATCTGCGGGTTGGCGCACATTTCGCCAGGCCCCTTGGCGCCGTACGGCCCGTCCGCCGAGGGCCTCTCCAGCACGATGACCTTGGTTTGCGCGAGATCGCCAGGACCCGGCATCAGATACTGATTGAAATCGGTGCCGCCGTGATCGCGGTTGGGATAATAGGGTTCGGTCGTTTCGTAGAGCGCATGGCTGATGCCCATCCACGAGCCTCCGACGAGCTGCTGCTCGACCATTTTCGGGTTCAGCGCGCGGCCGATCTCAAAGACGTTCTTCACGGTCAGCACGGTGACCTCGCCGGTCTCGTCGTCGACCTCGACCTCGGCAACCGTGCAGGCGTGAGCGTAGCAGGTCGAGGGCTTCATCGCGCCGGTCTCTTTCTCCGGATAGGAGCGCGGGATCAAAAACATGCCTCGGCCGGAAATCGAGCGGCCGCGCTTGAAATGCGCCGACAGCGCGACATCGAAGATCGAGATCGATTTTTGTGGCGCGCCCTTGACCAGGATGTTGCCCTGGCCATCGGTCTCGAGGTCCGACGCATTGACCTCCAGCTCCTCGGCCGCTACTTCCAGCATCACCTGGCGGGCTTCCCTGGCCGCCTGGATAACCGCATTGCCGGCGCGGTGCGTGCCGCGCGAGGCGAAGGTGCCCATGCAGTGCGGGCCGGTGTCGGTGTCGGCGGTGTCGACGACGACGCGGTCGGTCGGCACGCCGATCGTCTCGGCGCAGATCTGCGCCATGATCTGCTTCATGCCCTGGCCGAGATCGACGCTCGACAGCGTTACCATGAAATTGCCGGTCGGCGTCGAATGGACCAGCGCCTGGGTCGGGTCGCCGCCGAGATTCATGCCGGTCGGATAATTGATCGCGGCGACGCCGCGTCCGCGCCTGATCGCCATCTCAAGCTCCCTTCGCGTAAGACGACATCGCCATGAATTTTTCCGCTACCGGCCAGTTGGCGGCGCGCGAGGCTTCCTGCATGCACTCGATCAGCGCAGCACCCTCGGTCGGCTGCCGATGTGCTTTCATGTCGCCGTCGCGATAGGCGTTGATGAAACGGAATTCGAGCGGGTCCATGCCGATCAGCCGGGCGAGCTTGTCCATCTGTACCTCTAGCGCGAAATCGCCGATGGTGACGCCGAAGCCGCGCATCGCCGAGGACGGGGTGCGGTTGGTGTAGACGCAGTAGGTGTCGATCCAGACATTCGGGATCGTATACGGGCCGGGATAATGCCCGGCGCCCTTCTGCGCGCCGTAGGGCGAATGGCGCGAATAGGCGCCGGCGTCGGTGTAGCCGGTCACTTTGCGCGCGACGATGCGGCCGTCGTTCATGACGCCGTCCTTGATGACGACTTTCTCGGCGGCGCGCGGCGAGGAAATCTGCATCTCTTCCTCGCGGCTGTAGATAAAACAGACCGGTCGTCCTGTTATTTTGGCGCCAAGGATGGCGATCGGCTCGACGATGACGTCGACCTTGCCGCCAAAGCCGCCGCCGACAGTGCCGCCGACGAAATGCAGCTTGTTGCCGGGCATCTGCAGGATGATCGAGGCGTTATCGAGAGTGAAGAACATCGCCTGCGTGTTGGTGTAGCAGGTGAAGCGGTCGTTGCCCTCCGGCGCGACGATGCAGCCGGTCGTTTCGGTCGGCGCATGCTCGATCGGTGAAGACTGGTAGGTCTGTTCGAGCACGTGGTCGGCTCCTCTAAAGCCTGCCTCGACATCGCCGAAGCGCACCTTGCGGCATTCGCCGCTATCGTAGAGATAGTAGTTCCGGCCATGGTACTCATTGACGATCGGCGCGCCGGGCTTCAGCGCTTCCTCCATGTCGAAGACGGCGGGCAGCACCTCGTAATCGACCTTGACCTTGGCGGCGGCTTGCTGCGCGGCGCGCTCGGTCTCGGCCAGCACCGCCACCACGGCCTCGCCCTTCCAGCGCACCTTGCCGTCGGCCAGCACCGTCTCGTCCTCCGGCCCGATCTGGATCAGGATCAGGATGGTGTAGACATTGTGCGGCACGTCGTTGGCGGTCAGCACCTTGACGACGCCGGGGTGCTTTTCCGCCTCTGACGTATCGATGCTGCGGATGCGGGCGTGATGATGCGGGCTGCGCACCATCTTCAGGTGCAGCATGCCGGGAAAATTGCGGTCGGCGAAATAGGCGGTCTTGCCGGTGACATGGCCGGGCGAATCCGAACGCGGCCGCGGCTGGCCGATCTCGTGCAGATCGTCCTTGCGCTGGTCGGCGAAGTAGCTCTTGCGGAGTTCCATTTTCTTAACTCCCCTCAAGCCGCGTTCTGCGAATTGGAGCGCGCAGCGCTCAGCACAGCCTGGATGATCGGCTCGTAACCGGTGCAGCGGCAGATATTGCCCGACAACGCCTCGACCACGTCCTCGCGGCTGGGGTTCGGGGTTTGGTCGAGCAGCACCTTGGCGGCCATGATCATGCCCGGCGTGCAGAAACCGCATTGCGTGGCGAAAGCATCGAGGAAAGCGCGTTGCAGCGGATGCAGCACGCCGCCTTCCGAAAGCCCCGACGTCGTGGTGACGGTCGCACCGTTGCAGGTCTCGGCCAGCGTCAGGCAGGAGAGCCTGAGCTCGCCGTCGATGATGACCGAGCAGGCGCCGCAGGTGCCTTGATGGCAGCCGCCCTTCGGCGAGGTGTCGCCGATCTTGTCGCGCAGCGCATGAAGCAGCGTTGTGCCGCTGTCGATGAATTCGGCCTTTTCGGCACCATTGAGCGTGAACTGAACCGGGACCTTTGCCATCTTTTTACTCCTTGCGCCGCAGCCAGGCGGACATACGCGCCACGGTCTTTCAGGCGAGCAGCAGCCGGCCGAGATGGACCGGCAGGACTTCGTTGCGATACCAGGCACTGGCGATCGGATCGGTTCGCGGCGAAGCGCCGTCGCGGGCAACAGCCAGTGCCGGTGCGATGCCCTCGCTGGTGAGTTTGCGGCCAATCAGGGCCTTCTCCGCCGCCCTGGCACGGATCGGCCGGTCGGCCATGCAGCCGAGCGCGATCCGCGCGGACGACACAGTGCCGTCCGGTGCGTGCTCCAGCACGGTGGCGATGCTCAGCACCGAGACGCCCTTTGGCTTGACCCGCGACACTTTCAGGAAGCGAAAGCCGCCTTCCTTCGGAAGCGTGAAGCCGACCGCGGTGACGATGGCGTCATTGCTCTCGCGCTTTGCCAGGAATGTCTCAATCGGCAGCTCGCCGTCACCGGTGCTGACGGTTGCGTCCAAGGCCAGCAGTGCAACGGTGAAATCGCCGTAAGGCGCTGGCGCGAAGAGATTGCCGCCGACCGTTGCCATGTTGCGGATCGCCGGGCCGCCGACGGCGCGCGCGGCGTGGGCCAGCGGGATGAGATCCGGGTGACGGGCGACCGCCGCCATGGTCACCGAAGCGCCGATGCGGACCTCGCCGCCGGAGACGGTGATGGCCGACAACGCCGGGTCGGTCGACCTGACGAAACCGGAGATCGACACGTCGCCTTCATTGACGGCGCGCACCACCAACGTGCCGCCACCGAGATAGCGGGTGCCGGCGGCTTTCAGCGCCGCGCCGGCGTCCTTCACCGTCGCGAAAGTCTGCAGTGCAAGCGCCATGGAACACTCCCTTTTTCGGGCTTAGTCCGTCATTCAACTCTGGCCGGCAAAGTGGTTCTTCAGGGCGTTGAAGCCGCCCTGGAAGACGTTGGCGCCCATGCCTTCGGCCAGCTTGTCGGCTTCCTCTGGAGCGGCGTCGAAGCTGGCGGTCCATTCGGCATAGGTGCGGTCGCCGTCGGTAACCCGCCGCAATTGCAATGTCGCCTTGTGGTTGGTGAGCGGCTGCGGCGTCTCCAGGATGGCGTAGCTGACGAGGAAGTTCTCGTCGGAGAAATCGAGCAGCTTTTCGCGCAGGCGGGCGCCGCTGGCGAGCTGGAAATTGCGCACGCAGCCGATCGTGCCGGCATCCTTGCCGTCCTCGATATGGCTTTCGATCATGCGCGGGTGCCAGGTCGGCAGGCCGTTGAAGTCGCGTATGCGCGCCCAGACCTTTTCGACCGGTGCGTCGATGACGCTGGAGATGGTGACTTTCGCCATATGATCGTTCCCTTGCAAATCAGCTGCTTGGGAGGGTAGGGCGGCAGGCTCGGCAGCGCTTATCAATGCGTCTTGAACGCCTATCAAAAAGTCTGAAAAACGGGCGCTCAGCTGATCGCCCGCGCCGCTTCGCGGTAAAGCGTCGGCGGGACGCCGACATGGTCGCGGAAGAAGCGCGAGAAATTGCCTTGCGTGGTGAAGCCCAGATTGCAGGCGACCGAGATCAGCGGCTCCTGCGACCACTGCAACTGCCGCACGGCTTCCTCCATGCGCAGCGTGTTCCAATAGACGTTGGGCGTCAGATTGGTCTGTTCCTTGAACAGGGCGAAGAAATGCGGCCGCGACAGGCCGACGCTGCGCGCCACGTCGTCGAAGCAGATACGCTCGCAGACATTGGCTTTCATCAGCTGGATCGCCTTGCGGACGCGGAAATCCTGCATGGTGCTGACGCGGGTGCGCACGGTCTGCGGTGCGGAGGCATCGGCGGCATCGAGCACGCTGTCGATGAAGCGCTCGATCTCGTAATTGGCGATGTCGTCGATGCTCTCATTGTCGCTGAGATGGTCGAGGAGGTTGGCCGCTGCCTTGTGCAGCCAAGGCTCGAGCGTGATCGCCGGGGCGGAGAACAGCGGCGCGGCGGAAGGCAGCTCGCGGCGTTTCCGTGCCCAGTCCGGATCGATGTAAAAGGCGAGGAACAGGCCGGGCGTGCCGTCGCGGGACAGAGCGTGGCTGTGCGGCTGGAAGGAATTGATGCCGGCCGCGGTGCCCGGTCCAAGCCGCACCGTCTCACGGCCGATGGTCATCTCGCCGGCGGTGCCTTCCAGCCAGATGATGATATGCGCCTCGACATGGGCATGGGTGACGAAGTCGCTGGCGACGTTCAGGACAGAAACATGTCCGAACCGGCCCCAATAGAGCCTGATCGCTTCCGTCATGGGTATATCCTCCCGCAGGCGACTGGCCTCCCTTCGCCTGCTGCGAACGATTGTGCGGCTCAGTTCGGGCTTGCGTCAAGACGCATGTGCACGTCCGGGCGCCGGCCATGCGCCGCAGCGGCGGATTTTCAGACTCGGCGATAGGAGCGCGTCCCCTTCTCCCCCTGTGGGAGAAGGTGGATCGGCGCGCTAGCGCCGAGACTGTTGAGGGGTGTTGGAAGAAATGAGGCGATGCCAAGCTGGAGCACCCCTCATCCGTCGCCTTCGGCGACACCTTCTCCAAGGGGAGAAGGGGGAGGCTGCGCTTGAACGTCAGTCGTTGCGCCTGAAATTGCGGATGCGGTCGAACAGCACGGCGAGCAGGATGGCGCCGCCGATGAACACGCCTTGCCAGAAGGCATTGATGCCGAGCAGGCCGAGGCTGTTGCGGATGACCTCGATCAGCGCCGCGCCGACGACCGCACCGAAGGCGGTGCCCATGCCGCCGGCCAGGTTGGCGCCGCCGATGACGGTGGCGGCGATCACCTGAAGCTCCATGCCGTTGCCGAGATTGGTGGTGACCGCGCCCAGCCAGCCGGTCTGGATGATGCCGGCAAGGCCTGCCGCCAATGCCGAGATCATGTAGACGACGACCTTGATCTGGCGCACCGGAACGCCGGTCAGCGTTGCCGCATGCTCGTTGCCGCCGATGGCGAAGATGTGCCGGCCGAATTTCGTCCAGCGCAGCACAAAGCCGGTGATCAACGCCAGCACGATCATGTAGAGCACCGGATTGGCAATGCCGAACACCCAGGCGCCGCCGCCCAGCGCCAGCAGCTTGTCGTGATCCGGCCCGAACTGGAAGACGACGGTGTTGTTGGAGGCGACCATGGCTAGGCTGCGCGCAATCGACAGCATGCCGAGCGTCACCACGAAAGGCGGAAAGCCGAGATAGGCGATCAGAACCCCGTTGAAGGCGCCGATGATCAGCGCTGTGGCGATCGCAGCGGCAATGCCGATCTCGATGCCGTAGCCGGCATGCATGGTCACGGCCAGCACCATCGAGCACAGGCAAAGCACCGAGCCGACCGACAGGTCGATACCGCCGGTGATGATGACGAAGGTCATGCCGAGCGCCACGATGGCGACGAAGGTGACGTTGCGGGTGATGTTGTAGAGGTTCTTGGTCGTGGCGAAGGAATCCGTTGCCACCGACAGGAACAGGCAGGCGAGGATGACCGCGATCACCACCCAGAAGGTCTGGCTGGCAAACACCTTGCTCAGCAAGGTGTGCTGCTTGTGCGCGATCGTCTGATCAAGGGTGACTGCCATTATCGACCTTTTTTACTCATGGTTGAGGCGTCAATCATACCTGTTCGATGGCGCCGGTGATGAGTCCGGTGACTTCTTCCGGCGAACTCGATGCGATCGTCTTGTCGGCGACCTTGCGGCCGCGCCGCATGACGATGACGCGGTCGGCGACGTCAAAGACGTCGGGCATGCGGTGGCTGATCAGCACGACGGCGATGCCTTGGTCGCGCAAATGGCGGATCAGGTTCAGCACCTCGGCGACCTGGCGCACCGAGATCGCCGCCGTCGGCTCGTCCATCAGCACGATCTTGGCCTGCGAAAGCATGGTGCGGGCGATCGCCACCGCCTGCCGCTGGCCGCCCGACATTTGTTTGACCAGGTCGCGCGGGCGCGTTTCGGATTTCAGCTCGGCGAAGATCTGGCCGGCACGCTTGTACATCGCGGCATAGTCGAGGATACGAAGCGGCCCGAGGCCGCGGCGCAATTCACGGCCGAGATAGACGTTGGCGGCGGCCGTAAGATTGTTGCACAGTGCCAGATCCTGATGGACGATTTCGATGCCGTGCTGGCGCGCCTCGACCGGCTTGTGCAGGATCAGCTCCTTGCCGTCCATCTGCATCGTGCCATGGCTCGGCGGGAAATTGCCGGCGATCATCTTGACCAGCGTCGACTTGCCGGCGCCGTTGTCGCCCATCAGGCCGACAACCTGTCCGGCCTCGATCGACAACGAAACGTCGTTGACCGCCTGGATGGCGCCAAAATGCTTCGAGATGTTGGTGAGTTCGAGAACCGCCACCAGCCTTCTTGCCTCCCCGTGCTTTGCGGCCTGCGGTTCTGCCGCGGCCATTCGCTCTCCCCAGTTCCTCCCGGAAGCAGCGATTTTGCCCATTTACGCATAAGCCTCCTTGGCGTCAACCACGGCTTCTTTCGAAAAATCAGTTTTGTAGGACAAATAGCATTGACGTCGGTGACAAGGCGATATTAGCTAAGTGTCGGAGGAGCTTGCGCCGAGCCCCCGGGGTTGCCGGGAGGAATCGGTGAGGGTTTGTCGGTCAGGGATTTGGCAACCAGCGATATCTGTCGGTGCCGGTCTGAGACTGAATATGAAAATGCTTATCGACCTGGCTTGGCGACACGAGTGCGACGTCCTCTGTCATCTTGCTCCGGGTCGGTCTGTGTGTGGCGGGCACGCCGTGTCCGTTTGTTTCAAAGGGAGGACTGACATGAGGAAATCACTATTGCTCGCTGCCGCCGCCGTCATGGCGCTGGGTGCCGGGCCGGCCATGGCCAAGAAACAGCTCGTCATCGTGGTGAAGGGTCTCGACAATCCATTCTTCGAGGCCATCCACCAGGGTTGCGAGAAATGGAACAAGGAAAACGCCAGCTCGGAATATGAGTGCTTCTACACCGGACCGGCATCGACCTCGGATGAGGCCGGTGAAGCCCAGATCGTCCAGGACATGCTGAGCAAGCCCGATACGGTGGCAATGGCGATTTCGCCGTCCAACGCGCCGCTGATCGCGCAGACGATCAAAAGCGCCAATCCGTCGATCCCGATCATGACCCTCGACGCCGACCTCAGTAAGGAAGATGCGGCGCTGCGCAAGACCTACCTCGGCACCGACAACTACCTGATGGGTCACAAGATCGGCGAATACATCAAGAAGGCCAAGCCGAATGGCGGCAAGATCTGCACCATCGAAGGCAATCCGGCGGCCGACAACATCCTGCGCCGCGCGCAGGGCATGCGTGACGCGCTTTCGGGCAAGGACGGCCTCGCGGCGCTTGCAGGCGAAGGCGGCTGGACGGAAGTTGCGGGCTGCCCGGTGTTCACCAATGACGACGGCGCCAAGGGCGTGCAGGCGATGACCGACATCCTCGCCGCCAATCCCGATCTCGACGCCTTCGGCATCATGGGCGGCTGGCCGCTGTTCGGCGCTCCGCAGCCCTACCGCGACCTGTTCAAGCCGATGGCCGACAAGATCGCCAGCAACGCCTTCGTCATCGGCGCCGCCGACACGATCGGCGACGAGGTGGCGATTGCCCGTGACGGGCTGGTGACCGCGCTGGTTGGCCAGCGGCCGTTCGAGATGGGCTACAAGGCGCCCTCGGTGATGATCGACCTGGTCGACGGCAAGCCGGTCGCCGATCCGGTGTTCACCGGCCTCGACGAATGCACCAAGGACACGGTCGACACCTGCATCCAGAAGTAGGTTCGCAGTTTCGGGGGGGCCCCGCCGCGGGCCCCCCCCGGGGCCCGGACCAGCCAAAACCCCCCCGCGGGGCGGGGGTGGGGGGGTGGGGGCGGGGTTTTTGTTGGCCCGAATTATGGGGTGGTGAAAAA
>NZ_JAMYQL010000062.1:0-13731 GCF_040320865.1 Mesorhizobium sp. M0598 | reverse complement strand
GATTAGAAGATCGATGCCTTCCCGCTCCATTGCTTTGCGGGTGCCCTCGAGCCGAGCTTTATACTCGGAAATTTCAAAGCGTAGTTTCGGCGCAGTCATTGTTTTTCCTTTGAACACGCTCGGTCAGACAGATGCAGCTGGCTCCTACATGGATGCATGGACGAGCGGCCACTGTCCTTGTGGCCGCTCCAGGCGCCGGTTTCGATGCCTTCGCCGCTGGGCGCGCAGATCCCTCCCCCATCATCAGCGGCACGAACGCTATGCTTTCCGGCACGCCAGTTGGCCCTGACGAAGGCGCCGGCGCCAATCACAGACCTGCCAGCGCGTCGCGCCGTGCTTGCGAGCGATCGCCGCCACCGGTCCCCCGAATCCGGCTCTCGGCCGCTATCGAGGCTTTCTCGGCCACTGATCGAGTCCGACGCCCCGGCCTTCCAGAACCTCTAGCCGGCCACCGTAGCCACTGGTCGAGACGTCCAAATAGGCGTCCATTTTGCCGTCTGCTCCCACCTAGTCTGAGGCAGGTCGTGACTTGGACCATCAACAATCGTGCCAACTGCACCGACAGAGCTTCAGAGCAAATTCTGCAAATCTTTCAAGGGTTAAGTTTCGCGCAGCAGGATCCGTTCTAACGCGATTGTGTCGGGATCTTGATAACCCGACAGGTCTCGGCTTTCGTACGCCTCCGGCGAGGCTTTCAATTACCCACATCGTTTAATCCAATGGCGATGCCGAAGCTGATGTCGTGCAGGCGAGTTATGCCACGCCAGATGACCATGTTGCCTGGAGGCGGATCATGCTTGCGGGCGAGATAGCCACCGAGCATGGCGATTTGCAGGAGGTAAGCGGCGAGCGTAGGCCGATGGAGACGCGGTCGCGTTCGGGACGCGTCGATCCGGTCGAGCGCAGTGATCTCAGCGAAGGTGAGAACATTGTCGGGCGCGGCGTCTGGCTTGGCGCGCGCCGACATAGTGACGAAGAATATGCGCCAGCTGACCACCGCGATGAGGGCGAGGAACTTCGCCAGCCTCTCGGCAGTCTCAAGCCTCGCCTCCTCGGCACGGCAGCCGGACTTCATGACCTTGTGGAACACCTCCGCCTTCCAGCGCAGGGCGTACCAGCCGAGCTTCTCGACCGCCACGGAGAGATCTTCGACCGGCAGGTTGGTCACCAGCTTCCAGTCGATCGGCTCGCGACCGGGCGGCGGATTCTCTTCCAGGGGGCGTGGATGTAAGTCAGAACCTGCGGACTGTAGCGCTCTGCTTCCCCACCGGCGGCAAGGTGTTGATGGCGGCGAACTTCACCTGCAGCCAGGTCGTCTCGTCCTGATCGACCCTAATGCGATGACGTCCCGCCCAAGGCGCCGCCGCAAGTTGGGCAAAGACGCGATGAGCAGGATCGTGTGGGGCAGCATCGGCAGGCCGCTCTGCCAGCCTGTTCGTGTGCACCCGCGCGAGGAAGCTGGTACCAAGGTCCTGCGCGGTGCAATAGAGCTCGTAGATGTCGCTCTCCCGGTCACCCACATGCACGCAGCGCTCGGGCGTGCCAATGAGCGCGATGGACTGGCGCAGGTTCTCCAGCCAGCGGTAGCTCTCCTTCGTCTCGATCGGCACGCGCGTGGGATTGATGTGCCGCTTGAGCGCGAGCGTTCCCTTGAACTTCGTTCGTGTCCAGAACTTCGCCGCCGTCAGACCGAGGGGTGTGCCGGTGAGGGTGACGGCCAGGCTCGAATGCATCAGCACCCCGCACAAGGTCAGCACGTTGGGCTGCCCGGCCTTGTAGCGCCCGGCGTTGATGGTTTAGGTGAAGCCGATTTTGCCCGGCTGCGCGCGGCTGTAGATAAATTCGGTCGTGTCCTGCAGGATAAGGATCGGACCTTCGCTCGCCGCAACGCGCGCCGCGGTCGCAGCGAAATGGCCGGCGAGAACGCTATGTTCGGTCACACGCGGGTTGTCAAAGAAGCGGTAGGCCGCCTTCGCCGCCGCCCAGTCGCCGCAGGCCGCCGGGATTGGCTTGCCCGGCGCAGCTGACATCTGATCCAGCAACCGTTGCAGCCGACGGGCCAGACGCTTGTCGGGAAGGGCCGCCGCAGAAAGCCCTTCCTCCTGCCAAGCGGCTTCGCTGCTGCTGGTCTTGTCTCGCATCCGTGACGCCTCCGTGATTCGGCGTCACGGACAGAATCACGGCGGATTCATACGAGGCAATAGGCCCGCCGACGATGTGGGTAATCGGAAGCCGGTGAAGACCGGTGAAGACCGCAGACGTGCGTAACCGGCGGCCATGAGCACCTGAGCACCGCGGTGCCGGGGTCAAGCTTTCGATGGGGAGACGCGATGATATTCTTCGAGGAGGAGTTTTACCTCCTCGATGCCTTCATCGGTGAAGGCCAAGATTCCGTCGTCATCGTTGGCGGCGTACACCCAGATGACGCCGTCCTCGGGCTCGAGACCGAGGGTCAGGTCCTGGATGAGCGCTTCGCTGACGCCGAGGTCCCTGGCGACACGTTCGCCGGTGTAGACGTGATGCACCTTATTGCGCTGCATGATCAGGCCGCCGCTGGTTGGGTCCGCAGTTTTGCGGACCTCCAATTCCGGCAGCAAATCGTCGATCCGATGGGCCGGATAGGCGGGCAGTCGGGCGAGGACGTCGGCGAGCCAGGCCTGCGGGTCGATATCGTTCAACTTGGCGCTGGCGATCAGGCTGTAGAGAACGGCAGCGCGCTGTCCGCCGCGATCGGAACCGCAGAACAGCCAGGACTTTCTGCCGAGAGCAATCTCGGGGTCATTCTGCCCATGTTGGACAGGAGGTCGAAGTCCATTATCGCTGGCATCCGTATTTCGGACGCCGGCTTCGCTGCGAGAACAGCGAAGAACGCGCCAACGGTCGGATCATTCATCTCGTCATCGTGCCGGGGCATGTCATTACCGCTCCGGCCTGGATGATCGATCCCGTGGCGTGCGCAGCAATGGATCTGGGCTCCCCGCGCGTATCGCTTGCTGCACTGCTTGACTGAACAAGCTCTTGCTCCAGCGCCGTTTCCGGCGAGGCTCTCCGGATGGTTTCATCATCGGGGAGACGCAAAATGAGGACCTTGCCGCCACCGACACGATCTCTTGTGATCGTTCGCCAATTCAGCTTGCCGCTCGACTTGCAGAAGCTGAACGGGCTGAGTTCAGCGCAACGGACCATAGTGATCGCCCGGATCGCCAATGTGCTGATGGCCGCCGCCGGCGTGGCAACGGAGGAGGAGAGCCGCGATGACGAGCAGTAATCTGATTCCGACTGCCGTCCTCAAGCGCAAGGCCGTCGTCTATGTACGTCAGTCCACGCCGGCGCAAGTACAGCTCAATCTCGAGAGCCAGCGTCGGCAATATGAGTTGGTGGACGTCGCGCGGCGCTGGGGATTCCGCAAGGTTGAGGTGATCGACGAGGACTTGGGACGCACCGCAAGTGGAGCTGTGGAACGTCCTGGTTTCGAGCGCCTGGTCGACGATCTGTGCACCGGTCATGTGGGCGCTGTGCTTTGCCTGGAGGCGTCCCGCCTGTCTCGCAACGGACCGGACTGGCATCGGCTGCTCGAGTTGTGCGGCGAAGTCGATGCACGGTTGATCGATCTGGACGGAGTCTACGATCCGGGATTGCCGAACGACCGCCTGCTGCTCGGTATGAAGGGCAGCATCAGCGAGTTCGAGCTCGGCGTGCTGCGTGCCCGCATGTACGAGGCCGCCCGCGCCAAGGCACGGCGCGGAGAACTGCGCATCTCCGTGCCGTTCGGCTATGTCTGGCACCGCGATTACGGTTTCGGGTTGGATCCCGAACATGCGCCTGCAGGAGACGATTCGCCTGATATTCGCGCGCTTCCGCGAACTCGGCAGTGCGCGCCAGGTCCTGATCTCGATGATCGATGATGGCGTGCATTTCCCCAGACCCTCCGACGGCAGGAAGATGGTGTCCTTCGACTGGGTTCCGATCCGCTACCGCAACGTGATCTCGATCCTGAAGAACCCATTCTACGCCGGCGCCTATGTCTATGGTAAAAGCGAGAAGCGCACTGAGATCGTCGATGGCCGCGTTCGCAAGAGCTATGGCCATTACAAGCCGGCCAGCGAGTGGGCGGTGGTGCTCAAGGAGCATCACGAAGGCTATATTGGATGGAGCGAGTACGAACGGAACCAGGAACTGCTCGCGGCCAACGCCTATGGCAAAGCCGGCGGAGTCAAGTCGGGCCGCGGTGGTCGCGCGCTGCTTCCGGGTCTTCTCTCCTGTGGTCGATGCGGGCGAAGACTGGTTGTCACGTATGCCGGACGTGGCCAAGGTTATCCGGTCTATCGCTGCGAGCGCGGCAACACCATGATGGCGCAGGCGCGATGCATGTCGTTCAACGGCTTTCGAACCGATGCGGCGGTGACCCGCGAAGCCTTGGAGGCGGTTTCGCCGATGGCGATCGAGGCGGCGTTGGAGGCTGAACAGATGCAGCTGGAGAGCGAAGCCAGGCGGCGGCAGATGATCGAGCTGGACCTGCAGCAGGCGCGCTATGAAGCATCGCTCGCCGAGCGCCGCTATGCGGCGTGCGACCCGGAGAACCGGCTCATTGCGGCCCAGCTTGAGAGGAGTTGGGAAGCCACGCTCAGGCCGTGGAGACCTGCGAGGCCCGGCTGAGCGAAGTCCAGCGTGTGGAGGCTGTCGACGCGGTTCCGGACTTCACGGGCCTCGCCCAGGATCTCGAGGCCACCTGGAATGCGCCGGGTGTCGACATGCGCTGTCGTCAGCAACTGCTGCGCGCGCTCATCAAGGACATCGTGGCGGATGTCGATGCGCGCGACGTGATCTTGACCATCCACTGGCATGGAGGCCAGCACTCGCAGGTACGGGTTCGCAAACCCAAATCCGGAGAGCATGTCCAGCGTACGCCTGAGGAGCGAGCGGCGACCGTATGTGAGTTTGGACTGGTGGAAGTGCTCCAGTCGGATTGCGCGCTTTAGCCAGTTTGCCGCGACGCGCTGTGGTCCGATGCCTATCCCTCAAGATGTCATCGACAGCTATTTGTGCACGTTTACTACTGATACTCCGCGCATCGGCGTAGTATCGGCTCTGGGACACGCACGCCGACTGGCTCCGGAGCGATTCATTGGTTCTGTTCCAAGTGTAGAGGATGATCCGGATGCTCCGCTTCTGGCCTCCTTTTCGGACTATCTGAGCAGGGTGCGGGGACTTGAGCCGAAGACCCGCGAAGGCGTTCTTTTGGGCGGCCGCCGCTTTCTGGATTGGCTCCGCCATCATCATCCCGACCAAGAGCCCCAAGCGTTGACGGCGGAGCATGTCTTCGCCGCCGTTGAGCATCGGCTGTCGCTATCGGCGACCTCCGCCACCCGCACGGCGGCGACCTCTCACATCCGAACATTTCTTCGGTTTTTGTATTGGGCTGGCCACCATGACCAGGATCTCGCCCGCGTCGTCCCAGGGACGCCGCATTGGCGTTTGGCGCATTGGCCGCCGCGCCTTGCATGGGATGACGTTCGGCGCGCAATCGATGCGATCGGCGCAACAACGCCGGTCGACATCCGCGATCGAGCCGTCCTGTTGCTGCTCGCCACCACGGGTATTCGTAACGGCGAGCTCCGCACCATTCAGCTGCAGGATATCGACTGGCGAACTGGCGAGGTCTTTGTCCGGCGCACCAAGGGCAAGCGCGACCGGGTGGCGCCCCTCCTCGAGGAGACCGGCGCCGCGCTCGCCGACTATATCCTGCGTGCTCGACCGAAGGTGGATAGCCCATACCTGTTCCTGTCCTTCACGCCGCCCGTGGGACCGTTCAGGTGCGCATCGCCGGTTTCGAGGATCGTGCGGAAGCGGTTGCGGCATGGCGGGGTCGAACTCGGGCGGGTCGCAGGTGCACATCTCCTGCGCCACAGCCTTGCCACCCAGCTCGTCAGGCAGCGAACGCCGATCAACGAGGTCGCCGATCTTCTCGGGCACCGCAGCATCAATACAACAGCGCTGTACGTAAAGGTCGCGGTCTCGCAGCTCGCCGAAGTCGCGCTCCCCTTTCCGGGAGGCGTCGCATGACCGCCTTTGCCCGTTTCCTCGGCGAGAAGGCCGAGCGTTACATCGAACTGCGCCGCTCCCTCGGTTATGCCTTCAGCAAGCAAGCTGGCACGTTGCGGGCTTTCGTCCACTACGTTGAGCGCGCTCAGCTCGATCGGCCCGCCACTCGAACGATGGCGCTGGATTTCGCCTTGTCGTTCAGCGGCGCCGCCAACAGCCGCGCCACTCGCCACGGCGTGCTCCGCCGGTTTTACGAGTATCTCGCCGTCTATGACGTCCGAACCGAGGCCCTGGAGCGCAGAGCTTTCCCCAGATCCAGAGCGATTCCGCCTCCGCGTATTCTCAGCGAGGCTGAGCTGGCGTCGCTCATCGACGCATGCGCCCGCATTTCGCCAGGCACCCCGCTCAGAGGGCGGACGATGGCGACGCTGATCGGATTGTTGGCGAGCTCGGGGCTGCGATCGGGCGAAGTGGTCAGCCTTGATCGTTCCGACGTCGATCTGGCCAACGGGGTTCTCCTCGTTCGGAAGACGAAGTTCCGCAAGGACCGTCTCGTTCCAGTTCACACGACGACCCAAACAGCCCTTCGTCAATATGTGCGTGAGCGCGATGCTGCTTTTCCCACGCCCAAGGACCAGGCCTTCTTCCTCAGCTCCCGAGGCAACCGCCTCTCGGCGACCGGCCTGCAAAACGGTTTTGCTGAGGTCTGCAAGCTCGCCCATCTTGATGGCGGCAAGCCGTTAAGGCCGCACGATCTCAGGCACCGTTTCGCTGTGACCCGCCTCAGCCTCTGGCACCAACAGCGTGCAGACGTTCAGGCGCTGCTGCCTTTGCTCGCCACATATCTCGGTCACGCCAGCTACAGCGATACAGCCTACTACCTCACTGGCTCGGCGGATCTTCTCGCCATTGCGGCGGAGCGCGCCTTCCTCGATGGAGGTGCAGCATGAGCGAACATTTGCTCCTGGCGCCGCTCCTGGAGTCCTACTTTCGCCGGCGCTTGACCAAGCAGCGCAACGCGACTCCCGCGACCGTGGCCAGCTATCGCGACGCCTTGCGCATGCTGATCCTCTTTGCCGCCGCCCGGTTGCGGAAGAAGCCGGCGGCGTTGGCGCTTCAAGAGCTTGATCGAGACCTCGTTCTCGCTTTTCTCGACGAGCTCGAGGAGAAGCGGAACAATTCCGTCGCCACGCGCAACGCACGCTTGGCCGCGATCCGATCTTTCTTCCACCACGTCGCTGCCGCCGACCCGGCGTCCTTCGGCGTCGCCCAACGCGTGCTGACGATTCCCATTAAACGGACGCACATTGAGGTGACGTACCACCTCACCAAGGCCGAAGTGGACACCCTCATCGCGGCGCCCGATCCAAAGACGCCCCGTGGTCGGCGCGACCGAACCTTTCTGCTCTTCTTGGCACGGACCGGCGCCCGGGTCTCCGAAGCCACCGGCGTCAACGCAAACGATCTTCAGTTGGAGCGGTCGCACCCGCAAGTGCTGCTGCGCGGCAAGGGGCGCAGAGACCGCGTCGTCCCTATTTCCAATGACCTGGCGCGAGCGCTGACGACCTTGTTGAGCGAGCGCGGGATCGCCCATCACGAGCCGCGACCGATATTCGTCGGCGCCCGCAACGAGCGCCTGACTCGTTTCGGAGCAACCCATATCGTGCGGCGTGCGGCCGCCGAGGCCGTGGCTATCAGGCCGGCCTTGGCCGACAAGCCCATATCGCCGCACATCTTCCGGCACTCCCTCGCCATGAAGCTTCTCCAGTCCGGCGTGGACCTTTTGACGATCCAAGCCTGGCTCGGGCACGCACAGGTCGCCACGACCCACCGCTATGCCGCCGCGGATGTCGAGATGATGCGCAACGGACTCGAGAAGGCGGGCGTCGCCGGCGACCACGGCGTGCGTTTCCGACCGAACGACGCCGTTCTGCAACTGCTGAACAGCATCTAAATATTATGTGGCGGAGGCAAGCTGGGTTTGGCCGGCCCTGACGGGCGTCAGGGCGGCTCCGCCACATAATCTCGCCCGACGCATAAACGCGGATCCCGGCCCAACGTCTCCTGAACCTGCAGAGCGAGGCCTTGCATTCCGCGACGCATATCGGTCCGGCCGACCGCCAACCAGATCCGCACCTGGCTCGGAACCGGGATCATGAAACGCCCAGCGCCTTCACCATCGCCGCCGCCAGTGTCGGCGGCGTGGTCAGCGGTATCCGCAGCCGCACCTTGCCGGCGATCTCCAGCTCGATCACCGCTGGTGACGCCGCCGGCCGCGAAGCGGCGACAGGCTCATCGGGAACCACGACAACTTCGGCAAAGCCCGTCTCGCGGGCTCTCATCGTGCGCCGCCACTTATAGATCAGGCTGGTCGCGACATCGTACTGACGCGCTACCGCCGCCACCGTGGCCCCGGGGCGCGCATGCCGCGGCCAGTATCCGGCACTGATCCGCTTCACTCCAACGACGACGCCGCTCAGGCCCGGTCAATAACGTCATATGGCTCATGCTGTGCTGCTAACTTCGCTCGTAAGGACGACCTTAAGAGCGCAGCTTCGCTACCGTGCCATGCTCGCGCAAGGCGGCCCTCGCCGGATGGATTTCCTGCACCTCCTCGCCCAATGCGCGAATGATGCGGGCGGAGGGCTGCTGTCAGGGTCTCGGACTCCGCCCGGGCCATTACCAAGGCAGAGTCTCTCGCTGATGTCGCCTTTGTAATTGGCTTCGCCGACCAGATTCCATCAGAACCGGCTTGACATAGTTCAGAGCAGAACTGGTTCAGGTTCGCTGTGCAGCAAATTATAAATGACGTTCAAACCGCGGTGCAGCTCTTCTTTCGTGGTCGACCCGACTGAAACGCGAACAGCTGGATGATTTTCCGAAATCGCAAATGCTGAGCCGCGCGCCAAGACTACGCCCTGCATGCGAGCGTGTGAGACAAACTCATCTTCTGGAAACCGGTCACCGAGGGGGAGCCATATGTGGAGACTTCCACGGTTGGAACTGTATCGAACACCTTTGAGAACAGAGGCAACCAGTTCGTGCCGCTCAAGAAGTGTTACGCGTTGCCATTCCACGAATTGTTGGCAGGTTCCATCCTCAACCCACCTTGCTGCGATTTCAGCGACCAACGGTGTGGCGCTCCAACTCGTGACGATTTGACGATTTTCGACTGCAGGGAGGAGACGTTCTGGCGCCACGAGATAACCCGTGCGTAGCCCGGACATGATGGGTTTCGTGAAGCTCGTGATATAAATGGTCCGTTCGGGTGCCAGAGCCTGAAAAGCTGGCGGCCTGTTGTCTACGAGCGGCCCCAGGGCATCATCCTCAATGATCTGCAAGTCGTATTTTCGAGCGATCTCCACAATCGCATTGCGCCGCCGCTCACCCATTATGAATGCGGTTGGACCAAGCGCATTGGGCATCATGAAGAGCGCGCGAATGACGTGTTGCTGGCAGACGCTTTCGAGCGCATCGGGGATCAATCCCTCCTCGTCAATGGGCACACCCTGAACCTTTAGACCAAGATACGAAGCCAATGGCAGCATCACATGGAGACCTGTCGCTTCGGTTGCGATCGTCATGCCGGGCTGGCATGTCGACATGAAAGCGACCGTCAAGGCGGGCGTTCCGCCATTCGTCAAATGCACTGTTCTCTCATCTGTATCGACACCGCAATACTTCAACCATTCAGTTGCAACCAAGCGATGACGCGCGAAAAGAGTCCCTGGGCGAGAGCCGAACACGGTGCTCGGCGGCAAATCGACAGCTAACGCGCCAAGTGTCTCCTTCATACGTTCGAGGTGAAGCATGTCAGAGACGGGCTTCAGTATCGACAGATCAATCAATCCGGAAGCGCGCCCTGGTGCAAATGGCGTGACAGCTTCAGAATTGATGCTCGGAGTTTTGATAAATGTTCCGCGTCCAATTTCCCCAGCGACGAGACCGCGTCGAGCGAGTTCTTCATACGCTCGAGACACAGTAGGTAACGAGACCCCGAGCTTATAGGCAAGCTGCCTTTGCGGCGGAAGCTGCTCGCCGGGCTTCAAAGCCCCAGAAGAGACGGCTCCCGCGATCTGATCGGCAATTGACAGAAAATACGGCTGCGTAAGACGTTCGTTGAGTGGTGTCCACATTGTCATGCATTGGGTCCTATCGTCGAATCCCTCTGAGGACGCAAAAATCGAACCACTTCGAATAGCGCAACCAGAGGAAACTGAGTAATGTCATTATACAATTTGGTCAATTGACAACACATCGACCGATTGTCATGTTTGGCATCGGCAGCGGCGAAAACAGCAGTCTGCCCTAGGTCTAGACGAAGCTCTCGCCACGTACCTGCGGATCGCTCCTAGGTATGTGGCAAGAGCAGGAGCATCGGAACAGGATATTTCCGATCAATGTCCTGCCGGCGCGGCGATCTAGAAGAGCCATCAGAAAGGGAACAGCAATGGCATCAAACACCAAACGTCACCCTCCTATTGATCCTCGCGGTCTCACAATTGTGCTGACCGCAATCTTGGCAATCACAATGGGGAGTGCTGCGATCGCGGAGGATCTCGACGTCAACCAAGAGATTTCGATCGCCATCGGCGGTGAGCCGCCCTATACGGAGTTGAAGCCCGACGGTACATTGAGTGGAGCTGGCCCCGACATCGATCGGAGCGCATTGGCGCTCTCCGGGTTCAAGAACTTCAAAGGCGAGCTGATACAGTACGGGGCTATGATACCGGCCCTACAGGCAAAACGCGTAAGAATTCTCTCAGCCGGCTCTCTCAACATTCGCCCCGAACGGTGCGCCGTCGTTGATTTCGCTGAACCGGCCATCTGCACTGCGCAAGCTTTCCTGATCCGCTCCGACATGAGTGGCAAGTTCAAAAGCTACAAGGAATTTGCCGACCTAGGCCTCAAGCTGGCGGTGGGCGCCGGAACTTTGCAGGCCCGAGATGCGCTCTCAGCCGGAGTGACGCAAGAGAACCTGGTTCCTTATCCTGACAACACCAGTGCGGTGAAGATGCTGCAAGACAAGCGCGTCGATGCCATCGCCCTCAACGATGCGGGTGTCATAGACATGAAGAGTCGGTCGGGTGATGATACTTTGCAGACCATCATACCGATCGCCAACACTCCTATCGATTGTGCAGCCGCAGCCTTCAATAAAGAGGATAAGGCACTACGCGATGCCTACAATGTAGGCCTGAAAAAGCTAAAGGACAGTGGCGAGTTCGAGAAGATCATGGCGAAATATGGTCTTCAAACGAACTACAAGATTTTGGCTAATGCCAAGTCAGCAGCTGAGATGTGCAATCCGTAATTCACTCCAGGTGAGAACGCCCAGCAGCGAGTGCTGCTGGGCTGCGATCGCACGAAAGGAGACAGCGCAATGGGATTGCATGTCGCACCCAAGGCTCCAGATTGCCCGCCCATCATTGAATTCCGGGACGTTGAGAAGAGCTATGGTTCTCTCAAGGTGCTGGAACAACTCTCGTTTTCGGTGAATGCTGGTGAGCATCTTGCGCTGATTGGTCCATCGGGTTCGGGGAAAACGACGATCCTCAGAATTTTGATGACGCTCGAGTCGGTTACAGCTGGAGACGTGATCGTCAATGGCGTTTGCCTAAACCACGAGCAAAGAGGTGGTAAACAAATGCCGTCGTCGGAGGCGCATCTACGCAGAATGCGCGCTGCCTTCGGAATGGTATTCCAACACTTCAACCTCTTTCCGCATAAAACCGCTCTTCAGAACGTCGCCCTCGCCCCGGTGCTGACTGGAAGTCTGTCGAAAGCGGCAGCCAAAGAACGTGCGCTTCAAATGTTGGAAAACGTTGGGCTCGTCGACAAAGCGAATGAGTATCCGTCGAGATTATCTGGCGGCCAAAAACAACGCGTCGCGATTGCTCGTGCTCTCGCTTTGCAGCCAAAAATACTGCTTCTTGACGAGATCACCTCCGCTCTCGATCCGGAGCTGGTGGAAGAGGTCCTAAACGTCATCACAAATCTCCGAAACGAGACCGACATGACGATGCTCCTGGTTACCCACGAGATGGGTTTCGCCAAGGATTTTGCCGACCGAGTGCTTTTCTTCGAGCGCGGCAAGATCGTTGAAGAAGGGCCGCCGTCGGAAATCTTTCAGTCGCCTCATCACGAGCGCACGAAAAGCTTCCTTCGCAAGATAATCGCCGCAGGCCATCGCGTTTAAGTCGGTCGGTCAAGGCAGGTAGGTCATCAAGTGCATAGTTTTGAATCTGCAATCGGATACAGTTGGTTCATTCTCACGGGGGCTCTCGCTACCGTGGAACTTACGCTCTTGAGCTGCCTGCTCGCGCTGATACTCGCCATGCTGGCCGGTATTGCTCTTACTGCGGACAATATTTTTGTGCGTGCCGTGACGCGAACCTATGTGGAGATCTTCCGCGGCACCTCAGTGTTCGTCCAACTGTTCGCGGCTTATTTCGTTCTGCCATTTGTTGGCGTTTCTCTATCTCCATTGCAGTCGGGTGTCCTGGCGCTGGGCTTGAACGGGGGCGCTTATGGCGCTGAAGTCGTTCGCGCGGCGCTCAACGCCGTCGGTCGCGATCAGCGGGAAGCAACTGTCGCATTAAACCTGACGCGATGGCAGGCGCTTTGGTGGGTGATCCTTCCCCAGGCGGTCGTGTTCATGCTGCCGAGCTTTGGAAATCTTGCAATCGAGCTCATGAAAGGCACTGCGGTTGCGTCCCTTATAACGGTCTCGGAGCTGACGTTTCAGGCGCAGGTGGTACGAGGCCAAACAGGCGATACCGCCATGCCCTTTCTGCTCATCATGGCCAATTATCTTCTAATTGCGTCTGCATTGACGAGTTTCGTGCGGTGGCTTGAAAGACGCTTTGGCCGTGGCATCACAAGCGCAAGCACCTGAGGTTTAGCAATGAACTGGAGTTGGGAATTTGTCGCTGAGATAACGCCCGATTTGCTTAAAGGGCTCGTCGTTACAGTGAAAATCACGTTGATCTCGTCAGTTGTGGCCTTGAGCATCGGACTGTTCTTCGCAATCGCCAAAATGTCGTCAATCGCTTTGGTTAGCCGTTCTGCGGTCCTTGTAACAGAGGCGATTAGAAGAACGCCGTTGTTGGTGCAGCTGTACTTTCTCTTCTACGTCCTGCCAGACATTGGAATTGTTTTGTCCCCCATGGTCGCCGGGATAATCGGTCTCGGTCTCCACTACGGCACGTACGTGTCAGAGGTCTATCGCGCTGGGATCATCAATGTTCCAGCCGGGCAATGGGAGGCTGCGCGGGCCTGCAACCTGACGACAAGGCAGACGTGGACGGAAATCGTACTGCCGCAAGCCATTCCCCCGATGATCCCGCCTTTGGGGAATTATGTAATCGCGATGTTCAAGGAGACGCCAATACTATCGGCGATTACCGTCCTCGACCTTATGGGCGAAGCGCTAGCCAAGGCCAACTTCAGCTACCGCTATCTCGAACCAATCACTCTCGTCGCCGTGGGCTTCCTGTTCGTCAGCCTTTGCTCTGCGGCCCTTATTCGGCTTTTGGAAAACTATCTGAAACTTCGGGCTGCCTGAGCAGCCGAATTGAGGAATCAACAATGACTGCGCCGAAACTACGCTTTGAAATTTCCGAGTATAAAGCTCGGCTCGAGGGCACCCGCAAAGCAATGGAGCGGGAAGGCATCGATCTTCTAATC
>NZ_JAMYQL010000061.1:0-13781 GCF_040320865.1 Mesorhizobium sp. M0598 | reverse complement strand
CCGGCGGCATAATTGTCGATACCGACATAGGCCCCGCTGGTGCCGGAAATCTCAGTGACAATCTGCACGGTCGGGATGTTTTCGGCCTCGAGTTTCCTCAAGGCGGCGCCAACCAGCGGGTGGTCGGGAACTGCGAGGATCAGGCCGGCGCGGCGCATGTCCGGATCAAGGATGCGCCTGGCGATCGCCGCCGGGTCCGCCTCGTCGAGAAAGGTGCGGTGGACGGCGATGGAACGATCGAGCGTCGCGGCGATGCGCTCGAAAGCGCGAGACAGTCGGGCAAAGAAGGTGGCGTCCGGACGCACCAGGATGACCTCGATCCTGATCACCCCGTGATGAGCTTCCGGCAAGCGGCGAGGATAGTCGAGCGAGCGAGCGGCGGCGACGACCTTCTCGACAGTGGCAGGCGTGACGCCACCCCTGCCGTTCAGCACGCGCTCAACCGTCGCCGTGCCAACCCCGGCGCGGCGGGCGATGTCAAGAAAGGTGGGCTTTGGAATCTGGTCACCTCCCAGTCACGAAGCCGAAGCCTAGCCAGCCGAGTCCGGTTTTCCAAGACCGATGATTTGCCGACTCCTCAAAGGGCCCATCCCAGGGATCTACGTCATCGAATGCACCGGTCCGGCTGTCGGTTGCTCCTAAGCTTTGAGAATGTCGGCTTCTGGGTTACCCGTGCATTCCGGGAACGAGAAAATTGAAGCCCGGCCACTCTGCGGGGCGCGACAATCATCGAAGCACACCGTCAGTCCAAGGCCGCTCGCGGAGATAGCCAGCCATCATGCCCATATCTATTAAAGGGGTCGGAACTCGGTCGTTTTAGAGTGATTTGGGTTTTGGCGGCTAGAGCGGCCCGGCATGAGGTGGTCCGGACTGTGAACGACGGGGTCGGCAGAGCGCGTCTCAAAGGAGGCCCACCCCCGCCGAACAAACCGCGGCGGGCGGGTCCTCGGGGACACGATGGTAGATCGCCAATGCGTTTATAGGTGTGGCCTTAAGTCGCAAACTATTGGCTTCAGAAGCAGGGCGTCGGGCTTCATTGACGGTGCTGCCAACACCATATGGTGATCCATAGCCTCCCAAACGAGAGAAGCTCGCCCCTGACGGGTCGCACTGCGGCCGTCAGCCGGCAATTCCCTGTGAACTAGGAAACCATCATGATGCCTGAAAATATCAGACTAACTTCGCGAGACGTCCCCCTCATTCAGCTAGGCCTCTATCAGTGCCGCTTCCCGGTGAGCGAAGACCCTTCTGTACCCGGCGGTTATCGTTTTTGTGCTGGGCCAACTTCGCCGGATCGCGTCTACTGCGATCACCACCACAACATTGTGACCGCCGTGGACCCTCGTCGAGCCCGTTCGGGTCTCCACCTCGCTCAACGACGCGCCGCGTAAGTCTGACTGGCGGCGGCCTCCCGGCCAGGCGCTATCCGCTCCAACGCCTTGGCTACGACCTTTCCGTCGGCTCGGTCTGGCGCATCCTCCCTTATGCCGTCTTCGCCGATGTATCCCCCGTCGCCCGATTGAGAACGACGACTTCTCGCCGAAGCGATCGCTTCGGAATGCCGTCGTAGCCCGACCGGAAGCTTAGTGTGCTTTTGTAGAGGTCGAGGGTCCAATGCAACGTCTGGACTCCACTGGAGTGCCTGCACTCGAGAGCGATTGGCTCTCCGGCAGCCGATAAGGACCCGAAGCGCCAGGAGCTGCCATTCCCGGCGCTTCTCCAAACCTGACCTTCGCGCTAGGGCTTGAGTCGACCCGATTGAGACGTAGGACGCTCCATCGCGGTATAATCAGAGCCCATGCGCCAACGCAGTGTCGATGATGAAGGCTTTATGCGGTATTGCGCGAGCAAGCTGGACTGCGATGCGTGTTCGCTGAAGCTGCGGTGTTGTCCGAAGGCGCCAGCGCGCAAAGAGGGTCGTTGGCTAGCGCGGAACGTCTGCCAACGAGCTTAGTGCCCGGCGGATGGAATCGCGCGAAAACGGCTTCTCGACAACTGGTCGACCGGCCCGTTCAAGGAAGCGCGCCGCAGCGCCGCCGAGCGTGTCGCCGGTAACGAAAACGAATCGCTCCGCTATGCCCGGGCTTGCCTGACAGGCCCAGTCGAACAAGGCGGGGCCGTCGATGTTCGGCATCCGCAGATCGCAAAAGATCACATCGAAAACAGCACTCATCAGCGCTGCCTTGGCGCCGGCGCCGTCCTCGACGATCCTGACGGCAAAACCTTCAGCCTGTAGTAGTTCTGCCATCGTTTCTCCAACCTCCCGCTCGTCATCGACCACAAGGGCGGTGCAACCGATGCCCGCGACCGAGTGCGCCGCAACACCTTCGACTGAATCTGACGAAGTGCAGGCCTCCACCGGCAAAAGCAATCGGAAATGCGCGCCGTCCGCACGGTCAAGCAGGGCCAGCCGTCCATTGTGCGACTGCACCACGCCGAGCGAGAAAGCGAGCCCGATCCCGGTGCCCGCACCCTGAGCCTTGGTGGTAAAAAACGGATCGAAAATGCGATTCCGGATCTCGGCGGGCACACCGGGGCCATTGTCGGCGATCACGATCTGGAGGTCATTGCCTTCAAGCGCCGTTTCGATCTCGATCCGCCGCGGTCCCGGTATCTCCTGCAGGGCGTGTTGCGCGTTGACGATCAGGTTGTAGAACACCTGATGCATCTGGTCAGGGTCAAGTTCCAGAGGCGGCAGGCCCTCGGCGAGCCGGCATTGCACCTCGATGCCTGCCGTGCGCAAACCGTAGCCGGCGATATCCAGAACCGCGCGGATCAGATCGTTGACGTCGATACTGCGGCGCTCCGGCTGGCGTTGTCGCGCCATTGCCAGGAAGGTCTTCACGATGCGCGCGCAGCGCTCGGCGGCGAGCCTGATCTTGCCGGCCCGCTGTGCGTGGGCGGTTCCGGCTACAAATTCTTCCAGCAACTGGGCCTGCGCGACGACGACCGCCAGGGGGTTGTTGAGTTCGTGCGAGACGCCGGCAAGCAGCGAACCAAGTGCGTTGAGCCGCTCGCTCTGCGCCAATGCCTCGCGCGACCGCGCCAGTTCGGCTTCAGCCGCCTTGGTTGCGGTGAGATCAAGAATGCTGCCGACGATCACCGGTCGGTCGTCCATCTCGATGTGGCGCCAACTCAGCGACACGGGAAACGCGGAGCCGTCCAGACGCCGAAGTTGAGCCTCCACGCCGTCGGCGCGCGGCTGCTGACGTGACAGGGCTTTGAGGCGCCGATAGTCTTCCCGTGTGGCGAACCAGCGGTGCTGCCGGAAGCGGTCCTCGTCATCCGGGCCTATGCCCATGATCTCGCGGAAGGCGGGATTGGCGCTAATCAGCTGCCTCGTTCGCGAGTCTATGAACACGACCGGAACCGGATGATGGTGAGTGAGGTCTCGGAAGCGCCGCTCGCTTCGCAGCAGGCGCTCGGCCGCGCGCTTCTGCTCGGAAATGTCAATATCGAAGCCGCCGATGCGCGCCTGCTGCTGATCGGCCCCCAGAACGGGAAAGCGGACGACAAGGCTCCAGGCATAGTCGACCGCGTTGTTTAGAAATTCCTCGATTGCAATCGCCTGTCCCGATTCCAGGACGCGGCGATCGTTTTCCGCGATCATCGCGGCCTCCTGGGGTCCGAAAATGTCGGCCGCGCTTAATCCGATCGCGCTCTCGGCCGGCCGGCCGAAGACCTTTCCCATTTCGGGATTGGCGATCAGATAGCGCCCGTCGGTATCCTTCAGGTACATGCCTACGGGAGCATGCTTCATGAACGCCGCCAACCGGGCTTCGCTGGCACGCAGAGCGGCGTCGGCAGCGTGGCGCTGCGACAGGTCGCGCAAGCTCGCCGTGAAGAAACGACGTTTGCCGCTCCGGGCTTCGGTGATCGTTAGTTCCACCGGAAACTCGGTGCCGTTCGCTCGCATGGCAGTCTGCTCTGTTCGACGCCCGAGCAACCGCGGGGCGCCACCCGCAAGATATGCCGCAAGCCCGTTTGCGTGCGCCTTGCGCAGATGCGGCGGGACGATGAGCTCCGAGATCTGTCTGCCGACCGCTTCAGCGCGCGAATAGCCGAAGGTCGCCTCGGCCGCTGGGTTGAATTCCACAACCAATCCGGCTTCGTCCGTGACGATCACGCAGTCGAGCGATGAGCGAACCACCGAAGCGAGGATCGCCTCTTGGAATGCGTTTTCGGCGTCGTCTTCTTGCAAGGGCGGGCGCTCCGTGACGACCCGTCGGAACGCTGGCCGTCGGGCAGGCAAGAATGTCGATTATCGTGAGTTCCGGCAAGATGCTGAATCCGACCGCAGTACGGTGCGGAGGTGGGGAAGCGCTTGCACCAGCAGGACGAGGAGCGCCAAGCCTTGCCGTTTGAATCGGTCGTCGGCAACGAGCACAGAGCGCCATTTGCTGCCAGTCATTGTGCGGCTGAACAGCGGAAGTCGGACTCATACGGGCCATTCGCCAAGGGCAAGCCGAGCGACCAAAGTTGGCGCTGCGACCGCACGGCAATTGGCTCACCCAACCCCAGCGTCCAGCTCCAAAGTGTGGAGAAGTGTTCTGGCGGCCCGTAGATCGGCTGTGTCGAAGTCCTCGATAAACCAAGATTGGACCGGCGAGAGGACTTCGAGGGCCTGAGCCTTATCTCCTCGCTCGGCGTGTAGCCGTGCAAGGCTTGTGGCGGCGCGGAGCTCCCACGACTTCGCCTTTTGAGCCCGCGCGATCTCAACCGCTCTGCAGAACTCGATCTCTGCTTCCTTGACTGCGCCCCTTTGCCAGAGCAAGTCGCCGCGGAGGCGGTGAAGCTCCACCTCGTACGCTTTCTCGCCGTACTGGTCGACGGCCCGGAATGCCTTCGAGAGTACGTCCATCGCCTCCCCGACTTTACCCGCCGACGCAAGCGCCCAGGCGAGGTGGCCGAGATGAGCCGTCCAAAGGATCCGAAAGTTGATCTTGTCCATGCCGGACATCCCGGCTCGCATCAGGTCGAGTCCGTTGTGGTGTTCTCCATGGCGCACTTGCGCCAGGCCGCAGTAGAATTGTCCCCATGAGATGTATGATCTGAGGTCGTGCTCCATGCAGAACTCGAGGGCGAATTTTTCGGCCCGCTACCTCGCTCGAACCATCCTCGGCATCCGACAAGACGGCTTGCTTAATGGCCATGCTCGTCATGCCTCGGCAAAGTCAGCCCAAAAACCCGAACGAGATCGCTGACCTGCTCCGGCGAAAGGTAGCGGGGGTTTAGGCCGCGCAACAGCAGATAGAGTTTTGCAGTCTCCTCCAGCTCTTCGGTGGCGAATACGGCCGCCTCGAGCGTTACGCCCGCGACCACGGGACCGTGGTTTGCCAGCAGCACTGAGGAGTAGCGTCCGGCAAGGCCCTTGATCGCATCCGCGACAGCCGGGTCTCCGGGGCGGAAGTAGGGAACCAGCGCCGTCTGGCCGGCCCGCATCAGATAATAGGGCGTCATCGGCGGCAATACCGCCATGGGATCGATTTCGGGCAGCATGGTGATGGCCACTGCATGGGTCGAATGCAAATGAACTATGGCGCGGGCCCCTGCCCGCGTCTCATAGAGAGCCGTGTGCAAGGGAATTTCCTTGGTCGGAGCATCGCCCGAGACAAGTTTTCCCTGTGCGTCGAGGCGGGCAATGCGGGCGGGATCGAGAAATCCCAGCGAAGCATTGGTGGGCGTGACCAGCCAGCCGCCGTCATCCAGCCGCAGGCTGATATTGCCTGACGATCCCGGCGTCAGACCGCGCTCGAACAGCGAACGCCCGAACCGGCAGATCTCTTCCCTCAACCTCACGTCGGTCATGTCGTGTCTCCCTCGACCAGTTCGAACCCGAGATCGACCACCGTCGGTGGTCCGTCAGAGCACACCAGCCGCGCGCCCATCTCCCCTATGGCGACGCGGGGCGTGAGAATAGTCGACAGCGGCTGCGGGGCGCTGCGCGCCACGTCGAGACCATTATAGCCGAAGATCGCCAGCCGGTCGGGGATGGTGATGCCGCGGGTGAGGCAGTGGAAATAGCCGCCGATCGCCATGTCGTCGTTGGAAAAGTAGACAGCGTCCAAATTCGTGCTGCACTCCAGGAGGCGCGCCAGCCCGTCGCGCCCAGCTTGGATCGAAGACGAGGCAGGAATGATTTCTTCTCCGGCGAGATCGAGGCCTGCCTCGACAAGTGCCGAGCGAAATCCTGCGAAGCGCTTGGCGGCGCGCAGGTCGCGGTTAAGGTCGTGGCCGACATAGCCGATCTGCCGGTAGCCGCGCGAAACCAGATGGCCCGCGGTGGCGCGTCCCGCCTCGCGGTTGGAAAAGCCGACGACGATGTCGATACCCTCGCCGTCGGTATCGAGCAGTTCGGCGACGCGGATACCAGAGTTGCGCAGCATTGCGCCCGCGCGCTCGGTGTGTTCGAGGCCCGCTACCATGACGCCGGCGGGGCGCCAGCTCAGCAGCGACTCGATGAGGCTCTCCTCACGTCCTAATTCATAGTCGGTTACCGCGATGACGGGTTGAAAGCCGGCGCCGACGAGGACTGTGTTCGCCCCCCGCAGCATGTCCGGAAAGACGATGTTGCTGAGCGAGGGGATGACAATCCCTACGAGCCTGGAACCGGTGGAAGCCAGCGTTCCGGCAATGCGGTTCGGCACATAGCCGAGGCTTGTGGCGGCATTGAGAACGCTCTCGCGCGTCTTTGCCGAGAAGGATCCATGCCCCCGTAGCACGCGCGAGGCGGTGCTCTCGCCAACGCCGGCTGCGCGCGCGACGTCGGTGAGGGTAATCATCGGCACCGCTCCCATCCCTCGGCTATTTGGTCGACCATTTCCGAGCCCCTATCCACCGCCGCCTCTGAGCTGTCTGGCCCCATTTTGGCACGTCGCAGTGGCCAACTCAACAAACTTTTGGCAGCGCTGCCACTTTTCTGTTGGCAGCGCTGCCAATCCATGTTATCCGTCAATGCAAGCGCTGCCAAAAGTGAGGATGAGTGGCGCGAAACTGGCGACGAACGCCCTCAATCAGGGAGGAATGAAATGACAGTGCTCACCCCAACGCTGCGAGCTGAAACAGTGGCAGGAATCGAGACCCGAAGAATCGCCTACAGCAAGGTCTTCTGGCGAATCGTGCCGTTTCTGATGCTGTGTTACGTCGTCGCCTATCTAGACCGCGTCAATGTCGGCTTCGCCAAGCTCGACATGTCCGCCGAACTCGGCTTCAGCGAAACGGCCTACGGCCTCGGCGCCGGCATCTTTTTCATCGGCTATTTTCTGTTTGAGGTGCCGAGCAACATCATCCTGCACAAGGTTGGTGCGCGCATGTGGATCGCGCGCATCATGATCACCTGGGGTCTGATCTCGGCAGGCTTCATGTTCGTCGAATCGGCTCCGATGTTCTATTTGCTGCGCTTCCTGTTGGGCGTTGCCGAGGCAGGCTTCTATCCGGGGATAATTCTTTTCCTGACCTATTGGTATCCTTCGCACCGCCGCGCCAAGATCATCGCTGTCTTCATGTCCGCAATTCCGATATCCGGCATCTTCGGCAACCCGCTTTCCGGCTGGATCATGGATTCGTTCCACGGCGATAGCGGTCTTGCCGGCTGGCAGTGGATGTTCCTCATCGAGGCGGTTCCCGCCGTGCTGCTCGGCATCGCCGTCTTCTTCTTCCTCGACAATGGCATCCGTGACGCCAAGTGGCTGAGCGAAGCGGAAAAGCGGGTGCTCGAAGAAGAGATCGAGCGCGAGGAACGCCGCAAGGAGGAAGCGCATTCGGTCGCCGGGGTATTCCGCGACGGCCGCATCTGGCTGATGTGCCTGATCTATTTCTGCTTCGTGATGGGCCAATACGGGCTGACGTTCTGGATGCCGACCCTGGTCAAGGCGACCGGCGTCACCGGCAATCTCAACATCGGGCTGATCAGCGCCATCCCATTCATCTGTGCCGTCGTCACCATGAACCTGTTCGGTCGCAGCGCCGACTGGCACCGCGAGCGCCGCTGGCACCTGGTCGTGCCGGCGCTGCTCGGAGCCGTCGGCTTTATCGTCGCCGCAACGTCCTCGAACCCGACGATCGCCATCGCCTTCCTGTCGCTGGCAGCGGCTGGAGCAATCACCTGCGCGCCGCTCTTCTGGTCTTTGCCGACAGCCTTTCTGGGGGGAACCGGCGCCGCAGCGGGCATTGCGCTGATCAATTCGGTAGGCAATCTGGCCGGCTTCGCCAGTCCCTACCTTGTGGGCTACCTCAAGGACCTGACCGGGACGACGCACGTCGCCATGTACGCGCTCGCCGCCATCCTCGTGGCCGGCGCGATCCTGGTGCTGACGACGCCCGCCAAGCTGGTCAACAAGTGATGACACCGACGGAAAATGGAGTTTCCATGATGACTGTTCAGGCTGTGCAAAGGGAAAACCCCGTGGTGACCAAAGCGACCAGGGTCGCCGTGATCGGCCTCGGCTCGATGGGGTTCGGGATGGCCCAGTCGCTGCAGCGCGCAGCATTCGAGGTGACCGGCTTCGACGTCGATGAAGCTGCGGTTACGCGTTTCGTCGCCCAAGGCGGGCGGGGTGCTTCGACCCCCGCCCAGGCGGCTCAGGATGCGGATGTCGTGGTTTCGGTCGTCGTCAACGCGGCACAAACCGAAGCCATCCTTTTTGGTGAGCATGGCGTTGGCGAGACACTGCCCGAAGGAGCGGTCTTCGTCTCCTCGGCCACGATGGACCCCGATCTCGCACGCAAGTTCGCGGCCCGCCTGGAAGAGACGGGGCGGCTCTATCTCGACGCGCCAATCAGTGGCGGCTCGGTCCAGGCCGCGGAAGGCGCCCTCACCATTCTCGCGTCCGGCAGCCCTGCCGCGTTCGCAAAGGCGCGCCCGTTGCTCGATGCCATGGCAGCCAAACTCTATGAACTGGGGGACGAACCGGGCACCGGCGCCGCATTCAAGATGATTAATCAGTTGCTCGCTGGCGTACATATCGCCGCAGCGAGCGAAGCCATCGTGTTTGCCGCCCGCCAGGGGCTAGACCTCCGCAAGGTCTACGAGGTGATTACGGCCTCGGCCGGCAACTCCTGGATGTTCGAGAACCGGATGCCGCACGTGCTCGACGGAGACTACACGCAGCGCAGCGCGGTCGATATCTTCGTCAAGGATCTCGGCATCATCCAGGACATGGCCCGCAGCGCCAAATACCCGGTGCCGGTTGCAGCCGCCGCGCTGCAGATGTTCCTGATGACGTCGGCTGGCGGAATGGGACGCGACGACGATGCCTCGGTCGCCCGGGTCTACGCCCGCATCACCGGCATCGATCTGCCCGGCACAACGCAACCCTGACCAGGAACGCATGATCATGCCTCGCTTCGCCGCCAATCTGACCATGATGTTCAACGAATGGCCATTCCTCGACCGGTTTGAAGCGGCCGCGGCCGCCGGCTTCACCGCGGTAGAGTTCCTGTTCCCTTACGAGCACACGCCGGAAGCGATCGGCGAGCGCCTGGCGCGGAACGGTCTGACCCAGGCCCTGTTCAATCTCCCGTCTGGCGATTGGGCCGCAGGTGAACGCGGCCTTGCCGCGTTGCCCGAGCGCTTCGATGAGCTAAAGGCCGGCGTGGAGACCGCGCTCTCTTACGCCGAAGCCACCGCCGCACAGCGCCTCCATCTGATGTCCGGGCTCGGCTCGCGCGAGGACAAGGGCGCCGTCGATGCCTATCGAGAAGCGTTGACCTGGACCGCCGAAAAACTGGCGGATCGCGGCATGGACCTGGTGATCGAACCGATCAATGGCCGCGACATGCCGGGCTATTTTCTGAACGATTTCGCCTTTGCGGAATCGCTGATCCACGACCTTGCGCTGCCCAATCTCAAGCTTCAGTTCGACATCTACCACCGTCAGATCCTGCATGGGGATGTCACCATGGCTCTGCGGAGCCTGTTGCCGATTATTGGCCACATCCAGATCGCAAGCGTGCCCTCTAGGCACGAACCCACCTGTGAAGAACTTGACGATCGATTCGTCTTCGCGGAGTTGGACCGGCTGGGCTATGGCGGTTTTGTTGGCTGCGAATATCGTCCCAAGGCCAAGACGCTTGACGGGCTCGGCTGGTTCGCCTCCTTTGCCGTGGAGCAGGACCGGGTCTCAAAAGCTGTTGGATCTCTTCTATGACCCTCGCCCTTGGTTGCATAGCGGACGACTATACCGGCGCGTCAGACTTGGCGAACACCCTGGCGAAACAAGGCTTACGTACGGTTCAGACCATCGGGATTCCATCGGCTGACCTGCCGCTACCCGAAGTCGATGCTATCGTCATCTCGCTGAAAATCCGTTCGGTTGGCGCATCTGATGCGGTTGAACGAGCCCGCGCTGCCCAAGATTGGCTCCGCACCCGCGGCGCGGCGCACGTGATGTACAAGATCTGCTCGACCTTCGATTCTACCGATGCAGGCAATATCGGCCCGGTTCTCGATGCCTTGCGCGCTGATGCCCTTGAAACATCGGTCCTTGTAACACCGGCCTTTCCTGAAACCGATCGCACCGTCTACAAGGGCAATCTATTCGTCGGTGCGGTTCCGCTGAATGAGAGCTCGCTCAGGGATCATCCTCTCAATCCCATGCGCGATGCCAATCTGGTCCGCGTGCTGGCTCGGCAGAGCACCGCGGCAGTTGGACTTGTCGAGCTCGCTACAGTTGCTCAGGGCGCGGATGCAATCCGCACTAGACTAGAGCTGCTTTCTACCAGCGGGACCGGAGCGGCTATTGCCGACGCCGTCTTCGAGACGGACCTCGAAGCAATCGGCACGGCAGCGTTAGCCCAGCGCCTGTCGGTCGGAGCGTCCGGGCTGGGATTGGGCCTCGCTCGCGGCCTGATCGCCGCCGGCACCGCACGGCGCCAACAAAGGGTAACCATTCGTGAACAACCGATCGGAGGTCCGGCAGCGTGCCTTGCCGGCAGCTGCTCACGGGCGACGCTGGCGCAGATTGCCAAAGCCGAGCAGACCATGCCTGTACTGAGGCTTGATCCGGAAAAGCTGGTAACCGACCCTTCGGAGACAGTAGAACGTGCCCTCACTTGGGCGACGGAGCACCTTACCAAAGGTCCTATTCTGATCTCCAGCAGCGCGCCCCCGGATGAGGTTTCCAGGCTCCAGGAGCGCCATGGACGGGAGGCGGCCGGCCACACTATCGAGCGCACCCTCGCGATGATTGCAGGGGGGCTGGTCGAGCTGGGAGTCCGCAGGCTGGTCGTTGCCGGTGGCGAGACATCTGGCGCGGTCGTCGATCGCCTGGCGATTCCGGCGTTCGAATTAGGCACGGAAATCGCGGCGGGCGTACCCGTGTTGCGAACATTGGGAACTCAGTACGGCGAAATGGCGCTGGCCCTCAAATCAGGCAATTTCGGTGGCGAAGGCTTCTTTGCGGACGCCTTGGCCATCATTGCGTAAGCGACAAATCGCGCAATTGGCTGTCCCGCTTGTCGGACCTCCCCCTAGCCTGTAGTGAATGCCGACGCGGTGGGTGATCAGCCCGCTGACGTCCAGATCATCCTCACGATCGGCGGGGCACCTCCGGACGAAGCACACGGTCCGTCTGAATGTGCTACAGAGTTCAGCGGCAAGCAAGTTGGGAGCGACAGCCTCGGCCTGGGCGGATGTGCCGGCCGCCAAGCATCAAAGATGCGCGATCGCCGGCCGTCCAGATGCGGTCCACAGACGTCCTGCTCATGGGCCGCAGGTGCAGCTGGGCTACCCGACATCGACCCCGCACGCATCGCCATCGGTGCCGCCAGCGCCGGCGGCGGTCTGGCCGCCGCGCTGGCGCTGCTGGCGAAGGAACGTGGCGTGATCCATCCGTTTCTGCAACTGCTGTCCTACCCAATGCTGGATGACCGGACCACCACCCGCACCGACATCGACCCGCGGCGGCTCCGCCTCTGGAGCCCGGCCAGCAACCGGTTCGGCTGGCGCTCCTACCTCGGCCCCACCACCGCGGACGGCAACGTGCCCCCGCTGGCCGCGCCGGCCCGCTACGACGACCTCTCCGGCCTGCCGCCCGCATGGATCGGCGTCGGCACCAACGACCTGTTCCACGACGAGGACGTCACCTACGCCCGGCGACTGCAGCAGGCCGGCGTCGCCAGCACCCTGCACGTAGTGCCCGGCGCCTACCACAACTTCGACTCCATCGAAGCGAAAGCCGCCATCTCCCGGGCCTTCGTCAACGCCCAGACGACGGCACTGGACGAAGCACTCAAGGACGGCTGAACGGACGCACGCGACAGGTCAGCCGCCCGCGCCTACCTCGCGCGGCTGAAGGAACGCACGACAGGGCGCGACAAGCCGACCAGCCCCGGGGACGTACCGCGCGAGATATGGCTCTCTCCGGGTTGACGCAGGACAAGCAATGCTCTCGACGCTGAGGTTGTGGGCTGCCCGGATAGGGTCGGGGCGCCTCGGAGATCCAAAACCAACTGTTCAGCCACGATCAGCCCGTGAGGCGCGCACGAAACAACGTGGAGCCGTCCGTCAGGCGCGACCTGGAGATATCCCGGAATCCAGCCTCGGTCATCCATGCGCGATATTGACCTTCAGTGTACGATTCACCGTGGCGGTAGAGGTTCAAGAAGGTGAGATTCAGAAAGACACCCTCAGGCGGGCCAAGGCGGTCGTCATCGACGACGCCCGGCCCCGCAATTGCGATCTCGCCTCCGAGTGTTAGGCAACGCGCCGCGTTCAGGATCGAACTGCGCGCCTGGTCCGGCGGAAGGACCTGGACGACGGCCTTCAGGATCGCCAGATCGTGCCGACCGATCGATGGCGCGACAGTTATGTCCCCCTCTTCGACAACCACGTCGTCGGCACCGTATTCTGACAGGATATCTGGCGCGACCGCTGCGACCGTTGGCAGTTCCATCAGCGTCGCCGCAATCTGCGGCCGCTGCTCGCGAAGTCCGACGAGAATGGTCCCGCGGCCCCCGCCGATGTCGATCACCGAACCGATCGCCGAGAGGTCCATCGCCCGGGCCAGATGTCGGCCGAAAATCACCCCGCCCGGTGCGAGCATGCGGCTGAAGGCCGCCGCGGCCTCGGGCCCCGCTTCGGAAAAGTCGTGCAGCGCAGCCGGCCGGTTCTGTCGCAGCGACTCCGCGGTCAGTAGATCGGCTCGCCAGAGCTCGAGCAGGAGCGCATGATCGCCGGCGCGATATGTCGGCTTGGACGCGTCGAGGAAGGCTGACGCTTCGGCTCCGTTGCGAAATTGACCATCCTTGACTTCGAGGAGACCAATGCTGGCGAGCGCGTAGAGGGCGCGGCCCCAAGGCTGTCAGCAGTCATCGCGCTGCCACCGAGCCCGGTGAAGATGCCGAGGTCCAGCCCGGCGCGAAGCGCCAAGGCGGGGGGCACCGCTGCGATCAGGTTGTCGATCCGATCAGAATCCACCATACCATATCCCTTCCACGATCCAGGACCGGCGATCAGAAGTTTGTCACGGAACCGACGAGCGTTTGAAGTAGCATGGTCGACCAGACCGATATACGTGCCCAGTTGGTATTCGACGTCGAAACCGTGACTAGCTGGCTGACTGTTGATCAAGCCCTGCGTAAATCCAGGCACGCGTCTGTTCCAGCACCTCATCGGAAAACGCAGGGTCGTCAACCGCCCGGGCGAGGATCACTGCCCGACCATCGCGGCTGGATGGCCTGAGTGCTCGTGCGAGCAAGGCCGAGCGGCGCGCACCCAAAACGGCTTCGGGCAGCAAGGGGATCTGGAAGAAAACCGCGTAACTGCTCCGCAGAAACTGCGT
>NZ_JAMYQL010000060.1:0-17650 GCF_040320865.1 Mesorhizobium sp. M0598 | reverse complement strand
GTGCCTTGGGCTTATCCTTTGAAGCATCCTGCGAAACCGCTATCGCGCCGTCACTTGGCAACGCCCGTACGGCTCCCGGCAGATCGGCGCCCAGCGCCGCTAAAAGATCGAAATCATTGCCTGGCCGCACATTGCCTTCATGGTGCTTTTCGCCCCGTCGGCGAGTGGGACGCCCAATGCGTCGCGGCCCCCTACCCGTTCGGCCGTTCCGTCGTACCAGGCGAGCGTCTCGTAGCCGCGAAAGCTGCTCACGCGACCGTGATCTCGGCCCGTTCAACGCCGTTCTGGGACGGGAAACCAAGCGAATGGCTGGCGAAACGGCTCCGCCGCAGCCGGCCTCGATCACAAGAACCCGGCGTCGGGCGTGAGCAACTCGACGTCGGATTGCATTGAAGCTTCAGCCAGGGCGGCTAAGTACGGATCGTTGTGAGCGACACGCTTCGGACTCCCATTCGATTGCCCGACTTTGGCTCATGCCGGGACGGGCGGTATTCTGAGGGTGTCTGCGCACCATGTTCATGGTGGCCGACTCTGAAGCGGCGCCCAATCGGAAACATTAGCATCTCCGCGTTTTGGCGTGGCTGCTTAAACTCTTCGACGGTAACCGCCTCAAGTAGCAGGTCCAAGGCTTCGCGCCCCCTCCGACTTATCGGGTCATCGCCCCGCAGGTAGTGATACGCTCGATCTAAATGCACCCGCGCGGCGGAAAAATCGCTTGTCATATGACCCTCTCAGTTACCGCCCGCATTAGCCGTCTAGGAGGTGAGGGAGGCGCAATCGTTAGTATCCACAGACGGATTTGATTTAAATCGCTGATGATCCGGGAGAAACCAGGGCGCTGGCTGGTCTTGATGCGAGAGCCTCGCCGGATGGGTAGTATGCCACGGCTACGGACGGTCTTGATCGAAATGATGGTTGAGGCTGCGGACTTCCCGGCGGACAGCTTCGATCGTTCTAGGCGTCTGCGCCGATAAATCAGGCGGGCGAATGCTCTCAATGTCCGCGTTGACAGCCATGCGAATACCGCTTCGTTCTTAATCTGTGGACACGGACCGAATACTGGCCCCGGCAAGTCGGCCAGTCGAGCTCTAATCCCTTGCCATCACAAAACGCGCATTCACGAGGGGTCATCGCGAATGCCGATCATCATCGGGCTTAGGGAAGCCATCCCTGAGCACTCGTCGTCAACCAGGGCGAGGACGAGATTGTGGCACCTCTCCTGTTAGGGTTCGTTGTCTCTCCCGTCTGTGAACAAGTGGGGTCAAGCTGCGGTCTTCACCCGGCCCGGTTCCGCTGCCGCCCCAAAGTTGATTGTGGAGCATGCGGAAGCGACTGCTAGGTCATGCTCTGGAAATACTGACCGATCACACAAATCTATAGTGGCTCACGGCAGCGGACAAGGAAGCAGCCCAGCAGCCTCTCGCCTTCCACGATGGAGAGCTTCCTCCACACACAGTCCTTTCGATCGAGCGAACGACCGAGGCAGCTCGTACCCGTGCGTCAACAATCGCTTCTCGTCCTCCGAGGTGACGTCATGATGAAGCTGTCAGCCGATGCCAACCCGCCGCGAAGGGGCCTAGGCTCACTCCCAGGCCCCCTTTCTGGCCTTCGGCTCCACTCAACCGCGCATAAACTGCGTTCCTTTCTCTGACCAGCCAAGGCTTGTCCGACTCCCCCGAAGAGAACCGCCCAAGAGCGCCGGTGTTACTATTTCCACAAGCTCCTAGTCGATAAGGACGCGAAGTCTACGCCATGGAAGGTCGAGCTCCTCGCCGCGCGCGATCAAGGCCATGTGCTCGCTTACCTGCTCGGCAACGGCCCCGGTCAACTCCGGCAGTTCAGTCAATTTTTCAAAGGCGGCCATTCATCTGATCCTTTCGGCAAGGTTGCCACGTCTGTCTGAAGCAAAAGCTCGTCCAGCGTGAGCAGCGGCGAGCGCATCGCCTTGGCATAGGCGTAGTGGAAGCAATCGAACATGCATCGACGAACATTATTCGTCACCACCTGTGAGATCATGGTCGAGCTCGTGATAGGCCTCCGGTTGAACCGGCTTTCGACCTGGCTGAAAAGACAGGCCGTGCTTAACCAGAATCTTTTTCGCCGTTTCTCTCGGGCTTTCCTTTGTTCATCCGGTTGCGGATGGTTTCCCGCAGGGCGACAATCACAGCATCGGTGATGCTTGTGCCGTCAATGCGCGCAAGCTCCCGAACGAGAGTATCGGCCTCCGGATTGTTGGCGAGCGGGCGAGCGGAGAACAGGGCAAGATAATCAAGCAATTTTGAGCCGCGATAGCCTTCCACTCGGCCATCGCGCGTAGGCGGTGGTTCCGGGTCAATCTCACCAAGGCGTCGGGGCTCTGAAAGCGGCCCTCCCCTCCCCTGCTCAGTGCGCGGCTGCAGGAGTTTTGTTGTTGAGGTTGGCCTCCGTATCATTGGGCGTTAGAGCACGCAGCACCGCCTCAGGCTCCCGGTCCATGACGCGAAGCAGTGTACGGGCCGCGCCGCTTGGCTGCCGCTTGCCCTGCTCCCACTTCTTGTAGCCGGATGGACTGGTTCCCAGCACGGTCGCCATCTCATCCTGTGTCAGGTCGAGCTTCTTGCGGATGGCTTTGGCGTCGACCGCGCCAACATCGACGCTGTGCACCTTGATACCGGGAACGTCCTTACCCTGCGCGTGCGCCAGAGCTTCCGACATAGACTGGATCAGATCAGCGCCGAATTTTGTCATCTCGCTCATGTCCTGCTCCTGTTCGCTGCCTTAATCGCCTTGGCGAAGGCTGCAACCGCTTTTGCCTCGTCCGGCTTCAGATCGACCTTTTCATTCTTGCCGTACGCCAACAGCGCGTAGATCGGTGCGTCATCGCTGTACCAGTAGTAGATGACCCTTGCGCCACCGCGCTTACCCTTGCCTTTGGCGCCGAACCGCATCTTTCGAACGCCACCGGTACCTGGAATCTCATCACCCACCTGCGGATTGGCAGCGAGAAAGTCGATCAGTTCCTTCCGCTCATCGTCGCTAAACAGCTCCGCCGCCTGCCTGATGAACAATGGTGTCTCGGCGACGGTCTGCATGCACTTCCTATAACCCAATGGGTTATATATGAGCCAGCGGTGGGCAGAGTCAATGGCCGATCTACCGAAACGACGCCTCCAACCGATCGATTATCCTTATCCTCTGGATTTGGAAATCAGCCCCGCAACGAGCTCTCAGGCGCTGCAAATGGCCGCTGACATGCAAAACGTGCTTCCCGTCGACCACAGGGACGGCTGATCGGCTACCTGCTCGGCGGCAACGACCCCGGTCAATTCCGGCAGTTCAGTCGATTTTTCGAAGACGGTCATTCATCTGATCCTTTGGCAAGGTCGCCACGTCTGTCTGAAGCAAAAGGTGGTCCAGCGTGAGCCGCGGCGAGTGCATCGCCTTGGAATAGGCGTAGGGGCAATCGAACTTGCTGAGGCGCCGCTTTGCTATGCCGTGCTGTCCGGCGACAGCGACCGCGTAGGACAGGACGTGTCGGGGCGAACCGGGCTCGCAGAGCCGAATCTTTGGTGCTGCGAGCCATTCGACGACGACCGCCTCAGCCGCTTTGTAGGCGCAATTCAACTGATCCGGCCGTGAAAGCACGATGATGGCTTCCTAGGCAGCAAGTGTCATGTGAACGGCGAGCCGCATCGAGCGGCGCCGCTTCATAGGCGTCGGCCGTGTCCTCCGCCGCCATCATCGAGACGATCGCACATGCATCGACGAACATTATTCGTCACCACCTGTTGAGATCATGGTCGAGCTCGTGATAGGCCTCCGGTGGAACCGGCTTTCGACCTGGCTGAAAGACAGGCCGTGCTTAGCCAGTGTCTTTTGCGCCGTTTCTATCGGGCTTTCCTTGTTCATCCGGTTGCGTATGGTTTCCCGCAGGGCGACAATCACAGCATCGGGTGATGCTTGTGCCGTCAATGCGCGCAAGCTCCCGAGCGAGAGTATCGGCCTCCGGATTGCGAATGTTCAGCGTCATGTGTGTAGCTCCAAGCGCGTAGCGCCCTTTACATCACTGTGTAGCTTGGAGCATACCCGCAGTGTCGGTCGATTAGGCTGGCTCACACTTCGCCGGGGGCTTTGTTCATCCTCCTCTTCAAAACTGTTAGCGGCGAGCCAACCCACCAATGTCACTGAGGCGAATTCCCTCGGGACGGGCAGAGGCTGCCTGCCGCGCGTCCTTATGGCCTTGGCGCTTCGGGGACGGGCCACGCTTTTCGGGCGGCGCGAAGCGTGTCCAAAACCTGACAGCGGCAGACAATATGACAGGTTCAGAACAAACAATGGCAAAAATATCAGGTGCATTACAACCGGTCATCTGGGGCACCGGGAGGTTTTTCCAAAGCATGTGCGCGCTGAGCTCGCTGGCATGGCCCTTGCACGAATAAGGGAGCAACCAGAGGCTCCTCTTCCCCCCAACCCGTGCCTCTCTAGGAAGGAAACCAGAGTGCCGACAACCTTACCCTTTGGAAATAACTTTGGACAGCACCCGGTCTTGCAGATGGAGTCCCCGGCCCCTTCGATTCAAGTGGAAACCTGGCTGCGTGGCGAGCCGCTCAGCAGCTTCGAGCCCGGGAAAGTATACATCGTCGAATTTTGGGCAACTTCGTGCGGCCCATGTGTGGACGCGATGCCTCATCTGATGCAGTTGCAGGAGAAATACAGGGACAGCGGCGTTGAGATCATCGGAGTCGCGGCTAGTGAAGACGCTCCAACGGCCGATGAGGCCCGCAGCAATCTGGACGCGTGGTTGACCGAAAAGTTCTCGAATCTGAACTTTCGGATGGCGTTCGACTCCACAGGCGAAATGAAAAAGCTTTGGATGGAGCCCAGCTTTTCTTGCTGGATTCCGACCAGTTTCGTGGTCGACCGAGACGGCCACATCGCCTTTATTGGTGGCCCGACGGAACTCGATGAGGTTTTGCCGAAGGTGCTCAACGGCAGCTGGCGCGCCAGCGATCAAGCGAAAGCCGCCGACAGGGAGCGGATCGCGAAAGGCGAACCCAAAGCGCGCGAACAAGCGCTGACGAAGCCGATCAAGGCTAGATATCGGGCGGCGATGGAGACAAATGATTGGAAGACGGCGCGCTCGGCAATCGAGGAGGGCGTCGCCTTGATGCCGGACAACCTATATTTCCGCGTGAGTCTTGCGCATCTGTTGCTTCACAAAATGCGCGACATGGAGGCCGGCTTGCCCGAAATGCGCCAATTCGTTCGCGACGCGATCAACAGAGAGTCCGAGCACTGGATATATTATGGGCTATTCCTACTCTTCGCGCCGTGCTTTGATTATGCGGGCTTTCCGTCTGCTGAGCGCTTTGCGATGGGCGAAGAGCTGTCTAAACACATCGTGGCACTGCCGCAAGGCCACGGCTCTAAGTTCATGTCTTATCCGATGGTCGCTCAGTACTATCATGAGAGCGGCAACAAAGATCGCGCGATCGAGTTGGTCGAGCAGGCACTTAAGGTGCTGGACGGTCCGGAGCCTATCTCGAACGACCTGAAACAGCACCTTCTACCGGAGTTGCTGCAGGCTCTGGCCAACTACAAGGGTGAGAAGGTTTGTCACGGCACTATCTGTGTAGCTCCGCAAAAGGATTCTCCCAACGTCAATGGGGTGGCCGAGGAGCAAACCTAAGAAGGGGCGTGTCGGAATGCCTTACTGGTCAATTCGTCCACTTTCCTGGCGTGGTTGTGCAAATAGCCGGCCCAGGCGTCCAGCCCAGCCTCGCCGTCATCCGCAAACACGTGACTGACCAAGGAGAAGACGACGTCCCCTGATCACCTCACCAAAACATACTGCCGCTGCGGGTCTCCCGGACCCGTCAAAGATGGCACTGGAGTAATGCTTGGAACATGAAAAAAGGCTACTAGCCAGCTCGACGCTGCCCACCGATCCACCTGCACCCACAGGCGGGGAAGACGGGGACGCAGCCGACCGCCTGTCTCAGCGCCACGATAGCACTCGCACGCTCCGGCAACGGAACACCATTCAACATCCGCACCAAGGACATCCAAAAATGGCAAAGAATTTCCGGCCGCTGCATGACCGCGTGGTCGTTCGCCGCGTCGACTCCGAAGCGAAGACCGCCGGCGGGATCATCATTCCCGACACCGCAAAGGAAAAGCCGCAGGAAGGCGAGATCGTCGCCGTCGGCTCCGGCGCGCGCGACGAGGCGGGCAAGCTTGTTCCGCTCGACGTGAAGGCTGGCGACCGCATCCTGTTCGGCAAGTGGTCCGGCACCGAAGTGAAGCTCAATGGCGAAGACCTTCTGATCATGAAGGAATCCGACATTATGGGCATCATTCTGACCGCCGAAATCCAGTTCGCCTCTTCCACAGACCTTCGGAGCTAAAAAATGCCCAAAGACGTAAAATTTTCCCGCGACGCTCGTGAGCGCATGCTGCGCGGCGTCAACATCCTCGCCGACGCAGTGAAGGTCACGCTCGGCCCCAAGGGCCGCAACGTCGTCATCGACAAGTCGTTCGGCGCACCGCGCATCACCAAGGACGGCGTCACCGTCGCCAAGGAAATCGAGCTGGAGGACAAGTTCGAGAATATGGGCGCGCAGATGGTCCGCGAAGTTGCTTCGAAGACCAACGACATCGCCGGCGACGGCACCACGACCGCGACCGTTCTGGCGCAGTCGATCGTCCAGGAAGGCCACAAGGCGGTTGCCGCCGGCATGAACCCGATGGACCTCAAGCGCGGCATCGACCTCGCCGTCGCCGACGTCGTCGCGACGCTGATCAAGAACGCCAAGAAGATCAAGACCTCGGAAGAGGTTGCCCAGGTCGGCACCATCGCCGGCAATGGCGATGTTTCGGTCGGCTCGATGATCGCGGAAGCGATGCAGAAGGTCGGCAATGAGGGCGTCATCACCGTCGAGGAAGCCAAGACCGCCGAGACCGAGCTCGAAGTCGTCGAAGGCATGCAGTTCGACCGCGGCTATCTCTCGCCCTACTTCGTCACCAACGCCGAAAAGATGGTTGCGGATCTGGAAGACGCCTACATCCTCCTCCACGAGAAGAAGCTCTCCAACCTGCAGGCCATGCTGCCGATCCTCGAGGCTGTCGTGCAGACCTCGAAGCCGCTGGTCATCATCTCCGAAGACGTCGAAGGTGAGGCCTTGGCGACGCTGGTCGTCAACAAGCTGCGTGGCGGCCTGAAGATCGCTGCCGTCAAGGCGCCGGGCTTCGGCGACCGCCGCAAGGCCATGCTGGAAGACATCGCCATTCTCACCGGCGGCCAGGTCATCTCCGAAGACCTCGGCATCAAGCTCGAGAATGTCGGCCTCAACATGCTCGGCCGCGCCAAGAAGGTGTCGATCTCCAAGGAGAACACCACCATCGTCGACGGCGCCGGCAAGAAGGAAGAAATCCAGGGCCGCGTCGCCCAGATCAAGCAGCAGATCGAGGAGACCACCTCGGACTACGACAAGGAGAAGCTGCAGGAACGTCTCGCCAAGCTGGCGGGCGGCGTTGCCGTCATCCGCGTCGGCGGTGCGACCGAAGTGGAAGTCAAGGAAAAGAAGGACCGCGTTGATGACGCCCTCAACGCGACCCGCGCGGCCGTCGAAGAAGGCATCGTTCCCGGCGGCGGCGTCGCCCTGCTGCGCGCTTCGCTGGCCATCACCGTCACCGGCGCCAATGCCGACCAGACCGCCGGCATCGCCATCGTTCGCCGCGCCCTGCAGGCTCCGGCCCGCCAGATCGCAGCGAACGCAGGCGCCGAAGCTTCGATCGTCGCCGGCAAGATCCTCGACAACAAGGGCGCGACCTTCGGCTTCAACGCCCAGACCGGCGAATATGGCGACATGATCGCCATGGGCATCGTCGATCCGATGAAGGTCGTGCGCACGGCTCTCCAGGACGCGGCCTCGGTCGCCGGCCTGCTGGTCACCACCGAAGCCATGATCGCCGAGGCTCCGAAGAAGGAGTCGGGTGGCGGCGGCGGCATGCCTGGCGGCATGGGCGGCGGCGGCATGGGCGGTATGGGCGGTATGGATTTCTGATCCAGCCAACCTCCAACTACAGGAAAAGGGCGGCAGCGATGCCGCCCTTTTCTCTGGCGCGGATCCAAGCCGGCTGCCCGATCCACAGGCCTGCATGCGGCGCACTTTATGGCGGACACCAATGACTGAATTCATTCTGTTCGCCATAGTCGGCTTTCTCGCCCAGGCGGTCGACGGTGCGCTTGGCATGGCATACGGCGCGATCTCCTCGACGGTTCTGCTTTCCTTCGGCGTTCCGCCGGCGCAGGCTTCGGCCGCGGTGCACGCGGCGGAAGTGTTCACCACGGCCGCATCCGGCACGGCGCACCATTACCACCGCAATATCGACTGGAAGCTGTTCTGGCGGCTTGCACCGTTCGGCATCCCCTCGGCGGCTGCCTCGGCGCCTTCGTGCTGACCTTGTTTCGACGGCGACATGGTGAAACAGCTCCGGTGGTTCCGCAAGATCCCCAACAATCCGGTTCCTACCTGCCTGGTGGCTCCGCTGGGCGCCGCAGGCGCGTTCCTCCACCGGCCGGTGGCGGTGGTTGGGGTCCGATGGTCGGCGGCTGAAACACCGCTGGGGGCAATGTTCAACGGATTTCCTGGCCGAGCACGGCCTGACCCCGCATGGCATCCGCCGGTTCTGGCTGCATCAGGCCAATGCGCGCATGAACGCGATGATCCTGAAGCTCTCCTTCGGCCATGATGTCGGCATGACCGGGCGCCAATGGTGCTGGAGCGGCTCGGCAACACGGCGGCGGCCGGCGCGATCATCGCCTTCAAGGAAAACCACGAGGATATGAAGGCGGGCGATTACGGCCTGCTCTGCACCTTCAGGGCGGGGATACTCGATCGGCGGCGCACTGCTCAAGAAGCTTTGACGGGTTTTGCCCGCTCGTTGGCCGGCGCTCTCATGCGCGGCACACGTGAAGGCTGTTCGCCAGTTTGTCACTCGCCCGACCAATGCTATTCTGGATGGACTGGAGCTTCGGACGGCTTGTTCATGAAGGCAGTGTTTCGCCATGCCGGTTTGCCTTGGATCGTCGGGCTCGCGGGCTTCGCGCGTTATGCTCGACGATCGCGAGACGCCGAGCATAATCCGATCCGTCAACCGCACGGCACTATCAGCAAGGCTACGGCGGGGGGCCGCTATCCTCACGCACCTCGGTCATGCCGCAAGCCGCCCTCGCATTCAATGTGTTAGTGGATTCGTGTGAATCTACATCCACACAAACATGTGCTCCAATATTGATCTCGCCGAAGGGGTTGAGCAGCTGGCGCGGTCGTGATTCCAACGGGTTGTCGAAGCCTGATTGGAGAGACCTGATGTGGACGCCAGCTACTCGCCGCCAGCATAACCGCGGAAGCCTGCGTTACGAAACAGACATGACGGACGCAGAGTGGAGTTTGATCGCGCCACTCATGCCCACGGCGCGCCCGACGGGGCGACCGCGCAAATGGCCATTGCGCGAGATCGTGAACGCGATCTTCTACGTCATGCGCGGCGGGATCGGGTGGCGTCTTCTGCCATCGGATTTTCCGCCGAGGAGCACGGTGTTTCGCTGGTTTTGCTTGTTCCGTGACACATGCCTGTTCGAGAAGATCAACCACAAGCTCCTGATGCTGGATCGCGAACGTTGCGGCCGAGAGGCTTCACCCACGGCCTCCGTCATCGACAGCCAGACCGTGAAGACCTGCGAGAGTGGCGGGCCGCGTGGCTATGACGCCGGCAAGAAGATCAAAGGCCGCAAGCGCCATGCGCTGGTCGACACCGACGGTCGGGCTCTCGTCCCTTATCCGCATCCCGCCAGCATCCAGGATCGCGACGGCGCCGGCCCGGTCCTGAACGCCTCGCGGCGACCATTCCCCTTCATCCGAAAGGTGTTCGCCGACCTGGATATCAGGGACCGCGTGTGGCCGAAGGCACCAGTGCGGTTACCAACCCGCGGATAAGAGCTGGATCAACCGTCGTCTTAAGCCCCATCTCGTCCCCGTGCTGCCCATCAACGAAGGACAAACCTGTGACAAAGGACATGGGGCGGAAAAGCTCATCCATCACCCTTGACCACGGTCCGCTCCGTCGTCTGCTCCGTCGTCTGGCGGATTGCACAACAAAGATTTAGGAAATTTCTCACATTTCCGTCCCCCGTTGTAAGTGGCGCCCGGATCCGGAGCGGTCGTTACCAGGGCCAGCGCGATCGCAGGAAGTATCGGGCGCAGCCAGTCAGGCCGAAATTTCGTCGACGGTTTCGGGAGGCCCGGGGCCGCGACATCTTTTGGTGACGGTGTCATTGTTGCCTTTCTCTCGTTCTTTAATGTTTTGCGGATGATCCGGTGTCGTTTGCCATCTGCGATCGGCACGTCGGACGGTTTTGGTAAGGTGACTGGTTTCATAAGGTCGCCAGTTGTTGTCCCAACAACAACCCTTTTGGCAGAGCTAGCTGACAGTAGCCTCAAAAGCAGTCAGCGAATTTCACGACGTAGTGGTCGAGGCCGAGATCGTCTTTGGTGCGCTCGAAGCCATTCCTCGACCGCCCAGCGCAGGCGGCGGCACCGGCCAGTTCGGCCAACGCCGTGCCCCAGACCAGATAGTAGGCGAGCTTCTCCGGCTCCTTGCGGTGGTCGGAATGACGCTGCTGCCAAAACCTGTGGCGACGAAGCCGAGATCCCCCGCTTCATCGCCGGACCAGCTCTAGCCGCACACGCCTTTGATCCTATCGAGTGCCCGGTCGCGTCGTAAGGAACATCCTGACAGGCTGCATAAACGACATGAATCTACCAATCTTCAAAACAGGGCCATGGGCGGATGATGACCGGACGATAGATCACCGGCCGGTCCCAAGGATCGAAAGCGCACGCGCTTCTCAGGTCCGCGCGGCGCTCGAGCTCGATGCGCTGCAGACATTCGGCGAAGGCATCGTTCCCGACGAAGCCGTAGGACCGGCATTGCGCCTCGTCCGCGGCACGGCGGTCCTCGTCCGCGGCACGGCGGTCTTCCGCCGTCATGCAGCCTGTGCAGATTGTGGCCAGCGCGACCACCATCGCCGTCTTATACCACATACTTTCCTCCTCGACACAAAAGTTGATTGTAGAGATTCTGGGAAGCATTAGATCGCCCGCGGAACCTAGCCCGCTTGATGCACGGCGAAGAGCTTTCGGCGGCCTGAAGCGGCGATCTGGTTTCCTTTGCTGTGCGTTTTCCCAAGCCTCATCAGGCGCCGGCGGTGATCCGTCGTGATGGAAGGCGAGGGTTTGCGGGTTGAGGTCAGCGGGTTTGTTCCGGGACGTCTGCGCCCCATTGCTTATATCGCGAGTTGCGGGATGCGACTGAGGACGATGCGTAGAATGCGCTGGTCCGGGCAGGATGTCGGCAGGTGCAGGCGGATTTGGGTCTTCATGTCGACCATGCGAGCGGCGATCTTGATGAGGCGCAGTCGCAGCGTGTCGAGTTGAGCGACTGCAAAGCTGGAGCGTTTCGGCATCGCGGCACGCAGGCCCCCCATAAGCCAGTAGGCGCCGGCATGCAGGAACAGCCGGAACTGGTTGGCCGTCGCTCTTGTGCCGGAGGTGCGGTCGGCGGCGAGATGCGTCTTCCACGACTTGATGTGGTTCTCGGCAGCGCCGCGCCGGCAGTAGACATCCTCGTAAAGCGCCAATGGGCATGGAGTGCCTGCCATGCAAAGCGAACGGCAGTCATGATGATATCCTTTGCGAGCTCATAATGGAGCGACGATTTGCGCGACAATGCATCAGGTGTCCTCACAGCATGCTGTACAACAAGTCAGGATGCATGGAAGTAGCCGGCCTTGAGCACGTCCTGGAGTTCGAGATCTTCCACCGGGCCTTCTTGTGCTGCGAGGTGCAGGACGTATCCTGCGCCTTCGCGTTCAGGATCAGGCGGGTGGAGTCGGCTTTGTGGCCGCAGCCGACGATGAGGATCCTTTGCCCGAGGTCGACAAGGGCGGCGAGCGTGGGACGTCGTCGACTTTGCCGATGCCCCCCTTGCCGTAGAACGCGATCTGACGCAGACGTGACATGTAGCTTTCCTTCTTCTGTTCCATTTGCGGCTGCCCGCGCCATGAAGGCAGCTCGCCGCCTTGCACCAAGGGCTTCAAGACCCGTGCCAACTCGGCTGAGTTGGGCCGGAGCAAAATTTGTGAATACTTTCAGCTGCTTAGCCCGAGGCAACAAGAGATTGGCTAAGCAAACCGTGTGTAGCGGACCCGACAAAGACGACAATGTGTCGGATTCCGTTACTTGCGACCGCTATTGATCTCCCAGGAGCCCGACAACTGGCCGGCCTCCAATCGGGTGATCCATGTTGAACGTTAGCACATGCTTGGTCTTTGCGCCTCGGCTGCGGCCGCATTAGGTAAGCGTCAGCCGCTGGGTGACGTTGACGGCGTAGATTCTTCACGGCTAGACACCCGAAATCGGCGTGTTGGGCGGGTTCGGGATAGGGGAGAGCTTCGCAGTGTGGATCGGCCCGCCGGTTAAGGAATCGTACTCGCTGGCGATCCTGACCGCTTCCTCGGCCGTTCTGCCCGCGTGCAGCGGGCCCAGTGCAAACTCCGTGCCGGAGCCGATCGCGAAGAATGGCGCCTCGAGCGGCCCGGTAAAGCAGGACCAATGGTTCCAGTAGTGGACGGTGCCGTCGGTCCACACCAGCAGCGCCTTGACGCCGATCTTGCTGTCATGGGTGGGGATGGCCTTCGTTGACCACCTGGCTGCACCATTTGGCGAAGGCGTCGGTCTGGCCGCCGTGGCTCGCGGCGTCGGTCTGGCCGACATCACTCGACGAGGACGCGACCAGGGCGCCATTGGGCAGGACGTGCAGGTTTTTCTTGAAGCCGATCGGGCTGCCGTCGCTCGAATAGACGCGGCTGTCCGTTGCCATGATCCCATCTCGGTACACAATGGTCGTCATGGCAATCACCCGAGGTCGACAAGGGCGGCGAGCGCTGGCGATATGGTGCCTTGACCTCGATTGGTTCATCTATGCCTTCGTGCGCAAGGAGGCAGTGATCTCGTCGCAGATCGAGGGCACGCAGGCAGCACTCGTGGACCTTCTGGCTTTCGAGGCCGAAGAGGGGCCGGCACCCAACGCCGATATGGAAGCGGTCACGAACTACCTCGACACGCTCGCCTATGCCCGCGACCAGCTTGCGTCGAAGCAGGGGCTGCCGATTTCCATGCGCTCCTGAACGAGACGCACAAGCGGTTGATGCGCGTCGTGCGTTGTTCGAACAAGAAGACGTACGCCGCAGCCAGAACTGGATCGGGGGAAGTCGGCCAGGCAATGCGACCTAGGTCCCGCCGCCACCGGATAAGCTTCCCCAGCTTCCCAGCGAATTTGAGAAATACATCCACGTCGACGATCCGCTAGCGAAGCTGGTGCGGGCAGGTTTTCGCCACGTGCAGTTCGAGATCATTTATCCCTATCTCGACCGCAACGGGCGGATCGGGCGACTCCTGATCGCCCTGCTCTTGGAGCACTGGGGCTTACTAAAGGCGCGGCTCCTCTATCTCAGCCTGTTTTTCAAGCGCCACAGGGAAGAGTACTACCGGCGCCTCGATTTTAATCCGGTGGAAGGGAACTGGGAGGGCTGGATAGACTTCTTTCTCGATCGCCACCACTTCCGGTGAAGCCGTCGCTTCGGCGCGTGAACTGTTCAATCTCGTATCCTCGCACCGGGTGCGACTGCTCCAAGCCCAATCCGCCTCCGGCTCCGCAGTCAGACTGTTCGAGCAATCGCCGCGTCATCCGGTCGTGAGCGTTGCCTCGGTCATAAAGTTGATCGGCGTAAGCAAGCGACCGCGATCCGTGCAATCGAGGCGCTGACCGAAGCCAATATTCTCGTGGACACCATGGGGAAGAAGCGCGACCGCAGCTTCGCCTATCGCGCCTATCTGGAATGCGTGCGAACCGGAACGGAATTGGACAGTGGCTGATCGCTACCAACCGCGAAATCATATCACGCTGTCAATGACCGTGGAATCCCGACCCCGCATTTTCGCGTGCTCATTCCATGAAAATCACACCACGCTGCGCGAACGACTCCTGCAGCCTCGCCAATTAGTGGCGACGCTTCGGCTATCGGAGGCTGTTCATCCAGGGCTGGCAGTGCGCAAGCGTCGTTCACGACGAACACTGACTGCGGCGGATCGGAGCGGTGCGGGACCGCTCCGCAGGTGAGCCGCCAGGTGAATTCGGGCACTCATCGTTCCTGGCCTCGCATCGAGCCGACCAGGCATGGCCGAGGGGCGCCCACTGGCGCCTTGCGCTGATTAGAGCGAAGTCATCGAAAATCAGCACAAGGCGCACTCGGGCCGCAGAACTTTAGCCGCAGCAGTCACTGTCATCTTCTTCGGCCTTTTTTCTTCTTGACGCCTTGTCGGTGAGGCCGACGATGCGCCTGTTGAGACGGCTGGACAATACTCCGGAGTCGCCGAAGACCACCTCCACATCGTCGCGCGAGACAAAATGAGAGCCATCTCGCGCGAGGCTCCGTTGGGCCAGACGACGGACCATCTCCTTGACATAGACCGCGCTGCTGCCGTCTGAGCGTGCGACGGCATCGGCCACCGCTCCGCTCTCGAAGGTGAGAGCACCACCATAGAGCGCTATCAGCCGCTCGCGGCAACCAGCGTCGGGGAGCGGAATTTCAATAGCTTCGTCCACGCGGCCCGGGCGCGAAGCGAGCGCTTCCTCAATGTCCTCCGGCCGGTTCGTCGTCAGGAAGAAAAAGATATCTGTCCCTGACTCAAGACCGTCCATCTCGTTCAACAGACGGTTGAGGAGGCGTTCGGCCTTTTGACCATGAACATCCTCTCGCGACCGGCCCACCAGATCGACGTCCTCCAGCACGACGATGCTCGGCTGCAAGGTACGCGCCAGCGCGATGTAGAACCCAATCGCAATTGTCTGCTCAGCCGTGACCAGAACGGTAGTGCGGCCAGGCAGGTTGGCACAAACATGACGGATGACGTGCGTCTTGCCTGTCCCAGGAGGTCCGTAAAGCAGAATACCCTTTTGCGTCGATTGGCCGAGACGCTTCAGCTCCTCTCGGTGTCCATCGAAATCGAAGATGTGGGCATCAAGACGCGCCATAGTTGCCTCGGAAAGCACCAGGTCGTTCCGGCATACGGCAGGAAGACCATGAACCCGCATCGTACCCTGCATCCCAGAGGTTCCTGCATCTTCTTCGAAAGAGAGGACCTTGTTGCGATAATATCGTGAGCTCTCGCAGCCCTCCTGGATCTTGCGAAGAAATTCGCGCGAGAAGTCGCATGCCTGCTCGCCGGGCAGAAAAGCGATTTCCACTTGAACGTATGTCATGCCATTGTATGGGGCGGTGAACTGCGACAGAAAAACCGCAACCGGCTCGTCGCCGATCTGGAACAACCACAGGCCGTTGTGCAGAGACGCATAAGGCTCCTCTTCGCCGATGTCGATGTCCTGATATTGCAAGGGTGTTATCGGAACGACGGCATGTTCCTGGCGAATGATAAGGTCTGATAGCTTCATGGGCTCAGAGTCGTAGAACTGGTGGACGCCGACCAGCTTGGGAGACAGAGGCGCGATCTGCTCTTCGATCATGGTTTGAAGATCCGGCAGGAGATGTGGATAAAACCGTCGGTGGGAGCTCGTCAGCTCCATCAAATCATCGGTTTTGAAATGGGCATGAAGTGCCTGCCAGGTAAAGCGAATAACCTCAGTCATGGTGATATCCTTTGTGAGTTCACAATTGATCGACGATTCGCGCGACAATGCATCAGGTGTCCTCACAGCATGCTGTACAACAAGTCAGGATGCTTGGAAGCAGCCGACCTTGAGCACGTCCTGAAGTTCGAGATCTTCCACCGAACCTTCTTGTTCTGCGAGGTGCAGAACGTATCCTGCGCCTTCGCGTTCAGGATCAGGCGGGTGGAGTCGGCTTTGGGGTCGTAGCCGACGATGAGGATCCTTCGCCCGAGGTCGACAAGGGCGGCGAGCGTATTTTGGGACGTCGTCGATTTGCCGATGCCCTCCTTGCCGTAGAACGCGATCTGACGCAGACCTGACATGTAGCTTTCCTTCTTCTGTTCCATTTGCGGCTGCCCGCGACATGAATGCGTTGGCAGCTCTCGCCGCCTTGCACCAAGGTTTTCAAGACTCGTGCCAACGTGACTGACTGGGCCGGAGAAGAAAATTCGTGAATTCTTTTCAGCTGCTTAGCCCGAGGCAACAAAAGATTGGCTAAGCCAGCCTGTGTCGCGGACCCGACAAAGGCGACACAACGTGTCGGCTTCCGTTACTTGCGACCCGCATACCTCGCAGACCGGAAAGAAGTTGGGAATGTCAGGCAGCGAGTCTGAGGCGATTTTGATCGGGGAGACCGCAGCAAGGACGTCGGTCTACGCATACCTCTGTATCGCTCCAGCCTGCCATTGATCTGGGCCGGCCGTTCGCACATTGAACACGAGCTGGCGCTCAACCGCGACCAACACATCTGCCGCTTTTTACAATGCGTTCGTTGACGGCTCGACCTCGCCTGTCTTGTCTTGGCGCACCCTGGTTATCTTCAGATAGTGGTGCCGAGCGGAATTTCTTACACGCCGCCCAAGCGGTCGTTGGGCCGTCGCGCTGGTGTTGTCACTAATCGCACGTATGATGGCACTCGTGCTGCACCCCGATTTGCAGCTGCTGCTGGGCCAGCTTCTGGTGCTCCAATTCGGCTGGAGTATCGCCAATCATGTCGCCGCGCAAGCCAAGAGGTTCTTGAGCTGTCCCGGAGCGTCGGGTCCTGCAATCGTGACACGCGCCGGGGGTCTCATTCTGAACCGCAGTCGCGTCGGTCCACACGGCGCATATCTGACGGGCACTCGAGAACGCTCAGTTGATTTTGTCGCTTGTCGGAGATGACTGTCGGGCCGCTTAACCGCAATGTTGGATGAGTTTTGCCGGAGCCATACTTTCTAACGCTATCTTTGTTGGTCCAATTCGCCGCAGCCAGAGCACCGGATAAACATCATCTGCATGCGACAAGCGTTTCCCTCAGCACCTAAGGCTCGCAGCGGAACCTGCATGTACGTGTTTTATAAAGAACATCATAGTTCTACTGCGACTATGTCGCAAATCCGACATCGTTGGACAGCGGACAAAACTGACGCGCAACAAAAAGGGAGAAGCCTGCCAAGTGAGGCTGGGCCACCGGCGCTGGCGATCATTCCGCCAACGTTAAGCCAAGAGGCTCGGCTCACTTCTCGGCGCAGGAGTTCAGTATCGGCGTCATCGCCTTCACATGCTCGTCGATCCACCCGAGCACTTTCCCCGCGACAACGTCGCGCTCAGGCAGATGCCACCAGTGCTCGTTGACGAGTTCGACGGTCTCGACCACTGCCTTCAGGACTGGCGGCTCCGGATTGCACGGTTCGCAAATGCTTTCCATCGCGGTGCTGCTAGCGCCTTGAACGAGCGCTCTCCTCCAAGCGAAAGCGCCATGGCGTCCGCGGGAAGATATGGCACGGTCGACAGTAGGTCGTAGATTGGTGCAAGCACCGGCTTGTCGCCTTTACCGGGATAAATCAAAGACCAGTTCTTCAGGTGCACGTCGCCATTGCCGGTGATGACCGTCAGCACC
>NZ_JAMYQL010000059.1:0-19169 GCF_040320865.1 Mesorhizobium sp. M0598 | reverse complement strand
CTCTCCGTGCGTGAGGATCGGCTCGGCCCATCCGAGCAACCCTCGTCTTTTAATCGCACGAAAGGGCGGGCCACCGTTCTCCGCCTCGGAACATGACGTCTAGGGCATATGGAAGAGGCCAGGGAGGAAGCAAGGCAATTCCTCGCCTCCAATCCGGATTTCTCGATACAGCACTGGGCAAGCACACAACCGTTCCGGCACGAGGCCGATCGACAACATTTCATGGATGGGTATGAAGACGCCGGCCTGCCACTGTAGGGTCGGGACGTGGCCGCGACCCATGCGTGCATCGTCCACCAAATCGGCATAGGTCGAGCTGACGAAGATTTGGTATTTAACGTCCATGCGGCTTCACCCTTCGATCCGCCCTTGTAAGTCTGCAAGCAGGCTGGGGATAACGTTCCGTGCCCGCATCAAGAAGCCGAGTCATGATTCTTGCAAGGGGTGAAGCGATCAAAGCCCGACCCGCGCGCTGGCACGCTAGGTTGCCCGGTTTGCCGGAAGGAATAATCACTTGCGGCCGAGGAGTATGAAACGTGCGGTGCCCCCCGCCGCAGCGACAGCCTTCGCTATTCCTTCTTGTCGACCAGCGCCCGTAGTGCCGAGACGTCATGCAGCAATAACCTGCTGCCGCGCTTTTCGATCAGGCCTCTCTTGGCGAGGTCGCTCATTTCGCGCGAGACCGCTTCCCTGTGCGTGCTCATCGTTGCCGCCAGCTCGGAATGCGTCGGTGCCGGGCTTATGGACACCTCGCCGTCCACGAGTGCGGCTTTCTCCGCCCGATGCAGGAGCTCGACGATCAGCCGTTTTCGCACGACCAGAGTGCTGTATTCGAATACCCGCTCGGTCATGCGCCGGAGCTGGGCAGACAGATGCTCAAGCAGCATCCAGGCAAAAGTCGGGTGGGTCATCACGATATCCCGGAATGCTGTGCCGGACAGCCGTGCAGCGCGGGTTGCCTCCAGCGCGACTACGCTGGCAGAGCGTGCAATCCCGTCAATGCCTCCGAGCTCCCCGAAAATGTCACCCGGTTCGACATCGCGATACGCTATCTCCCTGCCGTCCGCTGAAACCAGTGTCACGCGAGCCCGTCCTTCCAGCAGGAAGAAGACATCGCGACCAGTGTCGCCGTGGGAAATGATTAGCTCGTTGTGTCGATAGCTGCGCTCGTGCCACCGTTTGGTCAGCGCGGCGAGGTCGGCATCGCAAAGTCTTGAGATGAAGGCCAGAGAGCCTGTCACAACGGTCTCTTGTTCAATCAAGTGTACTTCACCTTACTCCCTATCCAAGGAAATTTGATGGCCGCAGGCCCCGCTTTCCGGGATGCAAACTGGGAGCGGATTTCGCCAATGTTTTGCCCGGTGTGGGAATTCCCACAGCCGAGCCTGGTTCGACTGTCATATCCTTGTTGCAACGTCAGGCCCGCCGGCTCGTGTGCAAGCCGGCGAAGGGAAAGGGAACAGTCATGAAATTCTTGGCTCCCGTCACAAAACTTGCTGCGGGGTTTCGCAAATTTGTCGCGCCGCGCTACCGCCCGGAGCTTTATTACATGCGTGGCCCGGGGCCAGCCACCGCCCGCCGTATAGGCACGCCGCGGCAAAACCAATCCACCGACCACTACGCCTAACTTCTCGCGGACGGCTGACGCTCTCCGCCCGGAGTGCCGTTCGCGCCGTTCCGTACCGGTCAATTCAGATCAATGAAGGGACGATCTGATCATGGTTATAATTCATGCTGCCGCCATTGGTCCATTTCGCAGGTGGTTACGCCTCCGCGCCGAGCGAAAAGCTCTCTTGTCGGCAACGGACCAGTTGAGCCGTTTACCCGATGACGTCCTTGGCGACATCGGCATCTCACGTGACGAAATCATGTGCGATTTGCGAAGCCGCGCCATCCGTCATGCGGAGGCAGGCGCGGCCGGCACGACGATCGAGCGCACCAGGATCGCTTCGGCCTCGATCCCGAAATGGTTGGCCGCCGGCAGTGGCTACGCCTCGGCCGAGATCCCCTTTGGCTGGTCCACGAGCGCGCGATCGAGCCTTACATCGCGGCTTCGACAAGCAGCGGCGCGCGGACGGGACCTTCGAACGGCACTACACCTGCGACCCCAAGGACTGAATGTTGACCGACGGGAGCTGGGGAGGATCTCAAAATGATCATGTCAGTTGTTAAGTCCCTCGCGCCTGTGACGCTCGGCACTGCTGATCGCAATCAGTCCGGCTTCATTGTCGGCTTCTGACGCTCAGGACCTCGCGTTCGCTCACGCTGACATGCCAATCAAACAGCTGAAAGACGTCTATTTGGATTGCGAGCGGGGAGGCCGCCGGTGCGCTGGGGACGGAAGACGTGATGTACTGTTCGATGCGCGAGTTCCGACTAGGCGCGCGATAGCAGTTTGCGCATAATCAACGATGCATGGCCTTCTGCACCGTGCGACGCGGCCCTGCGATCGACCACTTCGAACCATGTTTGCAGTAAAAGGCCATTGCCCGGTCGTTTCCCTCGAGCACTTCGAGTGCGATGCTCGGGATGCCGGAATGGGCGGCAAAGACAGCGTGCAATATATTAGCGGCTAGCCCGGTGCCGTACTCGCTTTGATCGATGTGGAGCCGGTCAAGCATGACGTCGCCGGCTTCATTCATCTTAGCCATCGCGTAGCCGGCAATCGAGCCGTCTGGCCGTTCTGCCACGAACGACATTTTGTTGGTGTCTGTCAGTTCCGCCGCAATCCGCTGCAGCGTGTGATCTTCATCCAAAATCCGGGCCGCGGTCTCGGCACCCATGATTGGCGAGTACGTCCTGCGCCAAGACTCTCCAATGAGCAGCGATACCGACGGCACGTCCTGCTCAGTCATGGCTCTGATTTGCGTCATCGATAACGTCCCCTGCCGGTCAATTATAGCGTTGCCGGACGGGCCGCTCAAATTCGGAGCGGCGGCCTACCGCCGCTTCATCGCATGGGGGTCACCCCGTTCCCTTACACCTACCATCAGGCATGGTCCGCAGGTCGACTCCTACCGATGAGCTAACGTCCGCTCTGGAGAAGCACCGCGAATGTCTGAACATGGCGCAACTTGCTCGTTCCAATTGACGAGGCGAAGGGCAACATTCCAGAGCCAAAACAGAAGTTCGTTCGACGGCGGTCGAATTCAAACCCATGATCCGATGCAGACGATCGTCGACACGCTGTCGAAGGTCCGAAAAAGAGTACGGCGGACGTTCGGGTGTCGGAGGCTGCGGGGCAGCCGATGTGGCGATCTGTGTTCGCGTGGCTCAGGTAGAATGTGGACCCAAAACGGGCCCCGCTGCTCTAGGTTGTGTTTTGGCAGCGATTGAGCTTTACCCTCGCTCCAAACGCAAATCAGGAGTATATTTGCTTATCGCTGGTTGGGACATTCCTGGTCCGGCGACTGAGAGCGTAAGACTCCCACATCTGGACTGGGCGCGCTTTGACTACTCGGCGCGCTCACGAGACTATCCGCTTCTGCCGGAACCTCTTTTGTTCGTTCCGACTGCAATCTGTTTGCAGCTTGTGGGAGAGCAGCATCCGATGCAGATCCAGAATCGCCGCCATTTCTTAGCCGGCGCTGCGGCAGCTGGTCTCGCGGGCCTTCTCGGCAGAGCGACAAGCGCCCGGGCCGAGCCCCCGCCTGAGACCACCTCCATCCGCCTTGCAAAGATCAGTGGCATCTGCATTGCGCCGCAGTACGTAGCAGAGGAACTGCTGCGCGCAGAGGGCTTCACCGACGTCCGTTATGTGGCAGCGGAAGCAGGCGTCGGGCAATCGGAGAAGATCGCGCGCGGCGAGGTGGATTTCAGTCTGAATTTCGCCGCACCACTCGCCCTTGCGATCGATGCCGGAGATCCGATCACGGTGCTGGCGGGCGTGCACCCCGGTTGCTTTGAACTCTTCGGAAAAGAGAATATCCGCAGCATCACAGACCTGAAGGGCAAGAGTGTCGGCATACAAGGACTGGGATCAACCCCGCATGTGTTCGTGACCAGCATGGCAGCTTATGTCGGGCTCGATCCCGACAAGGACATCAGCTGGGTCTCCAGTCCCTCCGCAAAGCCCATGGAGCTTTTTGTAGAAGGAAAGGTCGATGCGTTCCTCGGCTTTCCGCCCGAGCCTCAGGAGCTGCGCGCCCGCAACATCGGCCGTGTGGTCGTAAATAGTGCTATCGATCGTCCCTGGTCGCAGTACTTCTGCTGCATGCTGGCGGGCAATGCGGAGTTCGTTCGGAACAATCCGGCTGCCACCAAGCGCGTATTGCGCGCCATTTTCAGAGCGGCGGACCTTTGTTTCACCGAGCCACGGCGCGTCGCGCAACAGATCGTCGATAACGGGTTCACCACCAACTATGACTATGCCCTGCAGACGATGAATGACGTGCCTTATGGCAAGTGGCGCGAATACGAGCCCGAGGACACCGTACGGTTTTACGGCATGATCAAGTCAAGCCCACAGACGATCATCGCCGTGGGCACGGACTGGCGCTTCCTCAACGAGCTGAAGCGCGAGTTGAAGACGTGAGCAACTAGTAAATATATGGCCTGGAGCTCGCCATGCTGGCATGGCCGACGCTCGGGCTTGTCCACCGGTCAGCGTTCTCGGTGTCACACTGGCCAGCATTTGGAAGGGAGGTTCCCATGCATACCCTATACCCCGGACGGTTCAGCCGACGGAGGTTCCTGCGTGGGATAACGCTGGCGGGGACAGCGGGGCTACTGGGGTGGCACCCCAGGCGAGCCGCCGCTGCGGAGCCACCGCCTGAGACCACGCGGATCCGGCTCGTCCGGATTCCCAGCATCTGTCAGGCCCCCCAGTATGTAGCCGAAGAACTGCTGCGCAGCGAAGGGTTCACCGAGGTCACTTACCTCCAAAAAGAGGGGACCGCAGATATCGAGACGGCCCTCGCCTCCGGTGAAGCCGACCTTAATAACCATTTCGCCGCCCCGCTCCTTCTCCGCCTGGAGGCGGGGGATCCCATCGTCATCCTGGCAGGACTCCACGTCGGCTGCTTTGAGCTGTTCGGGACCGATCGCGTCCAGGCGATTCGCGACCTCAAGGGGAAGACCGTGGCCGTGCCGGCGCTGGATTCCAGCCGATACGTCTTTCTCGCCACTATGACGGCGTATGTGGGCCTGGACCTCCACAAGGACATACACTTCGTCACGCATCCGGGATCCGAATCCATCCGGCTCCTAAGTGAGGGGAAGATCGATGCCTACCTAGGCTTTCCCCCCGAACCGCAGGAGATGCGGGAGCAGCAGATCGGCCATGTGGTCATTAGCAGCACTGTGGACCGGCCCTGGTCGCAATACTTCTGCTGCATGCTGGCTGGGAACCGGGAGTTCGTCCGCACGAATCCGGTGGCCACCAAACGCGCCCTCCGCGCCATCTTGAAAGCGGCGGATTTCTGCGCCAGCGAGCCCGAGCAGTCCGCGCAGTTCCTGTTGGACCAGGGCTTTACTAAGCGCTACGACCTTGCCGTCCAGGTCATGAAGGAGATCCCCTACGGTCAGTGGCGCGAGTATAGCGCGGAGGACACCCTGCGCTTCTACGCCCTGCGCCTACACGAGGTCGGGATGCTCAAGAGCGCCCCCCAGAAGCTCCTGGCCCAAGGCACCGACTGGCGTTTCCTCAACGAACTGAAGCGCGAGTTGAAGATATGAGCAGGTGGCTGGCCGGCGCTCTGCTGTTGGCGCTGCTTGTTCCCTGGCCAGCGCTCGCGCACGACGCGCCGCACGACCAGCGCCTGCCGAGGATCGGACCGGCCCCCGATTTTACGCTGACGTCGCAGGATGGAGCGCCCGTGTCGCTCCACGACTTTCGCGGCAAGGTGGTCGCCGTCACCTTCATCTATACTTATTGTCCCGACCTCTGCCCGATGCTGACCGCCAACATGGCGCACGTGCAGGACAAGCTAGGTTCTGCGTTCGGGCCCAGTGTTGCCTTCGTTTCGATCACCGTCGATCCGGAGCACGATACGCCCGAAGTGCTGAAGCAATATGCACAGGACTTCGGCGCTGATCTGGACGGTTGGGCGTTTCTCACAGGCGATCCGACAACCATCCGTGAGGTCGGACGCAAGTACGGCATCTTCGCGAGGAAGGTGGCGAAAGGAGACGTCGATCACACATTCCTGACGTCGCTCATAGACCCGACCGGCACCTTGCGCGTACAGTATCTCGGCGTCCGGTTCGACTTGGAGGAGTTCCGGGGTGACCTTCTCAGCCTCTTGGACGAATCCAAATAACATCACAAACCGGCTGGTGGGCTGGGTTGCGCGGCTGCCGGCGCGCGTGCAGACCAAGCTGCTGATCGCCTTTCTGTCGATCGTCGGCCTGCTGATCGTGCTCGGGGCCGTCGGGTTGCAGGTGTTGAGCGGGATCAACGATCAAACAAATGAGTTGATCAAGCTGCAGCGCCGGATCGCAGCCTACCGCCAGGTTCAGCACGACACGACGAACCAACTCTACAGCATCTCTACCGCGCTCTTGCTTCAGGACGACCGGATGCTGGATGCAGCGCTGCGCCAGCTCAGCCAGTTTGGCTACGACCTCGACCGCATGGAGTTCGTGGCCGAAAGTGAGGCGGCAGTGCTCGGCCAAGTCCGGCAAGAGTACGACCGGTTTACGGCGGGGGTGACACAGGTCGTGGAGCTCATCCGCGCCGGCCGCACGGACGAGGCGCGCAAGGTTCAGCAAACTGAGATCATGCCATTGGCCGAGCGCCTCGAACGGCTGACGAACCAGTTGGTCAACATCGCCGAAGCCGACATGGTGACCGCCATCGAAACGACCAAGGGGGCGTACGGCACCTCCCGGCTGATCGTGGTCTCCTTTGCGGTGGGTAGCATTCTGCTGGCGCTGGCGCTTGGCTACATCATCTCCTGGTCGTTGATCGAGCCGGTCAAGAAGATCGAGACGCGTCTGCGCCAGATAGCAGCCGGCGACTTTGCGCAGCAGGTTGCCGTCGTCAATCGGGACGAGCTCGGAGTGCTTGCCGGCAATGTCAACCAGACGTCCGAGCAGCTGGGGCGGCTATATCAAGAGGTGCAGGCGCGCACGGCCGAGCTTGCGCGATCAGTCGGCGAACTGGAGGCGCTCGGGGAAGTCAGCAAGGCGGTCAATTCGACGCTCGATCTCGACACGGTGCTACAGACGATCGTGGCGAAGGCAGTTCAACTCTCGGACACGGATGCGGGCACTATCTATGTGTTCAGCAGCACCAGACAACAATTCCGCTCACGCGCGACTTATGGGATGGGCGATGAGCTCATTGCCGCGATTTCCGACCAGGCCATCGGGCTGAACGATCCCGGGATTGGCGACGCCGCACGGCGCCGTGCGCCTGTCCAGGTACCCGATCTCAGCGAAGGAACGCCCTCTCCCGCTCAGAAGATCGTCCTCGACGCCGGATATCGCGGCGTCCTGGTGGTTCCGCTGCTCAGGCCGAACAAGATCGTCGGCGCGCTCGTCGTCAGGCGACGCAACCCAGGTGAATTCGACCAGCAAATCGTCCATCTGATGGAAACCTTTGCAGCCCAATCGGTGCTTGCCATTCAAAACGCGAAGCTGTTCCGCGAGATCGAAGAAAAAGGCCGGGAGCTAGAGGCGGCCAGCCGCCATAAGTCTCAGTTCCTCGCGAATATGAGCCACGAGCTGAGGACGCCGCTCAATTCGGTTCTGGGCTTTACCGAACTTTTGGTCGACGGGATTTACGGGGAGCTCCCGGACAAAGCAAAGGCAACCGTGGCGCGCGTGCAAGCAAACGGCCGTCATCTCTTGGGGCTCATCAACGACGTGCTCGATCTTTCAAAGATCGAAGCGGGTCAGCTCACGCTGGCGCTCGAGGATTATTCCGTTGGGCAAATTGTTCGATCGACCGTTACAGCTGTGGAGCCGCTGGCGCGTTCAAAAGGGCTTTCGCTCGCTGTGACCGTCGCCGAAAACCTTCCCCTGGGCCGCGGGGACGAACGCCGCCTGACCCAAGTCCTGCTCAACCTTGCCGGCAATGCCGTCAAGTTCACGGAGAGGGGCGCGATCGACATCCTTGCCGACGCGGTCGACGGCCACTTCGAGATCATCGTACGCGACACGGGTCCCGGCATTGCACCCACAGACCAGGCGCTCATTTTCGATGAATTCCAACAGGTCGACAACAGCAGCACCAGGCAGAAGGGTGGCACGGGTCTCGGCCTGGCGATTTCGAAGCGTATCGTCGAAATGCATGGTGGAACCATAGGCGTCGAGTCCGTGCCGGGTTCAGGCTCGACATTCCGCATGAAGATACCGATCCGAGCGGGAGAGGATGTGAAGGCAGCATGAGGAAGAGAATCCTGATGGTGGAAGACACCGAGGACAACCGGCAGATCGTGCGCGATCTCATCGCCACCACCGAATACGAACTGATCGAGGCCGCGGACGGTGCTGCCGGCGTCGCTGCCGCCGCAGCGCAAAAGCCGGACCTGATCCTGATGGATATTCAGCTTCCGGTGATCGACGGGTATGAAGCTGCCAACCGCATAAAGGCTGACCCGGCGCTCCGGCACATTCCGATAATCGCCGTCACCTCCTACGCATTGTCAGGCGACGAAGCGAAAGCCCTTGCTGCAGGGTGCGATGGCTACATTGCCAAGCCATTCAGTCCGCGCCAGCTGCTTGCCAAGATCCGGGAGTTGCTTTCCTGAGGAGACAGGGCCTTGCACGATCCGCCTCGCATTCTCGCCGTCGACGACACGCCGGAAAATCTCGAAATCCTGCGCATGCGCCTCGAGGCGAATGGCTACGAAGTGGTGACTGCAGCGGACGGCGAAGAGGGGCTTGCCATGGTGCGCACCCTCAAGCCGGACCTGATCCTCCTCGACATCATGATGCCGAAGCTCGACGGGATAAGCGTCGTGCGGACGCTTAAGGCAGACGTTTCCCTGCGATCGATCCCCGTTATCCTTGTGACCGCAAAAGCCGATACACGAGATGTGGTCGAGGGGTTGGATGCCGGCGGCGATGACTATCTAACCAAGCCGTTCGAGCACAGGGCACTAATGGCGCGCGTACGCTCGATGCTGCGCCAGAAGGCGCTATACGATACCGTGGAGAGCCAGACGCGGCTCCTCGAGGATCAGGCAGCGCAATTGGCTGCATGGAATCGCTCTCTTGAACAAACAGTGGCGGAGCAGGTTACGGAGATCGAGCGAATCGGCCGGCTCCGACGCTTTCTTCCCGCGCAGGTCGCCGACCTTGTCGTTGCGGCAGGCAATGGAGACGCGCTTCTTCAAAGCCACCGTCGCGAGGTGACCGTCGTTTTCTGCGACTTGCGCGGCTTTACAGCCTTCGCCGAGACTGCCGAGCCCGAGGAGGTAATGATGGTCCTTGGCGAGTACCATTCCTGTCTCGGCGAACAAATCGTCCGTCACGAGGGGACTTTGGAGCGGTTCGTGGGCGACGGTATCGTTGTTGTTTTCAATGATCCGCTGCCCTGTGCCGATCACACCGAGAGGGCTGTCTCAATGGCTGCGGCGATGCGTGACGCAATTGACGAGCATTCAGAGCGATGGCGCAAACGGGACTACTTGCTTGGCTTCGGAATCGGTATTGCCCGGGGCCACGCCACCATAGGGCGGATCGGTTTCGATCAGCGCGCGGACTATGCGGTGATTGGCACTGTGTCGAACCATGCGGCTCGATTGTGCGAGGAGGCCAAGTCTCGCCAGATTCTCGTCAGCCAACGGGTTCTTGGTGCCGTTGAATCATTGGTCGAATCCGTTCCAGTTGGCGAACTGAGGCTGAAGGGGTTTCGCCGCCCTATGCTGGCTTACGAAGTTGTCCGGTGGCTTGGCCGGTCAAGTTAGTGATGAACGCAGCCCAATGAGTGACCCGCGGGCGAACCGAGCGACGGCATGAAATGACCGGTGTGGAAAGCGGTCGTTCGTCGGCAGCAAGCGAACGGCAGCAATTGGCGCTTTTTTCTCGTTCCGATCGAGGGAGCTACGGAAGAAAACCACCTCTCGCGACCTTCCATAGTCGCGAAAACTCCCGATCAAGGCGACGGTTTTGCATCGGACTTTGCACAGTCGCAGAACTCAACTTTTGCGACAACATTTCCTGCTTCCCGCTTTCCTTCTGATGTCGAGCCCAGACGCGCTTCACCTGCGCTTCGCTGCAGCCGGTCAGCTTCGCCGTCCTGCTGATACTGTTGCCGCCAGACCGGAAGACAATAATGCGTTCGTGTGTCACCAGGTCAGCTTGGCGTCCAGCATATTTCCCGCCCGCCTTTGCCAATTCGATGCCTTGCCTCTGGCGTTCTCGGCGATCCTCGAAGTCGTCTCGAGCCATTTGCAGGGCGAGCTTCAGCAACATTTCCTGAATGGACTCGAGCACGATCTTGGCGACGCCGTCGGCGCTGGCCGCGATGTCGCTAAGATCCACCACACCAGGTACGGCAAAACGAGCACCCTTATTCCGAATTGTTTCGATCAGCTTTTCAGCTCAGGCAAAGGTAGACGACTGATGCGGTCTATCTTCCAAGACTGGGTCGATATCTGGGCGAAGGCAGCCCCTGCGACGCAACTTCATACCGGAGAATGGAGGCCGCGCTGGGAGGTTGTTGCTACCAACTCAAAGTGATTGTCCGGGAGAGTTCGGCGATGTCGCCATAGATCATCGAACCTGTGACGAGAAAACATTTATCACCGAGGACTTCGAAGAGTGAGCTTGACGCGGTACAAACCGGCAGGTTCTTCGAATTGGCGTACGTGCCGAGCGTCGCGGTTTCGACCTTACGGTCCTTGGCTTCGGCACAGCCGACACTGATCGCGAGGATTGCGATAGCAATGAGAGTCGCCTTGCTCATATTTTGCCCCTGGAGCCAGCTCTTGTCGGGTAAGTCGCGAGATGCATCAAAGTAGCACCGGCCCACGATCGGTTTCATCCATCGATTGGAGGAAGCGGGCTCATCCATAATTAGCAATATCTTGAGTAAGGCGCCGAGCGCACCAGACTCATGGAATGGCGCGGGGCATAGGTATTGGTGACGTGGTGGCGATCACAGCCACAGTCCGCAGACGGGTCACTGAGGACCACGTCAGCGTTTCCATCCCGAGCTATAGCTTTCCGCATTCGATCATCGATCATACCAAGGTGAAGAAGGGGCAGCAGATCGAGCTTGCCGGACAGATCACGCGCATAGACGAGGAAGGCGGCAGGGTGACCGTCGATCTGGGACCGCTGGTGACGATCGACATCGACAAGGTCAGGCTGGTCGAGAAGTACAGGACGCCAAAGCGCAAGTAGCCGCTCCGCGACATGGTGGATTAGCTCGCGGACCGCCGCTTATCCACGCGACATCGGTACCACTCAAACGAATGGCAATTTTCTGCCTGAATGCGTTTAGGGTCCATGCTCGGAGACCACGCATGGGTATCGCGCGGGAGACAGGTGACTCCCCGTTTCAAGGCGTCGAGATGCTACGAGCACTGAACAGTCAGTTCCTTAGACCTAAAGATCGGGCGATCTGCCAGCGGGTTGTCGACCAGGTAACCGCCGACGCCAAATGGTACAGCACCCCGATAGACGGTCAGATTCTGGCCTCGACCACGCTGAACCTCTTTCAATCAGGGGTCGTAAACGAAACGAATTTGCTGGCACATGTTCGCGCGCGGCGCCACGACTTCACTAAACTGATAGGCTAGTTCTTCACCCTCGCGACATGGGCGCGAAATGCGGCTCCTCGTAGTCCGCCGGCCTATTGTTAAGCAGATTGAGCGCCCACTTTATGTCCCGATGCAGATGGTCGATCGCTTCCCAATGCTCGCCAAATGGCTTGAGCGACAACTGCGCGTCGCGGAGTTCAGCTAGCTATTGCCTTGCCGGAAGTTCTTGGACTTGATCGACTCCTCCGGCGGTGAGCCAAAGGTATTTTTCTGAAGGCTCGCGGAGGCTGCCTGCAAGCGCCTGAAGGCCGAGGCTGCCATCAAAGGACGGCGCGGACCTTGTTCCTGCAGCCCTGCCGAACTGCGCGCCAAGGGATTGAACTCCTATCCGCCGAATTTGTAACGCACGCCGAGCGAGATGATGTCGACGCGGCCGTCGGCCGCACCGGCATAACGAATGTTTGCCGTCGTTTCGTCGACCGGCGCATCGTCTACGAAGAGGTGTGTATAGGCGGCGTTGATCGAAAGCCGCTCGTTCCAGTTGTAGCTCGCGCCAATGCTGGCCCAGACGCGGTCTGCATCCGGCAGGCGCATGGAGCGGTGCTCGTCCGTGGTTGGTGCGATCTCATAGCCGAGACCGGCCCGGAACGTCCAATTGGGATTGTATTTGTACTCGCCACCGAGCGAGAAGAACCATCCATCGTCGAAATCGAGTGCCAAGCTCGTGCGGGCCGGCGAACCGCCGAACGGCACGGTCTGAATCCGGCTCCAATTGGCCCACTCCATGCCGGCCATGACCGTGAAAGCGTCGTTGATGCGCTGACGCACGCCGATCGATACAGTTTCAGGTAGCGTGATGTCGGCGGAGACCGGATAGGTTCCCGCGGGTATCGTGCCGATCGGCGTAACGACGGGGATGCCGAAGGACTGGCTGCCGTTCAGCGAATGCTTGACCATCGAACGGTAGCCGATGCCGATGGTAGTGCCGTCGAAGGGCGTCAACGTCACGCCGGCAACGAAACCGGCATTGACGTCATCGCCCTTAAGCTGTTGCCGTGGCGGCGTGGCGGTCGGTGCGAGCGCCGTTTCGATGTCGACGTCGAAATACTCGATCTGCATGCCGATGCCGACGCTGATCATGTCATTGAGCTTGAAGCCGAGCACCGGAGTCGCGTTGACCGACACCACCTCCGCGTCGAGATGGCTGAACATCCCGACCCATGGCGCGTGCGAAGTCGTAGTGAGGCCATAGGGCGCGGTGACGCTCAAGCCGATATAGAACTCGTCGGTGACCGGCACTGCAAAATAGCCCGCCGGCACGATGCCGGTCTCGCCAACGTTGCCGCCATTGCCTGTAATGCCCAACGCCGTAAGCGTTGAACGCGTGGGGTCGACATCAAGCTCCGAGCGCGGGAAAATGGCTGTCAGATTGCCCTCGATGGTCGGATTGGTCACCGTGGTCACCGCCGCCGGATTCCAGAACATCGAGCTGATCGAATCGCCCGGCGCTGCCATGCCGGCAAAGCTCGAGCCCTGTCCGTAGGCGGATTGCTCGCGGACCGCAAAGCCCCCGGCCTCCGCTGTCGCGACCTCCGCTACCATCGCCACTATCGTCGAAACAAAGGGTATTGCGCGCATCTCGCTACTCTCGATGGCCGCCGGCGCATCGAGGCGACGGCAGTGTCAAGTCAGAAGAAGTAGAAGATCGGAAGCTGTTGTTGGTGTCGACGGCAGGCGGCCAGCACTTCTGGCACGTCAATGATGGAATGAGAGCAAATCTAGGTGCCCTACTTGCCAAACCGTCACGGACAAAATGGCTCAGGCGCATTCAGAGGTCCCCCTCTGCATCATCCAGCCAAGCCCGCCTTGATATGAAGGTGAATTATCATTGCGTACCAATCAATTGCTTTTTGACCCGAACCGGCATTGCGTCTTGCTGTGTGACACATCGGCCACAGAGCCACCAACTGATGAGAGTTCGCCGAAGTCATCTTTGCCTGAAAAACCTCCCCGGCCATCCCCTAAGAGAACGGCAGGAGACCAAAAGCTGTGCATTTGAACGCGAAAAGCGGAGCAACTGGTAAATCGGTACGTGCGCTTTTGATGCGGGGTGGCCATCCTGATCAACGGCGCCAGCGGCCTGAAATGGCGCCTCCACGACCTCGCCTGGGCGAATGAGCGTCCGCTTGGGGTCATGGCCGTGAATTGACCCGGAGCGAGCCGTTCCCTCAGAATCGCAAGAGCGTAGGGTGAGCGGTACTACATCGACCCGGCCAAACGCCATTCCAACCGCTGATCCGTCTCGACCGCTTTCGGCCGCGTCGGACGTTTCGCTAGGTCGCTTCGCCCGGCTTATGGAAGTTCGATCTCGCCGTCCACCACGTGGTTGAGGCCGGTGCCTTCCGCCGTCAGCGTCATGCGGACCTTCAGCTTCTTGCCGCCGATTTGCCCTTCGCGCACCGTCTCCTCGATCTTGCGCTGGGAGGTGACGCCGACTTCCTTCAGGAACTTGCGGATCGACATGTTGACGGCGTCTTCGCTCATGGCGGAACTCCTCTGTGTCCGGAAGGGATTGTAAGGGAAGGCAAGGGATCAAGGAAGCAGGACGGTGACGTACGGTTTTATTGAAATAGACCTCGAGCCGGGAGGAGACGTCCGGTCCTTAAACTTGATCGACCCCTGGCAGGAGGAGTGGAGGAGTGGAACCGATCGACGTCTTGCGCAGAAGGAGCACGATGACGGCCATCTCGGCCTTGATCTGACCGATCAGGAAAAGAGTGATCTGATCGAGTACCTCAAATCGATCTGATCAGCACTCGGCGCTTCTTTGGGTTCGATTGAGAGGAAAGATCATTAAAGAAGATCGTGGTGAGATAAATTGCGGGTCGGCACAACGTGAGCCAGGGCAAGCGCTGTCTCGCCGGAAATTTCTTAAGGTGTCGATGACCGGCGCGGCGATTTGCCGGTGCAGGTGTCCTTCCTGCATGACAGGTCAGCCTGCGGCGCGCGGCGCCGAAACAACCCCAAAGCCTGTGGCGCTTTATTAGGATGTTCCAAACAAAGGTCGCCGCTGTGCCGGGTGCACCCATTTCCTGAAGCCGAATGCATCCGAGATTGTCGCGGGTGAAATCAGCCCCGATGGTTGGTGCCGCTTTTACAAAGCACGGCCTACCTGATCGGCAGAGCCCAGCGGAGACTTTCGTTGTCTGCTGCGCTGCGGGTGATGGTCTGCAGGCATCGCGTCGAGGATGTCGGGTCACATTAGGCATTCGACAAGTCCGGAGTCAGAGCCGAAGTGATCGACGACCTTTCCAACATTTGCCTTCGCGATTGACCCCTCCCGCTCAAGAAATATCAGCGTTCCTCTGGCGGCTTGACGTTCTGGAACTGCATCAGCAGCAGCAGATCATAAATGATTTTGAGTGTGCCGCAGATGAGGAGGGGCCATGCCCGGAACGAGGCAGCGAACAGAGCGCCCGCCAGGGCGGGACTGGCTGCGGCAGCCAAACTGCGCGGGACCGATGTGAAGCTCGCGGCGGCTGCCCGCTCCGCCTCCGTGACGACCGCCATGACGTAAGATGAGCGCGTCGGGACGTCCATCTGCGAAAGCGCGGCACGGATCAGCAGCAGGGCGAGCGCCAGAGGGAGCGTCGGCGCAAGCGCCGCCAGCATCAGGGCGATGCTGGACGGAATGTGTGTGAACACCATCGTGTTGATGAGTCCGATGTGCCGCGACAGCCAGGCGGCAACGGGGAATGAGAACGCCGAAAGGACGCCGGACCAGAAGAAGAAAAAGCCCGCTTCCGAAAGCGACAGGTCGAATTTTTCGAAAAGCCACAGGGCAAGCAGCGACTGGACGAGGAAGCCGCCGGCAAAGGCATCAAGGCTAAAAAGGGCCGCAAGCTTGAAAACGATATTCCGCGAGGGGCCAAGCGCGGACGTGCTGCCGGGGTCCGACGTTGGACGGCGCTGCGGGATCTGCGCGTAAAGGAGACCGCCGAGCAGGCCCAGCAACGCATAGAGCACGAACATCGCCTTGATGCCGGTGAGTTGATCGAGGCCGGCTGGAGCCAGAAGATCAGGTGTCGCCGAAGCGAGCGCGCCAACCGCGGCTGCGAGCGCACCCACAAGGCTGTAGCGCGCGAACATCTTGGTCCGCGCGGCGTGGGTGACTTCGCGTGTGAGCACGGCATGCTCTAAGGGCACGAATACGCTGACGCTGCCGGCCGACGGATTGATGGTGCCTGCGAAGGCGATCACCAAAAGCAGCGCGTAGTCGTGGACCACAGCAAAGGCCACACCCGTGGCGACCATCAGACTGGCGGCGGCAAGCAGGAGTTGGCGGTGATCGTGTCGGGCACCAAGGAGTCCGACGGCGATGGTCAAGAGCGCTGAACCGAGCAGCGATGCGGTTGCAATGATGCCGACCTGCAGAGGCGCGAAGCCTAATGCGAGGAGATAGACCGGCAACAGAACGGCCACGAAGCCGTCGCCCATGTCGCGCAAGGCTCGGGCCGCGAAAAGATAAGTCGCCGGGCGGATCTGCTGCACTGATCTAGCCTGCCCTCATCACCTGCGTTGGCGTCAACGGCTTTGGCAGCGTCGCTCGACAGGGCCGGAAGATCATGACGGAGTCGCGTTAGACTTCCAACGAGGTGAATATCGGTTTCAATCCTCAGGCTGCTGCCCAACAATGCTGCATCATATCGTGTCAACCGCTTGCAACGACCGAAGACGCAACTGGCGCATATTGCGCTTGGCTGTCAAGGTCGGGAATAGGGGCAGAACCTGCCCGTGACCTTGCATACAGGGCGTGCGGACACCAAGCTCCACCCACTTCACCGTGCCGATCGTCATATACACCAACGCGCGTCGCCCCGGTTGTCCTCAGGTCGTCCTCGAGTTGGCCCGCGTGAATTCGCGGCGCGGGACGGTCGGCAACGGAGATGGCGGCGCGCTCTGTCTCGAAGAGGTCCTGCATCTGTCGCAACTTGAAAAGAAGGCTGCCATCGCGGAAGAAGTTCCGTCAGATCGCGTCTCGGAAGCGGACGTTGCGTCGCAGTCATGACCAATTGAACCGGACAATCCAACCTACCTACGTCTTACCAAGTTAGGACCGGTGATCCCAGCAGCGCCCTCCGCAACAAATTCGAACCTGGCTATCAAGCGTCACCGCCCTGGCCGGCAGGGAAGATTCGTCGCCTGATGCGCGAACACGATCTACAGCCGAGGATCAGGCGGCCCTTCGTCCTCACGACCGGACAGCGATCACGACCGCCCTTCCGCAGTCCCTGTACGACTCACTTGCGAAACGCAGCCGGTGCACGGTCTTCACCTCCAGCCTGATGATGCCCTTCAGAGGCTTCGGTGATTTTCTCGTATTCCGATTGCGACATCTCTGGAAGACGTCGGGTAAAGGCCACCATCGCCCATAGCTCTTCCTGGTTGTGCGTTGGACCAAACGCAGGCATCCCGGTCATTTTATGCCGTTTTGCATGATCCAATAGAGCTCAGCATCATCCAACAAGGCGTAATCGAGTCGACCGTCGGCATGTACGGCGATTTGCAAGGTATCGCTGGAAACGTGATGCAAGAAATTGAGGGCTTAGAGGTCCTGGCCATTGAAGCATCTCCGCCCGGTGCCGAATAGGCAATCGGTGTGCAGCTCAACAGGAAAACGATTGGCAATCTGGAGCGTGTCGTCCACACGGGTGCGCACCTCAAGGTGTTGGACGAAACGCCCAGATTGCCGGCAGCTGCTCTCCGCTCGCTCGAACCGCGAGAAGAAGCAGGTCAAGCGCGGGAACAAAGAGCGAAGTGCGTGCACCGGACACAGTCGGAATATGCGCGATGCGTCGATATGGCGGGTCCCAGGTATCCATCACGTCAATGAATCCGTCTCCGCAGCTGATGTAGGCTCGCTGCCGTTTCGAATCGACGAAAACATCGTCGGCATCACCGCAAATCTTCGCAGTCGCGACGAGCGAACCGTCTCCCATGGAGAAGATGCCGAGCCACGCAGGGTGGCGAAAAGCTATAAGGACGTGCTGGTGAGGGTCGTCCAACGCCATCGGAAAATTACCGGCTAAACCGGCGGTCGGCCAGGTTGCGATTTGAGCCAGTGATGTGCGGTCGACGACCGCGATTGAATGTATGTCCGGCAGGTTCACAAAGGCGTGGCTCGTCCTCGCGTCGAGCTGAAAACTTTCGTGATGCGCCTTTAGCGGCACATCGCCGGTTTTCCGGTTAGTCGTGGGATTGATGACAGCCAGCGCACCGCTGCCATACCCTACAAAGACCCGATTGGTCGCGCTATCCACGCGAACATTGTCGGCATCTTCCCCTAGGTCGACTTTCCCGATAGCGGCATAATCGGCTCCTCGAAACAATCGAACCGAGCCGTCGCCGGCATTCGCGACATACAGGGTGTCGGTCCCTTGCAGGTAGGCGACACCTTGTGGTTCCCGTAATCCCTTGATTGTGCGAAGCACGGTTCGATGGGTGAGATCGACCACCGCCATGCTGTTGTTGCCGAGTTCTGCAACGAACAAGCGCCGCCTCTTTAAATCGATCGCCATGTGATCGATGCGGCCGCGCACATCTCCGAGTGGGATTCTGGCCTCGAGCCGTAATGGCGGCTCCGTGCCTTGGCCCGCAGCGTCAAACGTCGCAACCGGCAGGTTTGCCGCAGCCATCAAAGCAGTTGCGACAATTCGCGACAATAAGTGAGGTGCAATCGAAAGGAACGTACCATTCACGCGCGCCATCCCTCAATAGGATCTTGCGCAGTGCTTGGACGGAAGCCGTCTGACGGGGAGACTGCTCATCCCCTCAGTTCAGATTAGGCCAATGACCTCTTGATTACAAGCGACGGGCAATTGGATAGTGTCGCGGATAGAACTTCGGCTTTGGGTGGTCGACTCCGACCGTTCGACCTCTGATGTCCAGCATCAGATTTTTACCATGACGTAACCAAGCGATAGCGGCACTGATTACTGATAGCGCGGAGCCAAGGACGCAGCCATGCCCGCTGATGGTCGTATCAGGCTGTAGCGCGAACGGCAGGTTTGGAGAAACGCAATGAAGGTCGGCAAATGGCGCCACCATGACCTCCAGTGGGGTCGCCTGCGATGTCAGTTTTCAGGAAACGGCAAAGCTGATCTCAAAGTGCGATATCAGGCGCGTTGCCGCCTGGCGGTTTTGGGCCGAATAGCGGACCGGCAGTTTTCAGGCAGAAATAGTCGGAAGCGCACATTTAGGCACGCCGCTTGCATAGTAGTTAACTGACCGAAGCGGTACGGGAGCAGGTCGACTGCCCCACCAAGCCTCAGGCTCCTGTCACTGGCATCGCAACCAGGATGGAGCCCTCTTCGACCCTCGCAGGATAGGTCCTGAGATTGACACAAGGCGGCAGCCGCTTTGCCGCGCCGGTGCGATAGTCAAAGGCGCCCGCGTGCTTGGGGCATTCGACCTCGTAATCCATGACCAGTCCGTCGGCGATGTGTACCGCTT